>CAYMCP010000004.1:4193-77546 GCA_964388965.1 uncultured Thiotrichaceae bacterium | reverse complement strand
TGTCTTTGCAACACACATTATAACCTCAATAGACTTTTTCGGAGTTTTCAGTTCTCTAAATTTACGGAGACTTATATGCAAATTACGGTAGTCCTGCAAAAGATAGTGTTATTTTAATTTAAGTGACTGCTTGCAAAATGAATTTTGCACTCCTACACTTCAATTTGCACCATTACCAACGTTCCGAGCAAGCAGTTATCGGTTTATGGAAAGATAGAGAAGATATGAAAGATGTCGAAGCTTAGTTGATTTGGGGTTTTTAAGCTTTGGCAAGGACTACAAGACTAAGTTAAATCTCAATTAATTTATAATTTATTCAAAATGCACATTAATTTCATTTGCATGGGGCAAAAAATGCCTACGTGGGTACAACAAGGCTATCAGGAGTACACTAAACGTCTACCTGTTCAATGCGCACTAAATTTGGTGGAAATTCCATTAATCCGACGCAGTAAAAATATGGATATTGTTAGAATTCAACGGGATGAAGGTGAACGTATGCTAGCAAAAGTCGCTCATGGGAGCTTGATCATCGCTTTAGACGAACGTGGTAAAATTTGGAATACAATACAACTTTCTCAAAAATTGGAAAATTGGGTGCAAAATGATATACAAGTTGCTTTATTAGTCGGCGGACCTGAGGGACTCGCTCCAGAATGTCTGCGACAAGCAGAACAAAAATGGTCACTTTCTAATTTAACTTTACCACATCCACTAGTCCGCATAGTCGTTGCTGAACAGATTTATCGAGCTTGGACTTTATTGACTCAGCATCCTTATCATCGAGCTTAATTTATGTTATATCTTGCTTCACAATCGCCACGACGCAAAGCATTGCTTGAGCAAATTCAAGTTATTTATCAAACAGTAGTCGTGGAAACGGACGAATCTGTACAGGCAGGTGAAATGCCAGAGCAGTATGTGCAACGGGTTGCATTACAAAAAGCACAGGCAGGTTATGCGTTGAAGCCGCAACACTGTGTGTTAGGTGCTGATACCGCAGTGATTTA
Source organism: uncultured Thiotrichaceae bacterium (assembly GCA_964388965.1). Taxonomy (GTDB): domain Bacteria; phylum Pseudomonadota; class Gammaproteobacteria; order Beggiatoales; family Beggiatoaceae; genus Albibeggiatoa. The sequence continues at coordinate 76,536 of CAYMCP010000004.1, read as the reverse complement.
TCAACAACACATTTTGGGTAAGCCAGAAAACGCGACCGATGCACGACGTATGTTGCAAGTTTTATCTGCTCAAACGCATCAGGTTATGACCGCTGTTGCTATCGTTACGCCTAGTCAACAATTATATCAACTCAATATTAGTCAAGTTCGTTTTCGTCGTTTGAGTCATGCTGAAATCGATGCTTATGTAGCAACTCAAGAGCCAATGGATAAAGCGGGTAGCTATGCAATACAGGGATTGGCTAGCGTATTTATTGAGCGGATTGAAGGGAGTTATTCTAGTGTTATGGGTCTGCCGCTGTTTGAAACTGCTCAATTATTACAAGAGGTAGATCGCTCTTTAATTCAATGGTTAAACAGAAGTACTCCGTAATCACAGCACTCCAAAAGGTGAAATTTTAAAAATACTCGCTCTACCATGCACTTGGGTGGAATTGAGTTAATTGCTGAATTGGATCAAGTTTGGTGGATGCTGGCGTGTTCTGAACGTTCTGAAGTAATGACAAAATTTCCAAAATCTACAAAGCATCGAGGTCAATAGTCAAACCTTCACGCGCCACGCGACACTGCATAAAAGAATTACGTTTGTGTAATAATTGTAAAGATTGACGATGTAAGGCTTCAACTTTGTCATCATTATAGTTTGGATCAACGTGGAATAGATAAAGCTGTTTTACATTCGCATCATCGGCAAATTCTACCGTATCAATAAAACAAGAGTGTCCCCAACCACGTTTTTTATTGTAATCCTCTGATGTGTATTGAGCATCATGAATAAAAACATGTGCATTTTCAATCGTTTCTAATGCTTTAATTCGTTCTTCCATTTGCATAGCATTAATCAATTGCCACTCATCGGGATCAAGTTCATCACGCCGTTCTTCAATCGTGCGGTCAATAAAAGATAATTCGTTATCAGAAACGTAGACAATCGTTTTACCACGCACTTGAATGCGATAACCGTAGGTACTGCCGGGATGATGCACATTAAACGTTTCGATTTTGAAAGGTCCATATTCCAACTTACAATCTTGCGCCATAATGTAATTAATATCTGCCATCCACATCTCAACTTCAACCGGAAAATAAGGGCTAACCATTTGATTTGAAATACGTTTTTTAATTTCATCTATATCACCCGGTGCTGAAATATGAATTTTCCAGCCCGGTACAAAAGCAGGCACAAAGAAGGGTAAACCAGAGATATGATCCCAATGATAATGGGTAATGATAATCATCAGTTCCTTAATATCTTGCTGTGCCATCAACGAGCTGCCGAGTGGGATAATGCCAGAACCCCCGTCGCATACTAATATGTGATCATCTGCTCTAATCTCGACACAAGAAGTATTACCACCTATGCGCATGTGACTGCCAAACGGTGCTGGATATGAACCCCGAACCCCCCAAAAACGAATATAGTTCAATGAATCACTCATTTCTTTTTCCTGGCAGCAATTACAGCCTCGTCAACCGGCTTAATATCGGTATGGGTACAGACTAGATCACGAATTTCCTTAAAACGCAGCGGTTTAATCACAAAATCTAAAGCACCTAATTCTTTGGCAATACTCCGATCTTGTGCATAATCTTTAGATGTCACCATAATCACCGGAGTTTGTCTTTGGTGCGGTAGAGCGCGTAGGCGGCGCAAAAACGTCAATCCATCCATACCGGGCATGATGATGTCTAAAAATAATAAATCTGGTGTATGTTCTTGCAGATAGGGATAAGCCTCAGCAGGGGACTTGAATCCAATAAATTTCACTGCAAGCGGTTCAACACTAAATTGATATAACGATATTGACGTTGCGCTGTCGTCTACGACTACAACAGTTGGCACTTTGTCTGTCATGAAGCTAAACCTATTAACTGTTCTTTTCAAGCGCAAATATCTACAGGACTTAGGTGGTACTAAATAGGATAAAAAAATCCTTCCGATAGATGGTTGCAATACTTCAAATTTTTTAGTAGCGCAAAAACCTAACTGCACGCTGGCATTATACACAACAAAAAGACTTGTAGGGAGAGGCTTGTTAGATTTTTGATTTTTGGTTTCCGATTAAGAATCTTTATAAAAAACCTTCGATACTGACTAAACTTTCCCAATTCGCATAGTTGGGTGCAAAATTTCCTTACTGCCAGAATTAGATTTTCTATCGACACGGCTGTATTTGCACTTGCTTAAAGTTATTTTTAAATTTATCTATTGCGTTTTGTTGCGTTTCGGGCATTTTTGCAATCAGCCAATATTTTGTTTGTTTCCGATAATATTTTTTTAGCCGTACATTAGCATATCCCTTAGATTTAATCATATTGGCGCGACGTAACGCATTATTATAACTATCAAATACACCAAGTGAAATACTATTTTTTAATGCACTATTAGGAGACATTAAGCGCATATCAGATATACCATCATGTCGCAATCGCATGACAATATTTTGTGCAATCAATCGCTGCTGTGCCGATGAAATTTGCGCATTTGGGGCAATGTAAACTCTTATTTTATCTACCTCTTCAAGCGTTTTTTTGTCAATATAGGTTTTAATTTGTTTACTTTGCAATTTTAACCAATTCGCTTGTTCATTGAGTTGACTGATTGAAGAATAAGAACCAATTTCATAACAAATACGGTTAATTGGTTGTTTTGCTGGCGCAGTTGCAGCAATTTTAACGGTGTGAGTTTCCGGTTTCATTTCAGGTTTTGCGGTAGGCTCGGTGGGTTGTTCCGATTCTGCTAATTCAGGTGGTACAGTAATACGTTCATTAAAAACATCACTGGAAATCCGTGTAAAGCTATTACCTACTCTTTTTACTGATTGCGCTAGACGACTAAAAAAGTCATTTGCTGGTTGTTCGGCTTGTTTAGTAGTTAAAGGTTTGCTGGGAGTGGTCTTTTCTGCTTTTTCAGCGATGCTAACTTGCTCGGATTTGGCAACAGGTGCGACATCTTGTTGCGCCATTTCTACTGTTGTGGGTATACTGATTTTTGCTAATGTTTCATTTTTGGTTGATGAATTTTTAGGGACAGCATCTGACTCAAGATCATCAATGACAGTTGTGCTACTTGGTGCATTATCCTCATCCTCGATTAGCTCATCGGCTTTTATTTCTTTTTCTATCTCCTCTATCCCCTCTATTTCTTCTATTTCCTCTATCTCTTCCGCTTTTTCCGCTGTTTTTGGTAACTGTAGTAGTCTATTAACGGCTGAGGCTGTACGCAAATTACTTGTAGTAATGGTAGTGGATTGCTTCTTGGCTTCATCTTCGGCGAATGTGGTCGCATCCTCTTTAATAGAAATTTTTGCCTCTTCCTCTAAAGTTTTTGAATTTTCATCTTCCAAAATGCCTCGCTCATCAGCTAAACGCATTTCCTCAAGCGGAATCGTTTCCGGTGCATTCCGTTCCGCTACTAATACTAATCGCTCAACATTTTCACTCAATTGGACAGGTTGAGGTTTTGATTCATACAATTCAGGTTGCCACGGCAGCCAGGGCAACAAACCCTGTAGCCAAATATAAAACCCAATATTCATTAAAAATAAAATAAAAGCAAGCGTTTTCATAAGCTTTGTTTCACCACTACTGCCATGCCATGTAATACTAAATCAGGCATATAGGAACAAGGTCGTTGTATTAACGGTACAAATGTACTCGCACCGCCACCTGTGAGTATTAATTTCACATTATTATGATTTTTTTCTAAACGTTGGAGTACATATTCTAGCAAACCTATGACCGCATAAACACTACCTGATACAATCGCCGCTTGTGTATTCCGACCTAGTAGCTTGTATTGCCTAATATATTCGTCCTCTGCAATTAAACGTTTTAAATCGTTCGTATTATCAAGTAAGCTATTTTGCATAATGGTTTCATTAGGCAGAATCAGACCGCCTGCGTGATGTCCGTGTGCGGTTAAAATATCTAAGGTAATTGCTGTACCACAGTCTACGACACAGGTAACTTCATGAGTTAAATTACGTGCGCCAATCATTGCCATCCATCTATCTATACCCAATTGTTCTGGTTTTTCATAGCCATTGACTACGCCACAAGCTGATATTCCTGTGGTCAAAAATCTTGGTTCAATACCCCAACTATTCATTATCCAATTGCTAATGAGTTTATTAACACGTTCATTTGCTACGCTAGCGATATACACGCCACGCCAGGGCATTTCCAGCTCTAACCAGCTTTGCGCAATACTCAACTCTAAATTTTCAGCTTGTTTATAGGCAACACCTTTCTGCGGACTTAGCATCCCATCTTGGTTAAGAGTTGCCCATTTCAAACGGCTATTTCCTATATCAATCAGTAGTATCATGGGAGACACTGACCTCACCGGAATAAAATACTTTAAGTTGCGGTCCTACCTTGACCAATAGCCCACCATCTTCGCTAATCCCATGGGCTTCACCCGAAATTGTACCACTACGGGTTAAGAGTGTAATATGTTTACCTTTCAAAAAATCGAACCTTTTCCAATCAGTAAGATAAAGCTTAAAACCTTGTTTTTCATAATCTTCTAGCGTCATGAGCAGATGTTCTATTAAATGCGCTGCAAGATCATTACGCGATATTGGATGCGATAAAATGGTTTGCAAATCAATCCAAGCCTGTTCAATATCTATATGCGGAATGCGCACATTTAGCCCAATCCCTACCACAATATCATAACAGTGTTTGTTTAATAGTTTTGTCTCAATTAATAACCCTGCTAATTTTCGTCCTTGCCACAAAATATCATTAGGCCATTTTACCACGACATCCGCAACACCCAAAGTATATAAAAATCTAGCAATTACAACGGAAAGCGCAAGACTGAGACAGCCTAAAGTAACTTGAGGATTTGAATAGCGGTATTTAACTGATAAACAAATCCCACTAGCATAAGGTGATAGCCAGTGTTTACCGCGTCTTCCACGTCCTTGAGTTTGATATTCCGCAAGACAAGCAATAGGTTTGTGCGTTGGGTAATTTAATAAGTAATTGTTAGTAGAGTCAATACTTGGCAAAATGATGATTTTTGATAATTGTTGATAGGCTGATGGAGGAAGTTTGTCTAAAATTGCCTGTGCGTCGAGTAATTCTGTTTTTTGTAACAATTGACAAATTTGTCTGTCATATTTTAACAAAATACCTTTTTTTTCTAAAGCTTGTAGTTGAATCAATAAAGTACCTACGTCTAGTTCCAGTAATCTACACACTTGTGAGAGTGTATAAGGCTGTTGGTCTTGTAAAAGGCGTAACAGAGCTTGTTCAAGCATTAGGATTCAACTGTGTGACTAACATAGCTAAGATTATAATGTTTTTGTCATTGTTATTTCAGGTGGATACTAGATTATTTTATTTCACTAAAAATCTGCCAATACATCAATATTACCCTTACCTTCACGTAAAACAATGGGAATATTGTCCATTAAATCTACAACTGTTGTTGGTTCAAAACCACAATGTCCGCCATCAATAATTAAATCTACTTGTTTTTCCAATAAATTACGAATTTCGTCCGGTTCTGTCTCAGGCTCGTTACGATTGGGCAAGTGTAAAGTTGAGCTCATAATTGGTTCACCAAGTTGCTCCAATAAATTCAAAGCGATATTGTGATCGGGTACACGCAAACCTATTGTTTTACGTTTTGGATGTTGCAAACGGCGTGGTACTTCGTGCGTTGCTTTTAAAATGAATGTGTAGGGACCGGGTGTTAAATTTTTCATCAAGCGAAAAGCTGCATTGTCTACCTTAGCGTAAGTTGATAATTCAGACAAATCTCGACAAACTAGGGTAAAATTATGCTGTTTATCCATCTGTCGAATACGACGAATACGCTCCATTGCTGTCTTATCGCCAATATAACAGCCCAGCGCATAGCAAGAATCGGTTGGATAGACAATAACACCTCCACCGCGAATGATTGCAACGGCTTGACTAATTAAACGCGGTTGTGGATTATTTGGATGAATTTGAAAGAACTGACTCATTGGAATTTTTAGTTGTTGAGTAATGATATTTCACTATTATAGCCCTCAATAACAAATTAATACTATAGTGGGACAATCGCCCTAAAATATTTTTTTAGTATTCCTTGTCCCAATGGTCTCCGTTGGGATGCAGCAGGGACCGCTCTGCGTCCTGATTTATTATGAGTTGCAAAAAGAATTTACAATGATGTCGTAGGATGCAGGTGCGTCCAATTGGGTGACGACACGGTACATCGTCACAAGGAAAAATCTTATTCTACGCACCGCGTAGAAGAGTCACCGACGCACTAGTGTCACACAAAAAAATTTACAATAAAACCATTTTATTTGAGACGTTACAGGACTGTCGCCGAGCTTAAAATGCGTTGATATTGTAAAATGTATCGGATAATCCGCTCATACTTGAAATGAGATTGATTATAAATATTTTTGACACATCTTTATTGCAAAATGGAGTCTGGGTACATTGGCAAGCGGTTTAAAAATAGGATTAACTGGTGGTATTGCCAGTGGTAAAACAACTGTATCCAATTTGTTTGCTAAACAAGGTGTGACCATCATTGATGCCGATATAATTGCACATCAGTTGGTTCAAGTTGGTCAACCTGCTATCGCAACAATTGCACAAGTTTTTGGACATGATATACTGCACAGTGATGGTAGTTTGAATAGAAATGAATTGCGTAATAGAGTATTTGCATGTCCACAGCAACGTAAATGTTTGGAGGCTATTTTACATCCTCTGGTTTATACAGAAATCACAAAACAAGCACAACAAATTAATGATAAATATTGTATTATAAGTATTCCTTTGCTAGTGGAAACCCAAGAGTATGCGCAAGTTGACCGGGTTTTAGTAGTAGATTGCACAGAATTGCAGCAAAGACGAAGATTAAGGCAACGCAATCAGTTTGATGATAAAATAATAGACCAAATATTAGCAGCACAGGCAACAAGACAGCAACGTTTAGCCCTTGCTGACGATGTTATAAAAAATGATAACAGCTTGGAAAATTTAACCACACAAGTGTACAATTTACACTTACAATACTTGCAGTTAGCAACCATATCGTGAAAAAAAAAATTGTTTATGAACATCCTTTGACTGAAATGATGCGAAATTACTTGCGTTTAGAGTACCTGTTTGGGGCGATCAATTATCACCTGAAAGGACCTGCTGCTTGGGATAGTCGTAACGTGCTGTTCAATCTACTCGATGCAGTAGAACTGTTAGGTCGGGTTGATTTTAAAAGCGAATTAGTGGATGATTTAATTATGCACGTACAAGTTTTAGAAGCGTGGCAAGCAAAGCCCGATGTGAATACGCAGCGTTTGTCAGAGTTACTCATCGGCGTAAAGCAAGTATTAAATCGTTTGCAGAGCATGGATATGGCAGTTGTAGTTGAGCGTTTTAACCAACATTATCTGTTAAACTTGATCAAACAACGTAAAGGAATTATTGGCGGCACAAGTGGTAGCGATATGACCTTGTTGCACCAGTGGTTGCAAAAAAGTCCCAAGCAGCGTCAACGAGAAATTAGTGAATGGTTACAGCCCATCGTGGCATTGCATGAGGGCTTAGAGGCAGTTTTATACTTAATGCGCCAAAATGCACAATCTTCACAACGAACTGCTACGAAAGGATTTTATCAGTCTAAACTAGAGGCAAATGGGAATTATCAACTCATTCAAGTGAATCTGCCCCCTGAGCAAGTTTACTACCCTGAAATCAGTGGAGGAAAACAGCGTTTTACAGTGCGTTTCTATGAACAAGAAAACCTTGCCAATCGCCCAAGACAGACTGAACAAAATATTCAATTTGAATTGAGCTGTTGTATGATATGAACGCAGTTGTTAGTGGATAACTGATGGCTGGTCACAAAAACAGGAACATATAGCGATGGATAAAGTTTTTAAGGTGGGTATATTTGGGCTTGCCTCAAACGAACAAAATACCCTAGGTAGTATTTTCAAGTTAGCTGCATCGCGTAGCCGACAGTATGCGTTAGTGCCTGCCGACCAACGTTCCTCGGCTGAAATTCTTTTAGTAGATGCAGATGACGCTAATGCAATGAATGAGTGGCGTAGTTTTAGTGTGCATCACGGTAATATCCCAATCGTGAAGGTCACAAAAGCCGCGGCGGATGACTCAAATGGTGAAGTTCATTTGCGTAGACCGTTGACATTAAAACGTGTACTAGAAATACTCGATAAGGTCACAATTGAAGCACATAAATACGTCCCAGAACTTGTTGTAGGTGGCGAGGATGTGCTGGATGATGCAGCTAATGCAGCACTGCAAGACGCTGTACAAAGTGCTAAAGGGGCATCAAAGGGTAGTGCACGTGCTTTAGTTGTTGATGATAGTTTGCCTGTACGCAAATCAATGGAAATTCAGCTAGGTTTGTATGGTTTGAATATTGACTTTGCGGAAACGGGAGAAGAAGCTTTAGATTACGTGAAAAAACCAAACAACGTATATGATATTATTTTCTTGGACTTGATGTTGCCGGGTATTGACGGTTATAAAGTCTGTAAGGAAATTAAGTCAAATAAAGTATCAAAAAATACACCAGTTGTTATGCTCACAGGTAAAGGTTCTCGGTTTGATAAATTGAGAGGGACAATGGCAGGTGCAAGTGTCTATTTAACCAAGCCTGTTGAGCAAGAAAAGTTGAAAGAAGTTATTAAACAATTTTTACCGGATGCAACAACAGTTTAATGGTTAGGGTTTAATTTTTTTTGCACACAGTGGCATGTTGAGCGCAAAACTGAGGAGATTTTATAAATGCCAATCAACAAAATTCTCGTGGTTGATGATTCCACAGTAGATAGAATGAATATTCAAAATATTATCGCAGATGCAGGTTATGATGTCATTGCCGCCGCGTCTGGTCAGGAAGCAATTGAAAAAGCGACCGCTGAAAAACCAGATTTGATTTTTATGGATGTGGTTATGCAGCAAATGGATGGTTATCAAGCTTGCCGTGAAATTACTCACAATGAAGGCACTAAAGATATTCCAATTGTATTTGTGACTAGTAAAGGTCAAAAGGCAGACCGCATGTGGGCTGAAATGCAAGGCGGTAAAGCATTAGTACAAAAACCCTATACGCCAGATCAAATTATTGAGCAAATTAATAACTTTAAATAGTTTATATTTGGACAAGTATGCAGTTTTATTTACTGTGTGCTTGTGTCTGATAAAAAGTGGGTTTTGTATTCCTTCTGTTGCGTTTATTAGTGCGCAAGTCTTAGAGATGGTTTTTACCACGCCAAGCCATAAAGCACCTAGTTTTAGCTATGGCGGGATGGGATTTTTTCGAGACGTAAGCATTTAAGGTAACGTGAGTTCAACATAATCATAGGAATAACATTTATAATTCAATGGGTTATGGTTTCCCTTACGTCGAACTCTCGTTAAAAAATTGGGGCAACTTGAGGGAGAGAGTGTAAAACTTGCACCAGTAAGCCGATCTCAGCATCCCCTAATTTCTCTCAGAGTAGTATGTCAACGTTCCAGCGTATAATTAAAATCAATCCCACTGTCCGAGCCAGATTGTGTTGTTTCGATTGACCAACGTTGCGTTAATTGATAACGCATTTTTAAGATATTTTTCGCATCAAACAAACCAATCCCATAACTAATATACAGGTCTGGCGTGAGATACTTACCCAAAGTTAATGCAGCCTCTTCAACACCTTCTTCGGTAGAAATTCCCGCCTCATCTAAACCAAACGTGTCGCCTAAATCCTTCATAATACCATCGCCTTCTTTGAGCGGTAAGGACGCGGCAGCAGCTAATAATGCAGCTTGTCCACCACTACCTCCACTGGTTGCCTCATTCGCAGGACGACCCAATACAATGTAAGATAAAATATTAGACTGATCCATTGTTGGTTGAGAATATAAATCAATCTTTGGATTTTGCGCAGTACCATTAATATAAACCCCCGCAATAACCGCGTTAGAACGTGAACCATTTATCACCACTTCGCGCCCAATTTTACGATAAGCGCGGATGTCCAATCCCGGATTTTCCAACCGTCCACCAGAATATAAAATCCGTCCTTCTTCGATACGCAAATCCTGTCCGTAAGCTCGATACCGTCCGTCTACAATACGAATTTCACCATTACCAACTGGCAATTGATTACCTTCACTATTCACAGTCAAATTTCCAGCAAAATTACTTTTAAATCCAAGCCCTTCAAAATACACATCATCGCCCAAAATCACGGTGACATTACTAGAAATTTGCATCTTACTTTTTGGTTTAGGTTTGGGCTTAGGCTGTTTGGGATTGATAATCACAACGTCCTCAGTCACTTTCACCGCAGTCGCACTCGCCCCCGGAGGCATAATACGAGCAACTGGTACAGTTACTTCACCCGCAACACGTAATTTTTTAGGATTAGCCTTGATCGTCATATCTGGTGAAATGAGTGCATAAATTTCCGTTTGATCAATCGCGGTAAAATCTTGACCAGTCAACTTCAAATCGGCTGCCCAATCACGCCCAATCGGCAAAAACGCATCACCCGTTAATTTCAAATGCCCTTTCCCAGATTTTAAATTAGCATCAATCATTAATTTATCGTTGCCATCATCTTTGACCGATACATTTAAACCGCGCAACTCCAAACCAAATTCAGGTAAATCTGCCGCACCATCAATTATTTTCAATTCAGCATTAATTTTTGGCTTTTTCACCGTACCTTTGACATTCGCTTGCATCAATACTTCACCTTTAACATTTTCCGCTTGCTCAACGAAAGTTGGCAAAATACTAATATCGCCGAATTTTGCATTAATTTCTGCATTTAATGTTTGATTATCAGAAATTTGTAAGCTATTAAAACCTAATATTTGGACACGCGCTTTAACATAACTTTGCTCTAATAAATCTAATTTTAAATTTCCCACAAGACCTGTACGATTAATATCTAAATCCAACTTACCACCTTGATGTTTAAATACTTCTTTGCTATCTGCCAATGTTGTCGTCAATTCGCCCGGTGTCACTTGAATATTGGCATCAGTACGAATTTGTCCATTTTTCAGTCGTTGCGCATTGACTTTACCCAATAGATTACCCGTTATCTCCAAATCTGGCGGGAAAAAAGCTTGCGCAATGGTTAATGGAATCGTTTTTAATTCAATTTGTGCTTTCGCATCACCTTTAGCCTGCCAATTCGCTGTCGTGCAAATTTGCGCTTGATTTTGCTGTAAACACAATTGTCCCAAATCAGCCAGTTCTGGCGAGGCGGTTAAACGGGCTGCACGATTACTTTTCCATATACCAACCACACCCGTATCAGCGTCAAGTTGTTGAATATTACCTTGCCAGTGCATTTTATCTACATCATAACCCCCCTTGAGTTTTAGCAATACATTTTGCTCTGTGGTTTCCACTTTAGTTGTTAGCACATGATCGCGCATACTGCCCTTGCTAGTAATAGAGGCTTGTTTTAATAACTGTTTGCCAGCTTGTTGCAAATCTTTAGCGAGTATATTCAAGTGTAATTTTTGCCCCCCGCCTAAATCTACGTCTGCGTCCAAATCCAACGATTGCACCCTATTGTCCTCATACTGCAATTGTGTCGCGTTTAACGTAGCAATCATGCGTGGCTTATCCAATGCGCCTGACACACTACCTTTGCCTTTAATGCCACCTTTAGCTTGTGGTAATAAAGTATTTAAATTTGGCGCATCCAGTACCCAATCTAATTCAACTTTGTTATCGATTATGCCGTTAGCTGTTAGATGGGTTTTGCCAGATTTAAAATCTAACTGATTGATTTCATAACGTTTTCCGTCGATTTTAGCACGTACTTGTAAATTTAATGGATAATTACGAAATGTACCTTGAATACCATTAATATTAACTATCGTTTGGATTCCTTTTTCAGCTAATTGCCCTTTAGTAGTCAGGTCTAAACCGATATTACCAGCAAAATCCTGCCATTGTTTTGCGGGATTCATATCTTGTCCTACAAGCTTAATATCCCATTTAACTTGAGGTTTCCACGCGACGTTACCTAATAAATTCATCATGCCATCTAACGTATTCACTGTTAATTTTTCGATCTCTATCTGCTCTAAACTGCCGTTACCTGTTAATTGAATTTGCGATTGAGGAATATCTTTACCTGATAAATCAGTATTTAATTTAAGCCGATAGGATTTTAAATCACCGTTTAAATCAATTACACCTTGTTTAATTTGAGCAATAATATCGTCACTTTTTAATGGCCAACGTAAATTTTGCAATCGCAATTTAACAGCCAAATCTTTACCACCGTCTTCAATCGAACCTGTACCTACCGCGCTAATTTTAGCATTAATCTGAGGAATCGTGAGCATAAGCTGTTGCACATTAAAACGTTGTTCTTTCAAAGTCGCAACGACGGCACCATCAATAAACAAACCGTGTGGCATCTCTTGCCAAAACGGCTTAATATCAATATGTTTAGTATTCAAATTCACATCCACTGCCAAACCGTTTGCCCATTTTACAAATGCTTTACCTGAAATTTCACCGCTGAGAATATCCGCTTTCAAAGTATTAACATCAGCTTGCGTTTTATCCCCAGTCGCTTTGACTAACCATTGACCTTTAGGAATATCTTTCCCGGTCACGTCCGCATTTAAAATTAAATTATAATTATCAGCACGACCGCTTAGACTCAATCTACCTCGTTTTGCATCGACTAAAATATCTTGTCCTTTCAGTGGCCAGCGCAGATTTTGAAAATCCATCTTTACATCCAAATCTTTACCACCGTCCTCAATTGAACCCGTACCCGTCGCCATCACTTTAGCACCAGTTTGTGGAATGCTTATCGCTAACTGTTTAATATTAAACACGTTATCTTTTAATTTTGCATTAACTTCAGTATCAATAAATAAACCGTCTGGCATCTCTTTCCAAAATGGTTTAATATCGATATGTTCAGTTTTAAGTTGAATATCGCCTGCAAGCTCGCCAACCCACTTAATAAAACCTACTCCAGAAACTTTACCAGTTAAAATATCTGCTTCTAAAGTTTCAATATTCGCTTGTGTTCTATCGCCTTTTGCCACTATTTCCCACCTACCTTGTGGAATATCTTTACCTGTGACATCCGCATTAAGTGTAGCTTGATAATTGTTTAAATCGCCCGACGCGCTGAGTTTAGCGTTACGTGCATCGACGACGATTTTTTTAATTTCTTTCGTATCAAATGGGTATTGAATTTGTTGCCAATCAATATCCACATTCCACGTTAATAGACCAAGTAAATCATTTGCAACCGCCTCTAAATTGACAGATACAGGTTGAGCTAACTGATGATTTATTGTAATTTTATTGGTATCACCGTAAATATCCGCGTGACCTGCTAATGGTGGTGTATTATCAATATTAGCTGTCCAATCAGCAGTTAAATTAAGTGGATGCGGCGTGATAAGTTGCGCATCACCCAGAGCGCGGACAGTAAATAAAGGCGCGTCAACATTCAATTTCCGTAATGTTAATTTTTCAATAAGTTGTGCTTGTAATTGACTCGTGTTGATTTCAAACGGTTTACCATCACCCGTCTGTACCGCGACTTGATTAATTTGCACATCATCTAAAATAATGTTAAATGGTAATTTAATGTCAGGAAGACTAATAGGTTCGTTAGATTTTGGTGATTTTTCTGATTCGGGTAATTTGACAGCTAGACCATTGAAGTGTAATTGCTTGATGTGTGCGGTACGAGAAAATAAGGCACTCGGTCGCCAACTCAACAATACATTTTCAATTTTGGCATCAACTGTATTTTGTTGATTGTAACTGACATGAGTTAGGTATAATTCACCAAGTAAAGTACCTTTAATTTGCTCAATCTCCAAACTGCCGGGCGCATATCTTTTGCCTTGTGCGACGAGAAAATTTACACCTGACTCTGTGCCCAATAGCCATGCTGTGCCTGCACCGATAAGCATAATGCCTAATAGACTGAATAATAAAGTATATTTGAGAACTTTAAATAATAATTTCATAATATTCACATTTTAGTTTGCTGTGATTTTGTATTATAGAACTGGTTTGAAATCTTAGTAAATAGGTTAGAATATTATTCTATTTTCTTTCACATCGTGGAAACAAGGTATATCTTGTCACTACAAAACCTTGTCTCTTTAGACTAATATTCATTTATTTTAAACATGTCAAATGAGTTCTATAAGATTAGGGTGTTAAAATAAGCGTTTGCTGTTCATTTAATCAACTTGCTAAAATCAAAAAATTGATATGCGATACATTTTAAATTTCTGCTTATTGCTGTGCTTACTACCAAGTGCTAACGCAGAACCTACTAATACATCACCTCGAATTATGGAAGGTGAACGGCTTGAGTTAAGTTTATCAGAAGATGATAGCACTTTCTCTTTTGTGCTCACTGCGAGCGATGCGGAATATGACAAATTAAATTGGTCGGTTGCTAAAAACGCTCAACATGGCACTATTAGAATGGTAGGCAGCAACAGCGTTCAAACAATTCATTACACCCCGCATTTACATTATTACGGTAATGATAATTTTACGATTCAAGTTACTGATATACATGATGAAATGGATTTAATTGATATTATTCTTTCTATCACACCTGTAAACGATAATCCCGTAGCATTACGCAATGAAACGATTCAAGTACCTTACGGCTCACCAATGCAAGCTTATGAATTAGAAAACTATTTTTATGATATTGACAATAGCCACCACGAATTACGCTATGAAATTGTAAACAATACTCAACCCCATATCGTTTACGCTACAATTAAAAAAAATATCTTAAAACTTACCTACGAGCAAAGTGGTGAGGCAATCATCACAATCGAAGGGATAGATTTAGAAGGTTTATCCGCAACAGTAGAATTTTATATTACCATCACGCCAATTAATTCAAAAATCGAATTATTAAGCGCATTTCCACCAACTAGCCAAATCGGGCAAGCGGTTACTTTTTCATTTCAAGTGTCCAACGAGTTAGGCGTTGCGCCGACAGGACTAGTCACAGTCAGCAATGGCGTACAAAGTTGTCATGATAAACTCGAAACAAAAGATAGAGGTTTTGGCTCTTGCCAACTGACATTACCAGAATATCAGGATTACCATTTTTACGCAGAATATACAGGTAATAATGATTTTCAAGCAAGTGAAACTCAAGATGATTTTATATATTCCACTAAACCTAAGGCATTAGTTTATAATGTAAAAAAGCGTGAATTTTACGAATTATCTGAAGACGGCATGGGAGATAGTTATACGATTTCGTTATCTCAATTACCGACCGCAGCAGTAGAGTTAACGCTTACACCTGATAAGCAATTAACTATCAATGAGTTAGGAGCAGGACAAGCGGCAACATTTATTTTGACTGATACGCAACCAATTGATATTTTTCTAACAGCAGCAGATGATCAACTCGTCGAGGGTTGGCATGATGGCGAAATATTACATCAGACTCAAAGCCAAGATCGAGATTATCACAATTTAACGTCTACTTTACAGTTTCCAATTCGAGATAATGATGCAGGTATTATTATTAAACAAGGATTAAATCAGCTAGTCGAAGAGGAAACAACAGACAACTACACGATTTATTTAAGCACCACGCCACAAAAATCAGTCGATATTAAAATCGAATCTTATGACAATCAGCTCTTAACGTATCCAAATCATTTATTATTTAATAATGAAAATTGGTCACAAGCGCGAAATGTGCAAATATCAGCAGTGCCGGATGAAATACTTGAAGATGTGCATTTTGCAACGCTTTATCACTCTGTAAGTAGTCAAGATATGAATTATGGCAAAAACTTAGTATTTAATATAAATAATGAAAATACAAATGCTTTTGACGTTAAAATTATTGATAATGATATTGAACAGCCACCTAATTCACCGACTGAATTTAAAGCGGTCGTAATAGAGGAAAATCAAATTTTACTAAACTGGCATGATAACAGCGATAATGAAGAACAATTTATGCTAAAACGCCATGATTTGAAAAATCCTATTTCCTTGCCAGAAAATTCACGTTTTTATCAGGATATTGAAGTGCGTTGTAACCAGACTTATCAATATGAAATTTCTAGCGTCAATAAAAAAGGTCGTTCATTACTTAAAGTAGAAATAGATGTAAAAACAGTACCTTGTACAGAATTGGTTGCACCTACGCAGCTAGCCGCTTTCTTAGTAGATGACAAATATATCAATTTAATTTGGAATGATACCAATAATAGTGAGCAAGGTTACATTGTCGAACGCGACGGGAATGAAATCGCTAAAGTTCCAGCTCATACAGTCGCTTATCGTGACACTGATTTTACATGTAGCATGACTTATCAATATACAGTGAAAGCATACGCTAGTAGAAATAAACAATCACCACCTGCTCGTGTTTCATTGCGTACTAAGGCATGTGAAGGCGAATATAAATTAACATTAAAAATAGAAGGGAAAGGCATGGTAAATGGTTGTAGTCAAGAATGTGAGCAAACTTATCCTAATAATCAGTTAATCGAATTTAGAGTTAAACCCGCTTTAAATTGGCAATTTGAACGCTGGGAAGGTGATTGTGATACTAATCAAGTGGTTATGAATGCAGATAAAATTTGTATTGTACACTTTGCGCCGTCAGAACCAGAATAGTCTTCAAATACGTTAATCTTTGGATATTCAAGACGTTGATAGACAAGGCATGACTTGTGTCTATGCGATGTAAAAGAAAATATAATGATATTTCAAACCAGTTGTATAACTTCAGGGGAGGGGAGCCAAGCGGCTCATTCCCACCCTTGTCTACGAAAAATAAGCTTTAAAAAATTATTGAACGGCACTGCGTAAGCTATTGAACAATTGGGTTGCTTTACCAGCTAAACTATTTTCTGGTAATAAATCTGGTCGCATTGCAACGGAACTTAAAGCGTTTAATAATTTCTCATCCGCTTCTGACTCATTTACCACGATACCAACCCATGTTACTAATGTTTTAACCTTTTTCTGATTAAAACCTAAAATGCCACTCGATACAGGTACTTCAAAAATATCATACACATTCATGCCAGAAACACGAGATTTCTCAACCAATAATGGATCATCAACAGTAATAAAAGTTAATTCTTCACTTTCCGTTACCATTTTAATCCGATCATTATCGGGATTAGGCGACATCACGAAACAAACTAAATCACGTCTACCAGATACTAAACGGTTAAGCTCTACTTTAACGTTGGGACGATAGTATAATTGAACTTTGGAACTGTTGAGTTCTGGGTCAATACGCATTAAATATTGAAACGTTTTAGCAGTACCACTTTCTTCACGACCGACAGATACTTTTAATGGGCTTTCCTGTTTGTCAGTTATGTCATGATAACTCTTAATTTTGCTATCCTTGCGCGCTGCACAAAATAATGCCTCTGGCGCGATTTTGCCTAATAACACTAATTTTTCTTGAGGGTCTTTTTCGGGAGTCATGTTTAAAGCCGCAACATCTAATTGGCTTAGACCCGCAGGTAATTCACCTTTTAGCACGCTATCAATATTAGCCTGACTACCTGCCGAAATCTCGGCACTGGCGCGATAACCATAATCTGCTAATGCTTTACTAATCGCAGGCACAATAGTGTTGGTATATTCACCAGAGGCACCGCCTGCACCGATACTAATCTCTTCTAGCGCAAAACTCGCGGTTGAAAGCAACAACAACACAGTCGATATAACATATTGATTAAGCTTTTTCACAAATCATTCTCCTAAAGGTGGTGGTATTTACGCTACGCATTTAACCTGTTTTAGGGCACAAAATCAAGTGTTAAAGTTAAATAGGTCGTGAAACCTATCAATTTGAAACCTTTGCACGAGATAGCTATAATTACGCTAAAATTTTAGTAAAAACAATTGGTTATAGCGTTTTTGCTGAGTTTCGCTAAGTGCTTGTAATATAAGAAATTAAATTTACTCGCGCAAATATTTCAAGTTGTCTCAAAAAATATCTCGTGTGCCATCAGTATATTTAATTAACGTAACAATAAATTCCGCTTTTAGTTGGCTCGCACGTTTGTCGAGTAAACCATGATAAAACGTATACATATCTTCTTCTCGCACACCTAAACCCCATACTTTGGTTTGTTGAGGTTGCAAATAATAGCGATGTCGGAAAAAATTTAATTTTAAAATATTGTTATCTACAAAGTCTAAACTGCCTAGTAAATTATTTTGATTGTCGTAAATAATGACGTGTCCATCAAAATGTTCAATATCTTTATCTAAAGAATTCGTAATTTCAATGCCAAGCGAAATTAATTTATTTGGCGCAAACAAGTCATTATGAATAACTTTAATCAGAAAACGCGGATAATTAGGGATAACATCATCTGTCACTTCGATTACTTCAGTTTCAATGATTTCCTGTGATTCGTCAATGTCGGATTCGATGGTTTCCTGCGATTCGTCAATGTCGGATTCGACGGTTTCCTGCGATTCGTCAATGTTAGATTCAACGGTTTCCTGCGATTCGTCAATGTCAGATTCGACGGTTTCCTGCGATTCGTCAATGTCGGATTCGACGGTTTCCTGTGATTCGTCAATGTCAGATTCGACGGTTTCCTGCGATTCATCAATGTCAGATTCGATTACTTCTTGTTCAACAGGCGATACTGGTTTATCAACAGGTTCAACAATCTCAGGTCTTGATGTCGGTGTTTCGATAACGTGGACTTCATTTGTTGCTTTTTCACCCTGCTGCGAACAGCCTACCAGCAATAAAATAACAAATAACATCCAACCATGAAATTGCTTATTCATCATGATTATCCTCTTGTGTCGTTGTCAACAATGCTTCAACAAACTGTTGTGCATTAAATACTCGTAAATCGTCAATTTTCTCACCAACTCCAATAAAACGAATTGGTAAACCCAGTTGATGCGCAACAGCAAAAACAATCCCTCCTTTCGCTGTCCCATCCAATTTAGTAATATTAATCCCTGTAATACCAATCGCTTGATGAAACTGTTTCGCCTGCATCAACGCATTTTGACCAATCGTTGCGTCTAATACTAACATCACCTCATGCGGTGCATTTTCATCCAAACGAGTCATAACACGTTTAATCTTTTTTAACTCCTCCATAAGATGAGCTTGCGTATGCAAACGCCCAGCAGTATCAGCGATTAATACATCTATATTTTTAGCTTGTGCAGATTGTAACGCATCGAAGATCACGGCGGCTGAATCGGCTTTGTCGTGTTGTGCTACAACGAGAACATTATTGCGCTCCCCCCACACTCCCAACTGTTCCACCGCAGCGGCGCGGAAAGTATCACCTGCTGCTAACATCACAGACTTACCTTGACTTTGAAAACGTTTAGCTAATTTGCCAATCGTCGTTGTTTTACCCGCACCATTCATCCCAATCATTAAAATTACATAAGGTGCATTTGAATCTTCTGAAATTTCAAGCGGTTGTTCAACAAGTTCTAACAAATTTTGCATATTTTCCTTGAGTGCTTGATACAATTCGCCACTTTCTTTTAATTGATCTTTGGTGACACGCTTTTGTAAATCATTCATGATTAATTGGGTTGCCTCAATACCAGCGTCCGACGTTAGTAATAAAGTTTCAATTTCTTCCAATAGCTCATCGTCAATTGCTTTCTTTTCAGCAAATAAACTTGCTAAATTTGAAGTAAAACTTTCACGAGTACGACTTAAACCCTGTTTTAAACGTTGGAAAAAACTGACTTTTGACTCTTCAGTTCTCGATTCTTTGGTTTTTTTCCTCTCCTCCGTTTGCCCACCAATTTTAAAGCCAAAGACTTTTGTTGATTTTTCTTCCTGTACCGATTCTTGTGCCGTTGAATCAGATTTTTTTAATCCAAAACCCCAAAAGTTAGATTTGTTTGTTTCAGTTGACTGGTGTTCACCACCCTCTTGTTCAGCGGTTTGGTTTACCTCTGGATTGGTTGGTTTTTGCGTAAATCCTAACATGACTAGCCTTTAAATTTTATGATTATGTGTGCTTTGTGCTTATTGTATCATCTCGACACGACTTGTAAGAAATGACTACTTTGATACGATTATTAACGTCTACGTCTTTTTTTTGGTAATGGAATGTTAGCATTTTTAGCCAAATAGTAATCCATCACTTTTTTTGCAATCGGTGCTGCGGTTTTACTGCCACTACCACCGTTTTCAATAATTACCGCAACTGCAATTTGTGGATCGTCAACTGGCGCGAATGAGACAAATAACGCATGATCATGTAAACGTTTGTCTAATTTTTTTGCATCGTAACGCTCGTCCTGTTTGATGGTGAAAACTTGTGCAGTCCCCGTTTTACCAGCGAAATGATAATTTGAACCTATGCCTACTTTTCGCGCCGTACCCAAACGTCCATAAATTACCGCCTCCATAGATTTGATGACCATATCCCAATATTCCTGTTTTTTCAATGTTACATCAGCTTGACGCTCACCTCTAATGATATGAATTTCCCCAGTCGTTGCGTCATCTAGGGCAAAAGCGACTCTTGGTTGATGAAACTTACCTTTCATAGCTAAAGTAGCGGTAGCAGAGGCAAGTTGTATGGGTGTAGATAACATAAATCCCTGCCCAATTCCAGTAATCAGCGTTTCACCCGGATACCACATTTTTTTACGTGCTTGTAACTTCCATTCTCGTGATGGCATTAAACCACTCACTTCGCTATACACGTCAATACCTGTTTTATCACCAAAACCAAAGCGATTCATAAAGTTATGCAGTCTATCAATGCCTAAGTCATTTGCTAAATCATAAAAATATACATCGCAAGATTGTTCTATTGCATGATGTAAATTCATGTGACCGTGTCCGCTACGTTTCCAATCGCGGTATTTATGTGGATGATCTTTTAAACGATACCAGCCCGGACACCAAGTTGTACTATACTCAGTGCGTATACCATAATCCAGACCTGCTAAACCAACAAAAGGTTTGATAGTTGAGCCAGGTGGATATTGACCACGAATCGCACGATTAAATAAAGGTCGATTGGGCGAATCACGCAATTCACCATAGGTTTTGTAACTAATACCATTCACAAATAAATTGGGATCGTAATATGGCATACTGACTAACGCTAAAACTGCACCGGTTTTTGGCTCAATCGCCACAATGGAAGCACGCTCTTTTTTGACTAAATTTTCGATATAATTTTGGAATGCCATATCAACATTAAGGTATAAATCCATACCACGTACTGGCGGAGTGCGTTCTAAAACACGCAAAATACGTCCTTGCACATTAACTTCTACTTTTTGTGTGCCGACTTTTCCATGTAATTCATTTTCATAGAATTTTTCCACGCCAATTTTACCAACATAGTTTGTACCCATATATTCGTAGGGGTCTAAATACTCTAATTCACGTTCATTAATTCGTCCTACATAACCAATAATATGTACACCTGTCGCGCCTTTAGGATAGACACGACTCCAATTTGATTGAATGTGTACACCAGGAAATAAATAGCGTTTTACTGCAAAAAGATTTTGTTCACGTTCGGTAAGATTAAAGCGCAATGGTACTGGCTCAAAGCGGCGTTTTTGGTGACGTAATTTGTGAAAAAGTTCTATATCTTCATCCTTAATATCAATAAGTTGTCTTAAATTATCTAAAGTTTCCTGTATATTATCTATTTTTGCTGGGACAACTTCTAAACTGTAAGAAATTTCATTACGCGCCAATTCCACGCCGTTACGGTCATAAATCATGCCGCGCTGTGGTGGGAGTGGTAATACTTTAATCCGATTTTCTTCGGACATAGTGATATATGCTTGATGTTTAATGACTTGTAGATAAATTAATCGTGAGACAATAAGCATAAAACACAGCATAATAACGAGCCAAGCCATGATGATACGGTTGAAAAATAGTTTTTTTTCTAATTTAGCGTTTTTAAGGATGAAACCAGTCATAGATTATTTATTCACCGTTCGTTGCCAAGCGCAGCCATACACCATAAAATTAAAAGTGCATGGCACACCTTTATAACTTATCGTACTATTATTGATTTATTTCAATGCGTTATGTAAACGTTGCATCGCTTTTTCTAAGTTTTCCATACTGGTAGCAAATGAAATACGACCATAACCTGCTAAACCAAATGCTGAACCCGGCACTAACGCGATACCTGCTTTTTCAATCAACATTTCACTAAACGCAATGTCTGTATTTATATCCATGCGATCCATGATTTTTTGGAAACTTGGAAAAATGTAAAACGTGCCGTCACTTGCAGTACATTCCACACCGTCAATTTTTAACAATTCAGCTAATACAAAGTCATGACGTTGTTTAAAAATATCAACCATGCCTTTAATAAACGATTGATCGCCATTCAGTGCCATTTCAGCACCGTATTGAGCAATTGATGTTGGATTAGAAGTGCTTTGTGATTGAATTTTTTTCATGGACTGAATTAATTTTTCAGGACCCGCCGCGTACCCAATCCGCCAACCTGTCATTGCATAAGCTTTAGATACGCCGTTTAGTACGATTGTTTGATCGTATAAGTCGGGACAGATATTCAAGATATTTTTAAATGGCGAACCATTCCATAAAATGTGCTCGTACATATCATCCGTTGCGACTAAAACGTGTGGATATTTTAATAATACCATACCTAACGCTTTTAACTCATCGTCGGTGTAGTGTACGCCAGATGGATTTGATGGGCTGTTGATGACGAATAAGCGTGTTTTGTCAGTAATTGCAGCATCCAGTTGTTCGGACGTTATTTTAAATTTTTGTTCAATACCTGCTTCTACAATTACAGGTTTTCCTCCCGCTAATAAGGTCATGTCTGGATAAGAAACCCAATAAGGTGCGGGAATAATCACTTCATCACCGGGATTTAATAGAGCTTGGGCTAAATTGAAAAAACTATGTTTTCCGCCACAAGATACTAAAATTTGTTTGTTCCCGTATTCAAAACCATTTTCACGTTTAAACTTATCAATGATAGCTTGTTTTAATGTTACCGTACCATCTACTGGCGTGTATTTGGTGAAACCTTTATTTAATGCTTCAACCGCAGCGTCCTTAATGTGTTGAGGTGTGTCAAAATCAGGCTCACCCGCACCTAAACCAATGATGTCATGTCCTGCAGCTCGCATTTCGGCCGCACGAGTCGTTACAGCTAAGGTAGGAGATGGTTTAACAGCTTGTACACGGTCAGATAATTGTACTTCCACAATAATATTCCTATTACATTTTAGTTAATGAAATCTAACAAAATATGTTAGACGTTTTAGCTGATGCAAACTTGAACAATTTCAACTCTGGGCGTAACCTGCTAAGGCTCACGGGACAATTTTATAAATACCGTCCGAATCTCTGAACTACATTTGCACTCTCATCACATTTCATTATTTTTTGCTATCTTTTTTCCTTCTATTTTGTGAGTTTTTCAACAATAGCAATTAATTTACGAAATGAAATCATATTAAAACCAAAACGTTGAATTAGGTCACGTTTAAGGTGTCTTAGATAAGTTATGGTTTCAATATTTTGAAGATATTTTACCAGTTTCAATATTAGAAATATCTAACATATTATCAATTAAACCTAACAATTGTTATCTTGTAGTGGGAAAATTTTTTTGTAAGAAAGTGTATTAAATTCGACATTCCGTATCCAATTAGGGGGGAATAAATGATATTTATCACATAGTGGTGATTAGAAATGGAAAGAGAAAACGATTCAGTATGAAAGTAAGCAACTGGAATATTTAGGATTGGTTGCCAGTATGTATAGAATTGGTTTGAAATCTTAGTAAATAGGTTAAATTATTATATTTTCTTTCACATCGTGGAAACAAGGCATATCTTGTCACTACAAAACCTTGTCTCTTTAGATTAATATTCATTTACTTTAAACATTAGGCGTGACGCAGTTCAGATGAAAATTTTACGCTATATTAGCAACTCACAATAAATCAGGACGCAGAGCGTCCTTGCAGCCTCCCAACGGAGACCATTGGGACGAGGAATACTTTAACTGTGTCACGCCTAAACATATCAAATGAGTTCTATAAAATACTATCTTTAGTTCCATGAAACAAGTCTAATCATTTTACTGATAGTTGTTGATTTTGCAGTTTTTTATTCCGTTTAAATCCCCACACCGGCGCGTAGGGACCAAGATATACACAAAAACTATATAAAACAATTTTATATACTAGCGTCTTACTCTTCCAATTGTTGAATAATCCGTTTTAATAAAACTTCCTTACGTTTCAACATGTCACGGAAATTTTTACGATCAGTATCTGCAATTTCAAAACGCAATTCAGACAATTCACTTTTAGATAAGTCTAAGAGTATCTCTTTTTCTTCATCCGTCAATTCAAGCATTAATTGCATAAAGGTTCTCCTTTGGTAAAGATGATTTCGAGACAAGGCTAACCTTATCTCTATTCTATTGTGAAGTTTGAAAGTTTCAAAACATCGTGTGCCTAAAAAAAACTTTATAACAATGGCACGATTAATAATGCAACGATATTGATAATTTTAATCAACGGATTAATTGCAGGTCCTGCGGTATCTTTGTACGGATCGCCCACTGTGTCGCCCGTTACCGCTGCTTTATGCGCTTCTGAATATTTACCACCATGATAACCATCTTCAACAAATTTTTTCGCATTATCCCACGCGCCACCGCCAACAGTCATTGAAATCGCTACGAATAAACCTGTTACAATCGTACCCATTAACATGCCACCTAACGCTTGTGGACCAAGTAATAAACCTACAATCACTGGTATAATTACGGGTAATAGGGAAGGAATAATCATTTCTCGGATCGCCGCTTTAGTCAGCATATCCACAGCCCGTGAATAATCTGGTTTGGCAGTTCCTTCCATAATTCCATCAATTTCTTTAAATTGGCGACGCACTTCAATAACGACACTACCAGCAGCACGTCCAACCGCTTCCATAGCCATTGCAGCAAACACGTATGGAATCATACCACCAATGAATAAACCTATAATAACCATTGGATCGGTCAATTCAAATGAAATGTGCATACCAGCAGATTCGAGTTTATGCTCAAAATCAGCAAATAGTACTAACGCCGCTAAACCCGCAGAGCCAATTGCATAACCTTTTGTTACTGCTTTAGTTGTATTACCAACTGCGTCCAATGGATCAGTGATGTCACGAATTTTCTCATCTAATCCAGACATTTCTGCTATACCACCTGCATTGTCGGTAATAGGTCCATAAGCATCTAAGGCAACGATAATGCCCGCCATTGATAGCATAGAAGTTGCGGCAATAGCGATACCGAATAAACCTGCTAACTCGTAAGCGGTAAAAATACTTAAACAAACTGCAATAACGGGTGCTGCGGTCGCTTTCATGGAGACACCTAGACCTGCAATAATATTGGTTGCATGACCTGTTTGTGAAGCCGCAGCAATATGTTTGACTGGCGCGTATTCAGTTGAGGTGTAATATTCAGTAATAACGACCATTGCACCTGTTAATGCTAAACCAATTAATGCTGAAAAGTATAAATTTATCGTTGTGACAGATTTACCATCAATCATTAATGCTTCGCTACCCATAATCCACAAAATAACTGGATAAAATGCAATAGCTGCAATCGCACCTGAAACAATTAGACCCTTGTATAACGCCCACATAATTTTATTATCATTGGTTTTGACGAAGAATGTGCCGATAATCGAAGCAATGATAGAAACACCACCCAACACTAAGGGAAGTAAAACAGCTTTGTTAGCCAATTCAGGCGTGGCTTGGAATGCTAAAGCACCAATAAGCATTGTCGCAATAATCGTTACTGCATAAGTTTCAAATAAGTCTGCTGCCATACCTGCACAATCACCAACATTATCACCAACATTATCTGCAATGACAGCGGGATTACGTGGGTCGTCTTCGGGAATACCAGCCTCAACTTTACCGACTAAATCAGCACCTACGTCCGCGCCTTTGGTAAAAATACCGCCGCCAAGACGAGCAAAAATAGAAATCAAAGAGCTACCAAAACCTAGACCGATTAGTGGTGCTAAATCAGTCACGACCGCGTCCGGGCTTAACATTTGTAAAATTGCGTAATAGCCTGCGACACCAAGCAAGCCTAAACCGACGACTAGTAAACCCGTGATTGCACCACCACGAAACGCAACCGCAAGTGCTGCATTCATCCCATCATGTGCTGCTTGCGCTGTGCGTACATTAGCTCGAACCGAAATATACATACCGATATATCCTGCAAGCGCAGAACACACCGCTCCAATTATAAAGCCAATCGCAGTCAACGTACCCAAAACAAAATATAAGGCAATGGTAATCACAACGCCAACAATGGCTATAGCTGAATATTGACGATTAAGATAGGCATTAGCGCCTTCTTGAATTGCGCCGGCGATTTCCTGCATTTGCTCGTTCCCCGCTGACTGGCTGAGAATCCAACGAATCGATAGCGCACCATAAACAATTGCACCTGCGGCACAGAGCAATGCTAGTATAATTTCTATGGACATAATCCCTCCTTTTATTGCAGTTTGAGAGTCTATACTAAATTGAAGATTTTTCTTAAATCACATCACATATACTATTTAGATACTAACATAAACCTATCTAATAGTATAAAGGAATTTTATTATTACGATACAGAAAACGCAATATTAAAAAAATATGCCTTGAATTAATAAAAATATGGCATAGTGATACATTCTGTTTAAAGTCAACTCTATACTTATGCCAGCTTTTGAATATATCGCACTCGATAAACAGGGGAAAAAACGGAAGGGTACGCTAGAAGGCGATACGCAACGACAAATTCGCCAACAGCTACGTGAGCAAGATTTAATTCCGCTATCGGTTGAAGAAACGAGCCAAAGCCACAGGCGTAAAAGTGCAATTCGTATCAGCGTAACCGATTTAGCATTATTCACACGACAATTGGCAACGTTAGTACGTGCAGGTTTAGCATTGGAAGAGGCATTACGAGCGATTGCCGAACAAACTGAAAAATCTCGGACTAAATCCTTATTATTAGCTGTGCGTTCCAGAATATTAGAAGGACACAGTTTAGCTGAAGGTTTAGCTGATTATCCGGGTATTTTTCCACAACTTTACCGTGCAACAGTCGCGGCAGGTGAGCAAACTGGACATTTAGACATCGTACTGGAACGCTTAGCCGAATACACTGAACAACGTCAATATTTGCAACAAAAAACCTTACTTGCATTGTTTTATCCACTGTTGCTTACCAGTGTAGCGATTCTTGTTGTTGTTAGCTTGTTGGCTTATGTTGTGCCGCAAGTCGTACAAGTATTTGAAAATATTAATCAAGATTTACCATTTTTAACTAAAACATTAATTTTAACGAGTGATTTCTTACGTGATTGGGGGATTTTTTTACTTATTTTGTTGATACTGATCGTTTTTACTTTTCGTTATTTATTACGTTTTGATAATTTTTTATTTCTATTTCATCATTTCATATTACGGCTACCCATTATTGCACGTTTAGAGCGTAGTACCAATGCAATCCGTTTTACTCGAACATTAAGCATTTTATTACAAAGTGGCGTACCGATTCTAAAAGCTTTAGAGATTACAGCACAAGTTATTAGTAATCTTCCGATGCGTTTAGCCTTGCAGCATACAGCAGAGCAAGTGAGACAAGGTACGAGTTTACATCGTGCATTAGAGCAAAGTCGTTTGTTTCCAGTGATGACGGTTTATTTAATTGCGAGTGGAGAAAGTAGTGGCAATTTGGAACAAATGTTAGATCGTGCAGCGATTATGCAAGAACGAGAATTAGAAACTTTGATCGGCGTGCTACTTAGCCTATTTGAACCATTATTAATTTTAGTTATGGGAGGTATCGTATTAATTATTGTGCTGGCGATTCTTATGCCGATTTTTGAATTAAATCAATTAATCCAATGATGAAAATTTACTCTATATTACAACCCACAATAAATCGTGACGCAGAGCGTCCCTGCTGTATCCCAACGGAGACCGCTGGGACAAGGAAATGATGTAAATGATTAAATCAAATCCTACTGGGACGCGCAAAATGTTAGTTTAATACTACCTCATTTACGCGCAAATGAGCAAATCACAGTGGCTAAATATATCTCACAGCTAACACTTCGTAAATCTTTTCACCACTAGGGGCTTTCACGATTATCTCATCATCTTTGTATTTGCCAATCAACGCACGCGCAATCGGTGAAGTGATCGAAATCAAGTTTTGTTTAATATCCGCCTCATCTTCACCAACAATCCGATATGATACCTCTTCATCCGTATCTACATTAACTAAATCCACAGTCGCACCAAATACCACTTTACCGCCTGCATTTAATTTGGTGACATCAATAATTTCAGCGTTGCCTAGCTTACCTTCCAACTCCATAACTCGACCTTCATTAAAACTTTGCTGCTCACGCGCCGCATGATATTCTGCGTTTTCCTTTAAATCGCCTAATTCACGCGCATCAGCAATTGCCTGTGCAATACGCGGACGTTCCACTGTTTTTAAACGTTCTAATTCCGCTTTTAATAGCTCTGCACCGCGTACCGTCATCGGTGTTTTGATCATGCTCTATCCCCTAATAATTCTTTATGTAAATCCTGTAAACGATTGACTTCTCGTAAATTTATCGTTTTCAGTGCTAATATTGTTGCTCTTGCCCCTGAGATGGTCGTCGTGTATGGTACACGGTGTTGTAACGCTGAACGACGAATTGTAAACGAATCGGAAATAGCTTGTTTACCTTCCGTTGTGTTCACGATGTAATTCACTTCATCATTCTTAATTGCGTCTACAATATGCGGACGACCTTCCAGTACCTTGTTTATTTGTTCGCACTCAATACCTGCTTGCTGTAGCGCACGAGCTGTACCGTGTGTTGCAATTAATTTAAATCCTAGACTAATCAAATCTCTTGCTACATCAACTGCCGGTATTTTATCCACATCTCGCACACTTAAAAATGCAATACCAGAAGTCGGTAAATCAGTACCGCCACCCAGTTGCGCTTTGGCAAAAGCCTCACCGAAACTACGACCGACTCCCATTACTTCACCAGTAGATTTCATTTCTGGAGTCAGTAACGGATCAACACCGATAAATTTCGCAAATGGAAATACCGCTTCTTTGACTGAGTAGTAACTTGGAATACATTCTTGAGTTACGCCTTGCTCTGTCAGCGTTTGACCTACCATACAACGTGCTGCAATTCGCGCCAATGATAAGCCTGTCGCTTTGGATACAAAAGGTACAGTACGAGAGGCACGCGGATTAACTTCAAGAATGTAGATAGTTTGGTCTTGAATGGCAAATTGAGCATTTACTAAACCTACCACACCTAAAGCTTTTGCCATGCGCGTCATTTGCGCTCGCAATTGATCTTGGATCATTGGAGATAAGCCATAAGGTGGCAGTGAACAGGCAGAATCGCCAGAATGGACACCTGCTTGTTCAATGTGCTCCATGATACCACCAATTAATACATTTTCTCCATCACAAATTGCATCTACATCTACTTCAACTGCCTCGTCTAAAAATCTGTCTAATAATACGGGTGATTCATTGGAAACTGAAACTGCTTCAGTCATGTAAGATTTAAGTTCATCGGCATTATAAACAATATCCATTGCGCGACCACCTAGCACATAGGAAGGACGTACAACTAGTGGATAACCGATTTGTTCTGCTAAAATAACCGCTTCATCTTGGTCTCGTGCGGTACGATTTGGTGGTTGACGCAATCCTAATTCATCAATTAATTTTTGAAAACGCTCTCTATCTTCAGCTAAATCAATTGAATCTGGACTTGTGCCAATAATTGGTGCATTTTCAGCTTCCAAATCTCGCGCTAATTTTAAGGGTGTTTGACCACCGTATTGTACAATAACACCTTTCGGTTTTTCGAGATGAATAATTTCTAATACATCTTCTAAGGTAAGCGGTTCAAAATATAAGCGGTCAGACGTATCATAATCAGTCGAAACGGTTTCAGGATTGCAATTAATCATAATAGTTTCATAACCAATTTCGCTTAATGAGAACGCCGCTTGTACGCAACAGTAGTCAAATTCAATACCTTGTCCGATGCGATTTGGACCACCACCAAGTACAATAATTTTTTGTCTATCAGATGGTTGTGCTTCACACTCTTCCTCGTAAGTGGAGTACATGTAAGCGGTGGATACAGCAAATTCTGCCGCACAAGAGTCAACACGTTTATAAACCGGACGAATATTTAATTTATGTCGATGTTCACGCACTTGTTTTTCAGAGATGTCGAGTAATTGCGCAATGCGCGCGTCAGCAAAGCCCTTACGTTTTAGACAATATAGACGATCATAATCTAGCGATGTCAAACCGCCTGCGGTAATACTGGTTTCTTCATCAATAAGATTTTCAATTTGCACTAAAAACCAAGCATCAATTTTAGTGAACCGTTGCACTTCGTCCAATGTCCAACCTGCTCGAAAGGCATCACCGATATACCAAAGTCTATCAGGACCTGGTGTGCTCAGTTGAATGCGTAGCTCATCTTTAACACTGGTTACAGTTAAATCAGTATATTTGAGTTTAGGATTAAAACCCATCATACCTGTTTCTAAACCGCGTAAAGCTTTTTGTAGAGATTCTTGAAAAGTACGTCCGATAGCCATCACTTCGCCGACTGATTTCATTTGCGTTGTTAGCACTGGGTCAGCTTGGGGGAATTTTTCAAACGTAAAACGTGGGATTTTAGTAACGACGTAATCAATTGTCGGTTCAAATGAGGCAGGTGTTGCACCGCCGGTAATTTCGTTATCTAATTCGTCTAGGGTGTAACCGACTGCTAATTTTGCGGCAATTTTAGCGATAGGGAAACCTGTTGCTTTTGATGCTAGTGCCGAAGAACGCGATACACGCGGATTCATTTCAATAATGATCATTCGTCCATCTTCTGGATTCACAGCAAATTGTACATTTGAGCCGCCTGTATCTACACCAATTTCACGTAAGACTGCTAATGAAGCATTACGCATAATTTGATATTCTTTATCGGTCAAAGTTTGTGCGGGTGCAACAGTAATAGAGTCGCCTGTATGCACACCCATTGGGTCTAAGTTTTCGATTGAGCAGACGATAATACAATTATCATTTTTATCACGTACAACTTCCATTTCAAATTCTTTCCAGCCTATGATGGACTCTTCAACTAATAGCTCACTGATAGGAGATAATTCTAAACCGCGTGTACAAATTGTTTCAAATTCTTCACGATTGTAGGCGATACCGCCACCACTACCGCCTAAAGTGAATGAGGGACGAATGACAACCGGATAACCCAATTCAGCTTGTGCGTCAAAAGCTTCTTGCATGTTGTGCGCAATGAATGAGGTTGGCATTTCTAATCCAATTTTTTGCATTGCGGTACGGAATTGTTCTCGATTTTCAGCTTTTTCAATTGCGGCTTCGTTTGCGCCGATCATTTCAACATTATATTTTGCTAGTACACCGTTGCGATGTAAATCCAGTGCGCAGTTTAGAGCTGTTTGTCCTCCCATTGTTGGTAATAATGCGTTAGGTTGTTCTTTTTTGATAATCCGTTCAACTGTTTCCCATTCTATCGGTTCGATATAGGTTGCATCAGCCATTTCGGGGTCGGTCATGATAGTTGCGGGATTGGAATTGACTAGGATGACGCGATAACCTTCTTGTTTCAAGGCTTTACAAGCTTGTGCGCCGGAGTAGTCAAATTCGCACGCCTGCCCAATGACGATAGGTCCTGCGCCAATAATTAAAATGCTTTTGATGTCGGTACGTTTTGGCATATCTTCTTCGTGAACAGTGGATAGTTTTCAGTGAACAATTATCAAGGAACGGTTATCAATTATCAATGAACAATTATCAATGAATTGGTGAGGTAAAAAAGGTTGCTTTAGCAAAGACATATCAGATTAGTATGAACTCGACATAACAATAGCGATAACACTTAGATTTTAGTATGGAATAAGCTCCATTACTGCGGTTATAAGCATACTCTGGGTTATTATTGTTAAATTTCTGAATGTAGTTTAAACTGCTAAACATTATTGAATTAATTAGGCAATTGATGATGAACGAAAAAAACAATCCAGAATCATTCCTAGAACAGCGTCGAGCAGGGATTTTGCTGCATATCACTTCGTTACCTTCGACTTTGGGATTAGGTTCTCTGGGCAAGCAAGCGAATAGGTTTATTGATTTTTTACATGATACTGATATATCAGTATGGCAAATGTTACCCATTCATCCGTTACACCGCGTTCCAAAAAAAACTCCCTATCGTGATTTCCTTTCTCCTTATCAACCTATGTCCGCGTTCGCGGGCAATCCAATGTTAATAAATCTGAAAAATCTCATGCAGAAAAATTGGTTAGCTACGCAGCCATTACCAAAATATACATCTGAACAAATTGAACAAACCTTTGAATACAGAAGAACAATGTTAAAAGAAGCTTATAGACATTTCTCTAACAATGCCAGCCAAGATGATAAGCAAGCATTCCAAAAGTTTGTTGATGCAGAAAAGGATTGGTTAAAAGATTATGCTTTGTTCTGTGCGTTGAAAGATTTTTACAGTGGTGCATGTTGGTGGAATTGGATAGATAAAGGTCACCGTAATCATGATGCTAAAGCATTAGAACAATTCCAACAACATAAAGATAAAAAATATTGCCTTGAACAATACTATTTTGAGCAATTTGCTTTTTTCACTCAATGGCAAGAATTAAAAACTCATGCACGTCAAAAAGATGTTTATCTGTTTGGGGATATGCCGCATTTCATGGCGCGTGATAGCGTGGACGTATGGGCGCATCGGGACTATTTTTTATTGGATGAAAATGGCATTTCTCAATTTATTTCAGGCTCTCCTCCAGAAGGTGATTTTTTTGATTCTAAGCATGGTCAACGTTGGGGGCATCCGCTTTATAATTGGGATAAACATCAACAAGATGGTTTTCAATGGTGGTTAAAACGATTTGCTAAAATGGAACAACTATTTGACATGGTGCGTTTAACTCATTTTAAAGGCTTTTGTCAATGTTGGGTGGTTGCTTGCACTGAATCTGGGACAGACGCGAATATTGGACAATGGCAGTCAGTCCCTGGAGAAGCGTTATTTTCAAAGCTAAAAGAGCAAAAGTTTTCAATGGAATTGTTAGCTGAAAATATAGGTGCTACTGAAGAGTCTGAAAAATTAAGACAACAATTTGATTTGTTCAGTATGAAATTATTACAACTTGCTTTTGATTTAGATAACAATAACCCCAATTTACGAAATCATCACCTTCCGCATCGTCATTATCCTAGTGATGTGGTGTATACGGGCATGCATGATAGTAACACGACAGTAAGCTGGTTTAAAAAAATGGAAGCAAAACCTGAGAGATTGCAATTTATCTGTAATTATTTACTAGACGCAAATAAGAAGGACATGCCTTGGCCCATGATTCAAGCAGCACTTCATTCAGTCGCAAAATTATCAATAATTCCTATGCAAGATGTATTAGGTTTAGGCAGTGAGGCGCGTATGAATCAACCTAATCGTCCACGACATAAAAACTGGCGATGGCAGCTTGATTGGGGACTAGTTAAACCCGATATACAAACCCGTTTAAAAGAATTAGTTCAATTGTATGAAAGAAAGTAACAAAATGAAATTTTTAAGAGTGATATGTATGTTATTTTTAATTTTGTACGTAGAGCTATCTGTGGAAGCTAGTCAATCATATATATTTTCAAAAAATTTAACCTTACAGCAACAAGATGATAGTAGTTCAGATAAGTCAGAAGATACTCAAATATCTAGGAAAAAGAAACAATAAATTAGAGGTTAATCATGTTTAACTTTAATAGATTCATTAAAAATCTTACACCTACCCATATTAATTGGATCGCTGGAATGTGTGCGCTTTTCTACTTTATCCCAGCGTTACCAGAGTTTCAGTTTTCATTAAATGGAATGACCGAGTTTTTATCCACAGCGGCAGCAAGCATTGCGCTTTACATCACCGTGTGGGGAATCCTACCGCTTAGAAATGAAATAGATAAAATTCTTAGTCATATTATTTTGCCTCCTCTTGTAATTGCTTCCAAAGAAGACTATAAATATATCAAAGCGATAAGAGAATATTTTTCAGAAATTGACACGAGTTTTGAAGACAGAATTAAGGAGTTGCCAGATATTTTGAAATTTTGTGGCATAGAAAATGACGAGTTAGTTAGTAAAATCGAAAACTGCTTGAATAATGTTAATAATCAAGACTGTCCCAGCAAAGATGCTGCTATATGTTATGGGATATTGCGCGATAGAATTAAAAACTATCAAATCATCATCATCCTATTTTATGATAACTCAAGTGAAGCTTGGCTCACGAGCAGAATCAATCTGTACACGCGAATTCAGGCAGAAACAGAAGAACATATTTTAAACAAGGTCATTTTATGCACTGATAAAGACGAAATGACAATTACTAAACTTTTTAATGAAGAAACCATTAATAAACTTGGTCATGTTATGTATGGAAAATTCAACGTTGATAAATTAGCATCTTGTATCAACACTAAGTTGGCAAGAAAACGGAGTTAATTATTATGAATATAGTAGCTACATGGGATAACAAACTGTTTGACTTATCAAAATGTTTTTCAAAGTCATATTCCCTAAGCGCAAAAGAAAATCCACAGAGTGGTAGTGATGTTACAGAAGTAGATGAGTCTTATAATCGGCTTTTTGAAGAATTGCGAGGTAAGAAAGTCTTTTTAGATGCTGCCCGTGAAGATAAAGGAAGACTAATACAGTATAAAAAAAATATTGTGGCATCATTCCTAGAACCAAAAAGTGATACCACAGCAGAGTTTGAACAACTAGAGAAATATCTTGATAGTTGTGAAGTTATAGTGACATTTTATGATCAAGCTCCTTATGGTTGGTTAAAAAACCGCCTAGCTCAATATCAAATTTCCCGCATTAAAAAAGTCAAAGAGCAACGACAACAGGTTTACATCCTGAGTTCTAAACAAGAACCGCAAAATTTACCCGATTACGTCAATTGGATTACAGATAAATGAGGCATTGAAAATGAGCAATTTTCCCTATCCCGGTCTACGTCCCTTCAAAACAGAAGAAAATGATATTTATTTTGGGCGTGATGAATTTATCACTAAATTGACAGCGAGAATAGATAAAGAACATTTTATTGCTGTATTAGGTGATTCTGGTTGTGGCAAATCGTCATTGGTTCGAGCGGGGCTATTATTTCGTTTACAAACTGTATCAATAGATAGTCGTGAACATTGGTGTTCTGCCATTATGCGTCCTGCAAAAAATCCTTTTTACTGTTTGGCAGCAGCATTATTAAGGGATTTTGGAAAGGATTCGGTAATCAATACGTTAAATGAAACATATCGTGAGAAACACCAGTTAAAGGCTATTAATGAAAATACAATTAAAGATTTGCAGCAAAAATTGGAACAAGATTTAAAATCATCTTATCAATTGTTGGAAGAGCTATTACCTTCTAATAAATACAGTCTCTTAATTGTAGTTGACCAGTTTGAAGAATTATTTTTACAAGCTGATAGAGAAGTTGCTGAAAATTTTATTAGCTGGTTACTACAAGCGAGCTACTTTGCTAAATCAAGAATTTATGTTGTTATTACCATGCGTACAGAGTTTATAGATGACTGTGCACGGTATTCACAAGATTTACTGACTGCCATTAATGATGGTTTCTTCCAAATCCCTTATTTGAATCGTGAACAAATTGCAGAAACCATTGAATTTCCAGCAAAAATATGTGATGGTGAACTCGAACCTGATTTAATTGAGCGTTTAGTTGCTGATGTGCAAGCGATGGGAGATGGTAGTTATCCAGACCAATTACCGCTATTGCAACATACTTTGGTCAATTTGTGGATGAAAGTAGCCAATACGCAAGAAAAAAAGCTTACTTTACAACATTATAGTCAAGGGAGTTTAGCAGAGGCTTTAACAAATACTGCGGATAGAATCTACGATAATGCCACTGATGATAATAAAAAATTAATAGAGATTTTATTTCGCCGACTTAGCAACAAAGATGACACCGGTAATTATTCTCGGCATCCAGTTGTTTTAACAGATATAGCTGCTTTGGCTAATGTAACATGGCAAGCAGTATCTACTGTGGCAGATGAGTATCAAAGATTAGAATGTAATTTTTTGTTTGCTCAAAATAAATCTGCAAACGGTGATTTGCAAGCAGATAGTCGTGTCGATATTCGTCATGAAAGTATTATTCGTCAATGGCAACGTCTAAAAGAATGGACAGATGATGAGGCTAAAACGGCAAAACGCTATAAACAATGGGAAGATGCTGCCTATGAATGGGAGCAAGGTAATGGCGAATTAAGACATGGTCGCTATTTGGAAGTAACAGAAGCATTAATTGAGAATCTAAGACGTTTATATCCCTCAGATGCACAGTTAAAATTATGGGCAAGTCGTTATGGAGAAAAATTTGATTTAGCTTGGAAATTTTTAGAAAAAAGTCGGGAAGCAGAAGCAGAACTTAGGTGTTTGGAGGAAAAAGCTGCAGAACTTGAAGCTAAACGCCAGCTTGAACTTGAAGACAAAGAAAATCGTCTACAGTTTGCTTTAGATAAGGAACGGGTTGCTGTACAAAAACGACAAGTTGCTGCAATAGTTAGAAATGTAGCTATTTCCTCAACTGTCATCGTTGGATTGGTTGCAACTTGGGGTTTTTGGGAACGCGACCGTGCGCTTGAGGCAGAACAAACCGCAATCAAGGCAGAACAAGCGCGTGCTGAAAGCTTATTTAATTCTTATATTCAACACAGCAGCCTATTGGCACAACATAATCAATATGCTCAAGCACATGATATTCTCAATCAATCTTATCCGCTTGATGAAAAAATTAAACCCGCTCCACGCCATGCGCGTAATTTACTTGATGGTTTTATTAACATCAGTTTAGACCGAGCACAACAAAATTATAGTGGCGCGAAAGCTCCTTTACATAGGCTTGCTATTAGTCCAGATAAAAAACAATTAGCTGCCGTTGGTGAAAATGCTACGATTGTTTTATTTGATGCTGTTGATGGTAACTTATTGAAAAAACTGAATACCACAGAACAATCTAAAACTTTAAAAGCTGTTCAATATCATCCCAATAATCCATGGCTTATTACAGCAGGAGAAGACGGAAAAATCATAATATGGTCACTTGAGACGACGCAGCCACTCAAACAATGGGATACTAAGCCAATTAGCGCATTAGCTCTTAATAACAAAGGTGATTTAATTGCCAGTGCTGGAGATGATTATCAAATAATCCTGTGGAATATGGAGGGTCAAGTACAAAATACTTTGGATTCTGGACAAACAGGCATGATTTCAAGTCTGACTTTTAGCCATGATGATACCATGTTAGCCAGCACAGCTTACGACAAAACTACGCGCTTATGGAAAATACCAACTGGTGAGCTAATTAAACCCTTCAGTGCGCATACGGGATATGTTCAAAAAGCCATTTTTAGCCCTGATGATAAAATACTCGCCACCGCAAGTGATGATAAAACGATTAAATTTTGGGAAATTGAGAGCGGAAAAGCTATTAAAACTTTGAATGGACATCAAGATAAAGTTTTTAGTTTAAATTTTATCCAAAATGGACGTTATCTTGTTTCTGGCAGTGCTGACAGTACCTTGCGCATTTGGGATGTTGATAGTGGCGTTACTGTAAAAGTGCTTGAAGGGCATACTGGATTTGTAAACGATATTGATTACGATGGAACGTATATTTACAGCGCGAGCAACGACCGCAGTGTCAAAAAATGGGATACGCATTTAGCCCGTCAATATTACCTAGATTTAGCCAAACCTGCAACCGCGACTACAATTGCGCCGCTTGGCGATAAAATAGCAATTGGTTTTGAAAATGGTTCACTGGAATTGCGAACTTTGCCAGAAGGTCAATTATTGGCTACGCAAGAAACACCGCATGAACGAGATGTACAACGGATTGCTTTTAGTCCTAATAGTCAATTTATGGCTTCTGCGAGTTTAGACCAAACTGCTAAAATATGGAAAATTGAGAATAATCAACTGGATTTATTTGGTACGATAAGCCATCAAGCAGGTGTCAATGCGGTCACTTTTTCTCCTGACGGTAAAACTGTTGTCACTGCAAGTTATGACGGAAATATGGGATATTTTGAATTAGACACGCAAAAAACGCAATTTATACCGCTTTATCAAAAAAACCAAGAAATGAATTCTATCGTTTGGCAGCAAGATAAAATCCTAACTACCAGCGACAATCAAGCCTATTTATGGCAACAAAATCAATGGCAAAAACCTATATTGAGTTATCCTAAAACCCAAGATGTAACGATGTGGGCGGCACTCAGTCCTGACTTACAGACAACAGCTTTAGTTGGACGTGATTTTATGGTTAGAGTTTATCAAGAACAGCAAAGTTATGAATTATTAGGGCATAAACAAACAGTGATACGTGCTGAATTTAGCCCGGATAGTCAACAATTATTTACTGTCAGTGCTGATAATACAGTTCATGTTTGGGATTTATTACAATGCAATAAATTACAATTCAATAAATTACAATGCAATAAGCTGTTTAGTATAGAATTACCGACTTATGGTAAAAATGCAGTTTGGGATTTTGATTTTCATTGTATTGAACAAGGCTGTTGGATAGTCGCGCCTTCCACAGAAAATAATAATTTGATGTTGTATGAATTGGGTAAAGTTTATTAAAGTTGATGCACTTTTAATACTTTCTGCCAAAGATTCAGCAATTTTCAATTTTAAAGCCCATTTCTTAATCAAGAACATCGCTAGTCAAATATGGTGTGCTGTAGGATGCCGGTGCGTCCAGTCGGGTGACGACAAGTACACCGTCATAAGGAAAAATCTCGTTCTACGCACCACGTAGAATGCGTCGCTGACGCACCAGCATCATACAAAAAGAATTTGCAATATACTCTGAGAACTCCGAAAAACTTTTTTTGCCTATAATAAAATCAATCACTTATGCAAATACGCTCCACCTAAAATCAATGACTTACAAACTTTTTCAGAGTTTTCAGAATATACTGTAGGACGCTAGTTTGTCCAATTGAATAACGACGCAGTGCATGGTCACGAGGAAAAATGAAAATAATTCTTATGTTTTTAACTGATTGAAAAATAAGGATAGAAATTCTAAAATAAGAATTGCTGATAAATGCCTATTGCAAAATGTGTTATCG
Source organism: uncultured Thiotrichaceae bacterium (assembly GCA_964388965.1). Classification (GTDB taxonomy): domain Bacteria; phylum Pseudomonadota; class Gammaproteobacteria; order Beggiatoales; family Beggiatoaceae; genus Albibeggiatoa. Next base: position 37,162 of record CAYMCP010000004.1, on the reverse strand, counting down.
ATTTACATAATAAAAACCGAGAAACTTTAAACTAAAAACACTAAGCTCAATGAAACACGCATTTGTATTTCCCGGACAAGGCTCACAAGCCATAGGCATGTTAGCTGAATTGGCTAATATTTACCCTGTTGTACAACAAACATTTGAGGAGGCTTCTGAAGTCTTAAAATATGATTTGTGGCGACTGTCGCAACAAGGCCCCTCCGAAGAACTCAATCAAACTGAAAAAACCCAACCTGCCTTATTGGCAGCAGGCGTTGCTTTGTGGCGGATTTGGCATCAACAAAATGGTGTTGAACCCAAAATTATGGCAGGTCACAGCTTTGGTGAATACACAGCCTTAGTTTGTGCTGAATCTATTGATTACCTAGACGCTGTGATGTTGGCGCAATATCGTGGTCAATTTATGCAGCAAGCCGTTCCTGAAGGTGTGGGCGCGATGGCAGCAATTTTGGGTTTGAGTGATGATAAAGTAATCGAAGCTTGTGCGCAGGCAGCTAAAAATGAGGTGGTTAGTGCCGTGAATTTTAATTCACCCGGACAAGTTGTCATCGCGGGACACAAAACAGCAGTAGAACGTGCAGCACATATCGCTAAGAAAATGGGTGCGAAAAAAGCCACTTTATTATATGTTAGTGTTCCGTCACACTGCGCGTTAATGAAGCCCGCAGCAGAAAAAATGGCACAAAAACTAGAAGAAACACAAATCAATAAGCCACGCATTCCCGTGATTCACAATTATGATGTTACCTGTCACGATGATCCCAATGATATTAAATATGCTTTGCAGGCTCAACTACACAATCCGGTACGTTGGGTTGAGACTGTTCAACTTATGGCGGGTCAAGGTGTACACACAATTTTTAAAGCAGGTCCTGGCAATGTTTTAGTCGGGTTGAATAAACGTATTGATAAAACCATGATAACTATGCCACTTGGCGATCCTGAAAACTTAGATAAAGCACTTGCTAAAGCCGAAGAGGATGATGAATGAAATTAGATTTAACCGGTGAAATTGCCTTAGTTACGGGTGCAAGTCGTGGTATTGGTAAAGCCATTGCCATTGCATTGGGCGAGGCAGGCGCGAAAGTATACGGCACTGCAACATCTCAACAGGGTGCAACTACGATTAGTCACTATCTAGCTAATAGTAATATTAAAGGTATGGGCAAAATTCTAAATATTGCAGATAATGAATCAGTTGACGCGCTTTTTAAAGATTTAGAAATGCCAAGTATCTTAATCAATAATGCTGCAATTACTCGTGATAACTTATTTATGCGTATGAAAGATGATGAATGGATGGAGGTAATTAATGCTAATTTAAATGGAACTTATCGTGTTTCAAAAGCTTGTTTACGTGCAATGATGAAGGCAAAACATGGTAGAATTATCACTTTAACTTCTGTGGTAGGTTTAACAGGTAACGCCGGACAAACTAATTATTCAGCGTCAAAAGCGGGAGTGATTGGTTTTACTAAATCATTAGCACAGGAGATTGGCAGTCGTGGGATTACAGTGAATACGATTGCACCCGGTTTTATTGATACCGATATGACTCAGCAGTTACCCGAAGAATATCGAAATAACTTATTAGCACGCATCCCACTAAATCGAGCGGGGTATGTACAAGATGTTGCAGCAGCGGTCGTATTCTTAGCCTCTAGTGCAGCAAGCTATATTACAGGCGAAACTTTGCATGTGAATGGCGGCATGTATATGGCATAATGCCATCTTAGCAAATTTTATTAATCCAACTTTTAGTTTAAATTTAAGCAGTCTTAACTGTTTCGTGGAGGAAAGCATGACTAGCATTGAAGAGCGCGTCACAAAAATCGTGGTTGAACAACTAGGCGTTAAAGAGGAAGATGTTAAAAGTAGTTCCTCTTTCGTAGGAGATTTGGGCGCGGATTCTTTAGATACTGTGGAATTAGTAATGGCTTTGGAAGAAGAATTTGCATGTGAAATTCCAGATGAAGAGGCTGAAAAAATTACTACGGTTCAACAAGCTATCGATTACATTAATGCTCATTTAGAATCTTAATGTCGTCAAATTTGGGGTACAGGCGAAAATCCTTGTACTCCACATTAAAAATGATGTAGGTCGGCGACTCCGACCTTTTTGTATTTTGGGGTGTAGCGCAGTGAAATATAAACGTGTTGTTGTGACAGGATTAGGAGCAGTTTCACCATTAGGTTTAAACGTTAAAGCAAGTTGGGAAGCAGCATTAGCGGCTAAAAGCGGGATTAAAAAAATGACTGCTTATGACGTATCGAGCTTTTCAAGTCAAATTGCAGGAACGATTGATAACTTTGATGTGACACAATATATCCCAGCTAAGGAAGCAAAAAAAATGGATCCCTTTATTCATTACGGGATTGTAGCCAGTTGTGAAGCTATCGAAGATGCAAATTTGGAGATTACCGGGCAAAATGCACAACGGATTGGTATTGCAATTGGCTCAGGCATCGGCGGTCTTCCCGGAATTGAAAAGGGACATTCAGCTTTTTTAAAAGGCGGTCCGCGCAAAATTTCACCTTTCTTCGTACCGAGTAATATTACTAACATGATTGCGGGTAATTTATCAGTTAAATATGGTATTAAAGGTCCCAATTATGGCATTGTTACAGCTTGTTCTACTGGTACGCACAATATTGGTGACGCGGCGCGAATGATTGTATATGGCGATGTGGATGTAATGATTGCAGGTGGCGCAGAAATGGCTTCGTCCGAGATGGGTTTAGGTGGTTTTGGTGCGGCACGTGCCTTATCCACTCATTTTAATGATACACCAGAAAAAGCTAGTCGCCCTTGGGATAGGGAACGTGATGGTTTTGTTCTTAGTGATGGCGCGGGAGTTGTGATTTTGGAAGAATATGAACATGCAAAAAAACGTGGTGCAAAAATTTATGCAGAATTAATTGGTTATGGTATGAGTGGCGATGCGTTTCACATGACTTTACCTGCTGAAGATGGTGACGGCGCACGACGCTGTATGTTGAATGCGTTACGGGATGCGGAAATAAATCCAGAGCAAGTGCATTACATTAACGCACATGGTACATCCACTCCAGCAGGCGATAAAATTGAGACTTTAGCTATTAAAAGAACATTTGATAATACAATAAAAAACTTATCTGTCAGTTCCACAAAATCTATGACGGGGCATCTACTAGGTGCAGCCGGTGGATTGGAAGCAGTGTTTACGATTTTAGCGATTCGTGACCAAGTTGCACCACCAACAATCAATTTAGATAATTTAGATCCGGAATGTGTGGGTTTGGATTATGTACCGAATCAAGCCCGTGAGATGAAGATTAAATACGCTTTGAGTAATTCATTTGGTTTTGGTGGTACCAATGGCACGTTAATTTTTAAGCGCGTAGCATGATTATATTTTTAATGATGTAAGACGAGTAATTATTTTTTATTTCAACGGTTTAGGGCTGCGAAAGAACCGCCGAGATTAGTATTTTTTAGCGCGTAAATTCTGATTTTGTGTTGTTGTAAATCCCAAAAATGCAATTTTTTTACAGCCTTTCTCTGTTGGAATATGAGAAATCGATTGAAATTTTTAGTAACAGACTAACGACGAACATTTTTAGCACCTGTGAAGTTTGCGTTTTTTGCTCCTTTCAGCTTCGCACCGCGCAAATCTGCCTGTTTAAGTTTTGCCCCACGCAAATTAGCTTGACGTAAATCAGCACCACGTAAATTCGCACCGCGTAAATCAGCATAACTTAAATTAGCGCGCCCTAAACGTGCACCGCGTAAATTCGCACCACGTAAATTCGCACGATTTAAATTTGCTTGATACATCTTTGCACTACGCAAATTTGCATAACGTAAACGTGCACGAGTTAGATTAGCTCTGGTTAAATCAGCACCACGCAAATTGGCACTGCGTAAACTAGCATTTTGTAAATTTGCACTACGCAACTTAGCTCGAATTAAGCGACTACCTATTAAATTGGCACTGGATAAATTACAACGATTACAACTTTTGGTTTTTTTAAGTCGGGAAATATGTGTTGAATTTGCAGCGTAAGTCGAACTAATCTCTCCTACAAAGCTGACAAAAATAGAAATACATAGAATTAAAGCAACTTGTTTCGCATTCATAACAAAGCCTTTTTTACAACTAAAACATAATGAAGTGTGCGCTTGGGTTGTTCTATTGCACTAAGTAAAGCACTAATACATAGCGTTTTGAGTTTTGAGCAGGTAGGATATTTACTGGTTGAGCTTATGACATACATATTCAAACTGCAAGCAACTTTACAACTAGTAAGGCTAAATGGTAGATAGATGGTGTTAATTGGGACTGACGCATGGATACCGCGCGGATTGTGGTAGATAGTTTGAATTTAGAGTACAATCACGCCAATGATTCAGATAAACAAGCCACCCGCCAAGCGGGCATCGTACCTTAGCGAAGTATTATAGACAAGGCATGTCTTGTCTCTACAAAACCTTGTCTCTTTAAATTAATGTTCGTTTATTTTAAAGATGCCAAATGAGTTCTATAAACATGAAATTCATTATCACCTCAAGCAATCTCCTCAATGAATGGATTGGACGAATAACCGCATGGTTAGTGCTATTCATGGTACTGATTATTGTCTACGACGTGATGATGCGACGTTTTTTCAGTATCGGCTCAGTACAATTGCAAGAATTACAATGGCACTTATTCGCACTAATATTTTTACTGGGTGCAGCCTACACCTTCAAACATGATGAACATGTACGTGTTGATATTTTCTATCAATCCAAATGGATAACAGACATTGGGCGAGCGTGGATTAATCTATTGGGCAATTTATTATTTCTACTCCCGTTTTGTATTTTAATTATTTACAGCTCCTATCCATTTGTTTCCGCGTCATTTTTCCAAATGGAAAGCTCACCCGACCCCGGCGGATTAGCTTACCGATTTTTATTAAAATCTGCCATTCCATTATGTTTTATCCTATTAATGTTACAAGCCATTGCTAATACATTATCCAATATTTTAGTCATTTTAGGCTATTGCTCACATCCAAAATATTATGGGTGTTGCAGCGTGTTAAAAGATAAACAACTGAATAAATAAAGGTAAAATAGTGGAATTTTTAACGATTGAAATGTGGTCACTTGTCATGTTTGCAACGCTGATGTTAGCTTTATTATTAGGCTATCCGGTTGCTTTTACACTAGGTGCAATTGCGCTAGGCTTCGGTTTAATTTTTTTAGATAGCACTTTTTTTAATTTATTACCGATGCGAATTTGGGGAATTATGACCAACTTTACCTTATCCGCTGTTCCTTTATTTGTTTTTATGGGCATTATTTTAGAAAAATCAGGATTAGCCGAAGATTTACTAGAAACAATGGGATTACTATTTGGTCCATTACCCGGTGGTTTAGCCATTTCAATTGTTTTGGTTGGCGCATTACTAGCCGCAACGACAGGTGTTGTTGGTGCAACAGTCGTGACTATGGGCATTATTGCACTGCCCTCAATGCTAAAAAATCACTACTCTCCACAATTAGCAACAGGCACCATTGCCGCCGCAGGCACATTAGGACAAATTATCCCACCAAGCGTTATTTTAATTTTACTTGCTGATGTAGTAGGCGTACCTATTGGACGTTTATTTATTGCGGCGATTATACCCGGTATTATTTTAATTAGTATGTACTTAATATTCATTATCATACACGCATGGCATCATCCAAACTTAGCACCTGCATTAATCGCATACAGTCAAAAATGGGATATGATGCTTTTAATACGCTTGGCAAAAAGTCTATTTCCGGCTTTATTTCTTATTATCACAGTTTTAGGCTCAATTTTCTTTGGGATTGCCTCTCCAACAGAATCCGCCGCAGTTGGTGCAATTGGCGCGATGTTATTAGCAGCAATGCGCCATTCAAGCCAAATAGAAAATAAATTATTTTTAACAGCGATTGGTGTAGCTGCCGTAATAGGCTGGGTGACAATGCAAACCCTATTTTTTGTTGTTGCCGTCGCTGTGCTGGGTACTATGTGGCTTACATTTAAAAATCAACTAACTCGCCGACATACAATTGAATCTATGCAACATACCGTGCGCTTGACTAGTATGGTATTTTTGATCTTAATCGGCGCAACGACCTTTGGTTTAGTATTTCGTGGCATGGGCGGTGATAATTTAGTACACGATATTTTCACGCAATTGCCCGGTGGTCAATGGGGATTTTTATTGATAAGTTTGGTGCTAGTTTTTATTTTAGGTTTTTTCCTAGACTTTTTAGAAATTTGTTTCATTGTCGTGCCGATTTTAGCACCGATTGCAGCACATTTTCAGATTGATTTATTATGGTTTGCAATACTTATTGCCGTAAATTTACAAACTTCATTTTTAACCCCACCTTTCGGTTTTTCCCTGTTTTATCTCAAAGCGGTTGCACCTAGCAATATGCCAATGAGTGTGATTTATCGTGGTGTCATCCCATTTGTGATTTTGCAGATCATTGGTTTAGCAATTATGGTTATTTTTCCGCAGACAGTGTTGTGGTTACCAAATTATATTGATAATTTATTAGGATTGTAATTTTTTACAAGATTAAAAATAGATTTAAATTCAATCTGTTGATATTAATTAAATAACATTTCTATTGCAACGATACACAATACAATTGCAAAAATTTGTTTTAAACGCTTGACAGGAATCGTATGCGCTAACCTAGCACCGACTGGCGCGAATAATATGCTAGTTAGTACAATCGTAATAAATGTCGGTAAATACACATAACCTATTGACCAAGAAGGTAAATTTTCCAATCCCCATCCGGTGAATATAAAACCTCCTGCGCCCGCTAGAGCAATTGGTAATCCACAACTACTAGAAGTTGCAACTGCATTACGCATCGGTATGTTACACCAAGTTAGAAAAGGGACGGTTAATATACCGCCACCAATTCCTACAATTCCCGAAATACCACCAATGATTGTACCTGCTAAATTCAGCCCCCAAATTTTTGGTAATTGACGACTGGCGGGAGGGTCGATATTAAATAGCATTTTTAACGCAGCGAGTAGGACAAAACCCGCAAAAAAGATTTTTAATTCTTGATGTGGTAAAGCGTTAGCAATTGCAGCCCCTAATAATGCTCCAATCATTAATCCCGGCATAATGCGTAGTATAATATCCCAACGTACAGCACCATGTCGATGATGTGCGATAATTGATGATATTGAAGTAAAAACAATTGTCGCTAATGATGTACCAATTGCGATATGTAATAAATATTCTGCTGGAAAATCTGCACGTTGATCAAAAATCCACATAATAACGGGTACAATAACCAATCCACCACCAACACCTAATAAGCCTGCCAAAACACCTACAACGATACCTAAAATTAACAAACTAATGATGATGTCCAAGTTGAAGTTCCCAATTAAAAGTGTGGAATGACTCTGATAATGTTACAAACGGTGGCATAAACGTACAAAATTTATTTTGTTTATTTTTCCGTATGACCCAAACGCTTACGAAAAATATCACCTAGATGCAAAGTATTCTTTTCAAGCTCGTAACGTGCTAATACTGATGCTCGTGCTTTATGTCCGATTTCTTGTCGTAACTGCGGACTATCCATTAACGTCGCAATCGCAGCAGCAAGCCCTTCCACGTCGGAAGGCGCGACTAATAAACCTTCTCCTTGACGGATTAACTCTGGAATACCGGTAATATGCGTCGTTACACAAGGAATTTGCATCATCATAGCTTCCATTAATACGACTGGTACACCCTCTGCAAAACTGGCTAATACAAAAATATCTGCTTGAGCGTAATAATCTAAAATTTGATCCTGATTCACAGACCCGGCAAACAATACTGCTTGACCTAATGGTTTCGCCTTTTGCTCCAAACTATTCCTATCAGGTCCGTCACCAACGTAGCGCAAACGAATTTGACGACCTTGTGATAATAAATGCGCCACAGCACTTAATAAAATATGTTGTCCTTTAACCGGCACTAAACGCCCCACGCATAAAATTTCAAATGGTTGTGGATTGGGTCGAAATGAGACCGGTTTGAATACGTCAGGATTGACACCTAAGGGCGAAATTTCAAATTTATCCCATTCAGAAGCAGACGATAAAATCATTAACTGACTACGCGCAAAATGACTAATACAACAGATAAAATCTGCGTATGTAACTTTCTGAGTGAGATAATAATCTTTGACATTATAAAATTCATCTGGACCGTGCACCGTCATAGAATAAGTTACGGGAAAAGTACGGCTTAAAATCATCCCAACTGTTGCAGCAGGTGTTGCAAAATGCACATGTATATGATTAAGCTCATATTTACGTAGCCACTGTCCAATCATCACCGCTTCGACAAAATAAAATACACTATACAATAATTTTTTTAAATCCATCTTACCCAAACTTAGTGCAAAGCCTAAACCTTTGAAAAATTGAATCGGATGCGTTATTAAAGTTTTAACACACGCCCGCCATGCGCCGAAAAAACCAGATGTTTTGACATAAAATGTATCTTGCATTTCTTCTTGCTCTGCCGCTGTCATATCTTGCATTTGACGATCTGGGGCGTTGATTGAAGCAACTTCAATTTCAAATCCATTTTCGCGCAAAGTGCGTACTTCACGTAAAATAAATGTGTGCGAAATCGCAGGGTAACGGCTGACTAGATAGGCTAGACGAATTGGCTTCATGATGTTTTTTCAGTCAAATCTTGATAAATTTGTATAGCGTGGTTAATTTTGCTATGCCAGCCGTAATATTGCTCTGCGCGTTGACGACCGACTTCACCACGACGTTGCCATAGTTCTGGATATTTAAAAATATTATAAAATGTATTAACCAAATCACTGATAACAACTTCTCTACCGTCGGGCGGAATGGCATGACCTACCTCGTCATCGACAAGTTCCGCCGGACCGCCGAAAGCAACCGCAATCACCGGACGCGCACAAGACATCGCTTCTAGCAAAACAGCACCACCAGACTCACGCACTGAAGGCAAACAAAACGCATGAGCGGCGTGCAATTTATCAACAATATCGTCAGTACCACCCACACCAAACCAATCTACGCGATCGGCAATACCCAATTCTTCAGCCAAGCGTTGCCAATCATGCGCTAGCGGTCCTTCACCGATTATGGTGAGATTAATGGGTAATTTATCCTTAACACGCGCGATTGCTTCCAATAACATAGAAATGCCTTTAAACGGTACTAAACGCCCAACATACAATAATTCTAATGGATGATTTAATTTAGTTGAAGGAAAAATTGGATAAGTCGCGGGGGCAAATAAATCTAAATCTACAGCATTTTCCAATAAAATTTCACATTTTGCTTGATGGGCTTTAGGTATGGTATTCATCGTTGTTTTATTAGCGACGAGAATTTTACTAGCGTAGCGCGTTCCCCCCAACGCCCAATTGGTTAATTTACCCAAATTACGCAATGGATATAGCCATGTTGAATCTTGCTTCATAATTTCAGGAAAATTTTTCGGGGTGCTGATTCCGCCATTCCAAGGTCCCACTACAACAGGCAAACCCAATTTATATAAACGGGTTGCTGCATGAGGCGATACGGGAGTAGGAACGTGAATAACATCCCACTTATCGGCTTGATGTTTTAATTTTTTAATCACTTCACGATCATAGACATAATAATCTAACGAAGATAATAAAAATGCAGAATGTTGACTTTTAGGAAAGAGTCGCGAGGAAAAATTATACAGCGGCGCGGCAAACCATTCTGTATCAATATAAATGATATCTGAATTCTCCAACGGTGCGCCGGCTTTTTCTAAAGCTTCGCGGTTTCTGATATGGGTAACTAAAGTAATCGGTAGTTTTGTTGCCAAACGTGAATACCATTGCCAGCCAATTTGTGACACTGAACCCATACCAGGGCCACATTGGTAAGCAGATAATAAAACTCTAGGCTGCGATGTCATGCTCATAACCAATTCAAAATTTGTTTATGCGGCAATATAACTGAAAAACGACCAAATGTCTTGCCTAAGATAGATTCAAGTTTATTTTAACGGTATTTAAACCATATTTATCAAAACGATGTCTAAATTGTCCCCAAGACATATTTAATAATTTTGCTGCTTGGGTTTTATTCCAGCCTGATTTTTGTAGAGCTGTCAACATTTTCTGACACTCAGCTTTTTCTTTTACCGTTTTTAAATTGAGTAGATGTTCCACTTTTTCCACCGCGATATCGTCAAATTCAGGCTGCGTTTCTACGGATGTAAGAGGCGATTTATCAGATTCTTGCTCTATTTTTTCCATTTCTGGTACTATTTTTGACTCCTCTTCTACTTCTTCCTCTTCGGCTGCTTGTGTATTGTTTTGTGTTGCAGATTCGATAAATACAATATCTCTAGGCTTAATCGTGTGGTTTTTACACAAAGTTAGTGCTGCTTCAATAACATTTTCCAATTCACGTACATTACCGCGATAATGATATGTTTCTAATTTATTTAATGCGCGTGACGTTAATGTATATTGTTGATAAGGTCGTAACCGTGCGACAATATGTTTAGCAAGTAATTCAATGTCTTCGGGGCGTTCACGCAGCGGAGGCACATACAATTCAAATACGCGAATCCGAAAATATAAATCTTCACGAAATTGACCTGCATTCACTAAATCTAATAAATTTCGATGCGTTGCACAGATAATGCGCACATCAGTTGGAATTTCCTTATTTGCACCGACCGGACGGATACATTTTTCTTGTAAAGCCCGTAATAATTTAACTTGCATATTTAATGGTAATTCAGATATTTCATCTAAAAATAATGTGCCGCCTCTCGCTTCCTCAAATAAACCTTTTCTATCCGTGTGCGCATTGGTAAAACTGCCTTTCAAATGTCCGAATAATTCACTTTCGACTAACTCACCGGGTATCGCGCCGCAGTTAATTGGGATAAAAGCCTGACTATTACGACTACTATGATAGTGAATTGTACGCGCAACTAATTCTTTACCTGAACCTGATTCACCTGTAATGTAAATAGAAGCTTCGCTACGAGCAATTGTTTTAATCTGCTCACGCAAATGTTGGATTGGTTTTGATGTGCCGATGATTTTTGGTAAATTTATTGATTGGGTATGCGATTTACTCAATGCTTTTTTAATGACTTTATGTAATGCATCAAAATCCAATGGTTTCGTGATATAGTCAAACGCACCATGTCGAAATGCTTGAATGGCATTATCCATGTCGCCGAATGCAGTAATAACAATCGTTGTAATATTTGGATAACGTTCTTGAATATATTGCACTAATTCTAAACCTTCGCGCCCGGTGGGAGGATTTAATGCCATATCGGTAATACACAAATCATAATGATTCGTACCTAACAAAGTTTTAGCACCGTGTAACGTTTCTGTGGATTGACATAAAATATTCATATTACGGCGCAAGTCAATCCTTAATGTTTCTGATAATTCAGGTTCATCATCAACAATTAAGCAATTAAATTTATCCATTATATGCTCTCAAGTTCAGTAAAAATAATGCGAAAACAACAACCCTGTACCTCATTATCAATCAAATGGAGTACCGCACAATTTGCCTCACAAATTTCTTTAGCGATATACAAACCTAGCCCAGTTCCTCTTGTTTCTGTGGTAAAAAATGGCTCAAAAATTTTGCTTTTATTTTCAGCACCGATGCCCTTACCAAAGTCTTGAATATCCAAATAAGGGCGTTGAGATTCAGGATTGAGTTTAAGATTAAAATGCAGTAATGGATGCGTATTATTGCTATAACGTAAGCCATTTTCGCAGATATTGATCACGACTTGATACAATTGAATCGGGTCAAAACCAATACGATAAGGCAAAACCTCTGTTTCTAAGCTGATGTCACCAGAGTTTAAATGCCATTGTAACGTAATTTCTTCAATAAATTGGTGCAACCATTCATTTAAATCAATATATTGCGTATAAACGTCACCACGTCGGGCGAATTGCAAAATTTTTTCAATTAAATTATTCACCCGTTCAGTATTATTGTTAATGATTTGAATTAATCGTTTATCCTCTTCATTTTGGATTTCTGGCGAGCCTGCCAATAATTGACTGCCACGAGAAATGGCATCAAGTGGATTACGAATTTCATGCGCGATACTACTGGTTAAACGTCCTAATGAAGCCAATTTAAGTTGTTGTGCACGCTGTGACATTAAAGTTGCATCTTCCAATACTATCAACGATGTACCCATTTTACCTGCTCGATTTAGGCGCATAAAATTAATTAATAAATCCACTTCAGCAAGAGGCGGATGAAATAATTGTGGATGATAGTCTTTGATATGTTGCCATTGATTTAATTCATTGACTAATTCAAGTGACCATTTACCTAATTCATCACCATATTCCGGTTGTTTCGATAAGCCAAGTAAACGCTGTGCTGTTTTGTTAAATAGTTGTATATGACGAAATAAACTGTTATCTACTACGATGATACCTGATTGAATATGCTCAATAATTTGTCGATTTAATTCATGCAAATAGCGTACGTGCTGACCACGTTCCTCTGCGAGTGCTTCACTGATTTTGATACGCCGCGCCAATGAATGCGCTAAAAATGCGGTTGCAAAAAAACTGATTCCCAACATTCCCGCGTGAGTGTAACTTGTGGTGGTAAACCATTGATATATATTAATTAAAGTAACATGAATTAATACACTAATGCTGGCAATTGCCGCAAAGAAAAAAGCTGTTTTACCTTGTGTTAATAAGCTACCGCCTGCAATCGCCACTACTAGTAACATGCCTAAACCGCTATTTAATCCACCACCAAAGTGCATTAATAAACTGATAATAGTAATATCTATTAATACTTGAGTAATGACTTGAATATCAAAATTAAACCAACGCTGTCGAATCGCACGATGAAATAGTAAGGCAAGTGTGAAATAAAAAATGGATAGAATAAAAAATACAACTTGGTATCGTTGGCTATAAAAAGTAGGCGCAACGCCAAATATAAACGATACGCTAATGAATATTGAAATAAAAAGACGGTAAATATTAAATAAATACAGTGGTTTCCAACCGTCTCGATTTAATTGTGTGTTAGTTATTTGTTCCATTTTTTCGATTATCAGCAAAACCTAATTTTTCTTATCCTTAGCGGATTACGGGAGCTTGGATATGACTAATATTTTTCAAACGATTGAATAAATCACGCCAATTCACTTTTTCATTGTAACCAATAACATCAATTCGTGGTAAACCACCACCTTTAACGATATAGTAACCTTTTCCAGTTTTTTCAGCACCACTCATCTCGCAGATAGTATTTTTAAGCTTACAACCCCAACCAATTGTTTGATAAGAAAAATTTTCAAAAAAACTGAGTGCACCTTGTGACAGTACACCCACCGCGCTACCATTACCCAAATTAGATAAATTTTGTACCGCTTTTTGGCTGATTCGGCGCGGTAATTTATTATCACTTGGCGTACCCAAATACACGTCGAATGCCACAGGTTGCCACTTTAACATACGCAATGATTTAATATAACCTGATAATTCGCCTTGTATTTCACCAAATTCAGTAATATTAGTTAAAGTTTTTAAGTTTAATTTTTTAATATCAATATCTGCCGTTAAAATAGGTAATTGGCTAATTGGTTTTTCCAACTGTAGTTTATGGACGACAATTTCACCGTCAAATGCTCTAATTAAAATCGCTCCACCTATATTTATATGCCGATTAGATAAATTGTAGGTAATATTAGGAATTATTCCAGAAATCTGCCCATTTAATGCGGGCGCGTCAAAAGCGGTGGTTAAAGTAGCAAGTTTAATTGGCTTTAACGATCCTCCTAATTCAATAAACATGTTTTTTTGCCCAACATTTTTTGCTTTTAATGTTTCAATAATCAAAGCACCATCCAAAATAGGTTGGCGAAATGGTGCTTTAAGATTGATATTTTTTCCCATTGCATCAATATAAAGTTGGCTCTTACCCAATATTATTTTAGAAAAATAGCCCTTTTTCCAGCGTAATGCAGTTGAATAGTCTTTTTTACGATTATGCCACTGAATAAAGCCCTCAATGCCTGACCAACCGAATAATTTTTGTTTATCTTCGATATTTAAACCAGATATTTCCGATTGCAATAGAATGTCATTTTTTCCCCAATTTAAATGTAAATCTATGTCGCCTGTCGTTATTAAATCGCGTTGCAATAATGCAGAAACCCAAGATTCTAAATAGGATTTGTATAAGTTGGAAATAGGTGTTTTAGGTACGTCGAGTTTAAGTTGTTCTACTTTGAAGGTGTTAGTAAAATTAAATTGCCCATTAGCGTTAAATTTTAGTACGTTTTGGTGTTGATAGTTTAATTCTTTTAAATGGTATGTAGTACCACTAAATAAAAGCTGCATATTAATATTAAGTGGAGTTTCGATTGAGGTGTAAATCGGATCAAAAAACACTTCACCTTGCTGAATATTGGAATTTAAGGCTATTTCTGTGATTTTATCATTAAAATAAATATTTGTATCGAACTGAGCGGTTATATTTTCACCCGCTTGAGTGCTATCAGTACTGTAAAAGTTGAATTGTTTAAGTTTTGCGTCGATTTGCACTGATTTAGGTAGGGGTTTGCCACTGGTTTTAATTGTGAAATCACTTTGTCCATCAAGCTGATAGGGGAGCGGTATATCGATGTAACGTTTTTGATATGTTAGCAATTTAGCGATTTTTGTTTTTTGAGTACTGATAGTCGTTTGCCAATTGGCAAGTTTGGTTTGGAAGTCAATATTAATGCTACCATCGGCAATTTTAAATTGTTTAACTAATGCTTTGAACAGTTGCGTTTCAGGAAAATAACTAAAATCGACTTTTGCTTTAGGTTTGTCCAAATATCGATCATCGATATTGAGTTGGCTATTATCACAACTAATTGCTTTAACAGTAGATTTTAATTGATTACAATTGAGTTGGATGTGATAAAGTGGTTTTTTTAAGCTGTCTATAGCAAATTTTTTGATTTTCGCTTCTAATGTTGGTTTTGTGTGCTGCAATTTTGACAAATTTAGCTGTATGTTTTCAGCCTGCCAACCTTCTGCTACCAGTTGACCAATATCTAGTTGAATGCTATTCAGTGCGTAACTCGGCAATGAAAATATGATTGTTATCAATGCTAACCATTGCATTGTACTAACCTCGTTATCAATTACCAGTTGCTAATTATCAATGAATGGTAAGTAATTATCAATCAGCAATTCTCATTTTAAACTTTGTGGTCATAGAAAGAATTTTCCCTGTCCCAACTGAGAACTGCTGACTATGGAATAATTTTAAACAGCTAAAATTTTAATGTGATTGCTCTTAGCTTATTTATCGTATTCCGATTAACGATATACCAATCCCATTACCTGTCTGACTTCATCTAACGTTTCTCGTGCAACAGTACGCGCATTTTCGCAACCTTCATTTAAAATACCACGCAACGCATCAGGGTCTTCGATATATTGTTGAGCACGCTCTTGGATGGGTTTTAATTCTGACAATATCGCTTCGATTACAGGCTGTTTACACTCAATACACCCAATGTCAGCACTTGTGCAACCGTTTTTTACCCATTCTTTGGTATCATCATTGGAATAAATTTTGTGAAAATCCCATACAGGACATTTGTTAGGATCGCCTACGTCAGTTCGACGCACACGCGCAGGGTCAGTAGGCATTGTACGAATTTTTTGCTCTATACTATTTGGCGACTCGCGCAACGCAATAGTATTATTGTACGATTTAGACATCTTTTGCCCGTCGAGTCCGGGCATTTTTGACATTGGCGTAAGCAAAGCGTCAGGCTCTGGTAAAATAATCTTAGTATCACCGTCTAAATAACCTAATAAACGCTTTTTATCACCTAAATTGATATTTTGCTGACTTTCAACTAATGCGCGCGCTGTTTCTAATGCTTTATCATCACCTTGCTCTTGATAACGCTTACGCAGTTCTTGATACAACTTTTTATTTTTCTTACCCATTTTTCTAGCAGCATCCAGTGCTTTTTGCTCAAAATTTTTCTCACGCCCATAAATGTAATTAAAACGTCGTGCTATTTCACGGGTTACTTCAACATGTGCAACTTGATCCTCACCAACGGGGACGAGTCCAGCTTTATAAATTAAAATATCCGCACTTTGCAGTAACGGATAGCCTAAAAAACCATACGTGGATAAATCTTTATCTTTCAATTTTTGCTGCTGATCCTTATAAGTTGGAATGCGTTCCAGCCAACTCAATGGGGTAGACATAGACAGTAATAGATGTAATTCTGCATGTTCTGGTACTTTAGATTGGATAAAAAGAGTGGATTCGTTTGGGTTGATACCGACTGCTAACCAATCAATCAGCATTTCCCAAACATTGGGGGAAATTTTACTGGTATCATCATAAAGGGTAGTTAATGCGTGCCAATCTGCGACAAAGAAAAAACAACGATGCTCATATTGCAGTTTAACCCAGTTTTTTAATACACCGTGTAAATGCCCTAAGTGTAACGCTCCTGTCGGTCGCATACCGGATAACACACGTTGCGAATTCGATAAATTCAATTTAGTTCCCTCAAGTAATCTTGATTGTAGCAGTAACGGTATTAATGATTACCCACAAGCTGTTGACATCTTTCCCCTCAAAGGGATTCCCAAGTATAGTTGAACACTTGAGCATTTTAACCTTATGCGTATGCGTTTTGGTCTTTGAAGGCTTTGCGGATGAGTATGGTAAGAGATTAACGTATTATTGTGCTGTTTTCAACATAACGTTTACATGAGATCGCCACACCTCGAATACAAGGTTTTACAGCATTTTTGACAAACTCTACCAGTAGTAATTTTAGATTATTTTTAGTCGAAATAGACTTAGTTATCAGCAGCTATCAATTTAAAATCAGCTCGTTATGAAAAGCAATATTTGCTAAGCAAAAGCATTAAGAATTATTTGTGAGGGGATATGTAGAATCTGGCTCCCTGAGACGGGCTCGAACCGCCGACCCAGTGATTAACAGTCACTTGCTCTACCGACTGAGCTATCAGGGAATCACTAAAAGAAGTCGCGCATTATATTGGTGTAATTTACAGTTGTCAACAATTTTTAAATTTTTATTAGGGTTTTTCAGGGCAATCACATTAAAATTTCCTCGTCCTAATGGTCTCCGTTGGGAAGCAGCAAGGACGCGCTGCGTCCTGATTTATTGTGAGTTGCAAATATAGCGTAAAATTTTCGTATGAACTGCGTAACTCCTATTTTTAACATATTGGCTAAGATTTCAAACCAGCTCCATATATCCTTATCGATTAGGATTTACACAGTTCAAATAAAAATTTCAACCTATTCAAAGCGTTATATTTTTGTACCAATATGTAAAACGCGCTTTGTGCCACAGGAAGCGTAAACTAAACTTTTTCGTGAAACCTCTTTACAACTGTGTTTTTACAAATTCAGCAAGTTGTTCCAATACCACCTGTACTACTCGATTTGTCGCCACAACACCGCCTGCCGCGTCCTCCGTAGGCGCAATTTCAGTTACATCAAATAATTTTGTATCCAAAATCGTTCGTTTGGTCATATCAAGCAATTGCACCCGCAAAGTAAAACGTACTCTGGAAGGCTGTTCTAAAAATTCGTGTTGCAAGCGGATAATTTCACTATCTAATCGCAATTCCCCTAAAATTGGCGACGATATAGCCGATAAAACTGCGCCAAATTCACCTGTTGCCTCCAAACTTTGTACAATTAACGGTAACAATAAACGTGCAGGCGTATCAACCCATAAATTATCACGGTAATGCTCTAAAACATACGGCGTGTCGATATAAACCATTTGATACGTGTCAAATCCAGACGCAGCTTGCGGAATTGAAACCAATATTGTTTTACCCTCCGCCTTATTATCAGGCAATTCAACAGGATCGATTGCAATAAAATAATGTTTGGGTGGTGTATCGGCTGCTAAAAAACTGCACGAACTGAGTAAAATTACAAAAAATGGGGTAAAAAATAGGCGTAACATAAACTATTCTCCAGGACCTTCGCTCGGCTTAGTATCGCCGAATAATAACACATTTGGTTGCAATTCAAGGGTATGAATCAACCGCCGCGCTGTGGCTAATAATTGGCTGAATTCGCTCAAGCTA
Organism: uncultured Thiotrichaceae bacterium; assembly: GCA_964388965.1. Lineage (GTDB taxonomy): Bacteria > Pseudomonadota > Gammaproteobacteria > Beggiatoales > Beggiatoaceae > Albibeggiatoa. The sequence goes on along the minus strand of CAYMCP010000004.1, from coordinate 18,957 downwards.
CGCGTTATTTCAGGCACGGCTTGTTGACCTAAAAAATCCATATCATTGCGTAAGTTAGAGCTTAATCGATGTAATTCTGTCGTAATTTGCGTAATTGTCTCAGCCGATTGCTGAATATTTGCCTGATTTGTTTGTAATAATTGATTCAAGGTATTAGCACTATTTTCCGTTGCTTGCAAAGTGTGAGAAATTTGTTGACTGAGAGTCGCTAAATCTTGAGAAAATTGCGCGCTATGGTAAGCGGTTTGGGTGATATTTTGGATAAAATCCGTTAAATTTTTTTCATTTTTTGCAATAATATTAGTAATTATTTGTATATTTTTAAGACTATCCGTAACCGCTTCACTATTTTGTTGTGAGAAAAAACGATTTATTACTGAATCCACACGCTGATAGAGAGACGGGCGGCTTGCAATTTCGGGATAATTTTGATCAGGTTGGCGTTGAACCAATGGCACGTCAAAACTCCCGCCGGCTAATTCAATAAATGCTATACCAGTCAAACTGTTTACTGATAGAGTAGCGTAAGTATCCTGCTTGATTGGTATTGTCTGCTCGACATCGAGTAACAAATACACCGATGCAGATTGTTCAAGTTTTAACTGAATTGATTTAACAACCCCTATCTCTACACCCTTGTATTTCACTGGTGCATTAAGATTAAGACCAGAAACAGACTCATTCATATACACTTGATAAGTGTGATAACTTTTGTTATCTTTATCCACGCTTAACCATAAAATACCCACAATTAAGCCAAAACCTAATATAATGATAAACAAGCCTAACAGCATGTAATTAACTTTACTATTCATTTTTAATTAACTCTTTGAAAAAAATTATAATAATGCTGCAAATTGAAGCACAAAAATACAGGTTATTTTGTAAGCATTTTACAATTAAAACTAGGTATATACCAACCAAACGCAAAGGATAATGTATGCAGACAATTCGCATTGGCGTTAAACCTTTTAATGAACAAAAAATTTTAGCGCAGATTATTGGTTTAACTTTACAAATGCAAGGATTTAATTTTGATGTTCAAATTAGCGCACCCAAATTGGAAGCAAATATCAATGCGTTGCGTAATGGACAAATTGACTTGTATGTTGAGTATTCAGGGACTGCGTATAATGCGCTCCTAAATTTGCCCGTGCTAGAAAATTGGGATGTTGAAACAGTTTACCACACAATTTGTACTCAATTTGCCCAACAAAATTTACAAATCGTAACCCGCTTAGGTTATAGCAATGACTTTATGTTAGTAACAAAAAATCATTATAAAAATATTAAAACGATTAGTGAATTATCTCAACATGCGCAAAATTTAATTTTTTCTTGTCCAGAACCTTATATTGCGCGTGCTGATGGATTGCCAGCATTAAATCAAGCTTACCAATTAACGTTTAAGCAGATTAAACCACTCATGCCAGACCCGATGTATCAAGCATTACTAGTGGGCGAAATTGATGTGATGACGGCATTTTTAACTGATTCGCGGATAGAAAAATACCAATTGCACGTTTTAGAAGACAATAAGCAGGCTCTACCGCCGTATGAAGCATTAATTTTAGCGCGTCCATTGCCTGACGCTGTACAACACACTTTGCAAAGTTTACAAGGTAAATTAACTGCTGATACCATGCGTCATTTAAATTATCAGTTAGATTTTGAAAATACAGAACCTGTTGTATTAGCAGAACAATTTTTGCGTATTAACTTATAATTATATAATTTGAGGGTTATATTATGAAAAAATTCATTTTACTATACTTTTTCATTACTTTGTTAGGACTGAGCTTACTTAGCTTAGATGTGACGAATGATTTGCAGCAACAATTAAATTTAATGATTGTGCAGTTGAGTATATTCGTTATTCATCTCTTTGATAATACTGTTATTTTAGAGCAAACAATTTTACGTCATGGTACACATAATTATTTTGGGCTAGAAGTGACTTCCTCATGTAATGCGTTAAGTTTAACTTGGTTATCAGTTACTGCTTTTTTTATTGTGCCAACCAATTGGAAAATGCGTATTTTTGGTGGATTGGCTATTTTGCTTATTGTGCAAACTGTCAACATATTGCGTATTATTATCCTACTCTATATTGGTCGGATAGCATCCATTGAAATGTTTAATTTTTTCCATGAATATTTTTTTATACTAATTTTACATTTATCTGTTATTACTACATTTTTTGTATGGTTGCAATGGTTATCTACACGTAAAAGCTTAAATTTTAACCTAGTATGATCTCTTTACGTCATTATTTACTGAAATCAACATTTTTCACTATATGCTTTTTAATACTATGGTGGAATGTGACACCTATTATCATGCCGCTTGCAATGTCAGTCGTATCGCCTATGCTAAATCATAGTTTTGATCAGCGTTACGGTGCGCGGATAGAAACAGATAGTGATAAATGGATTTTAGTAACAACACTTTATCTAAGTAAGCCTAAAGATGGTAAAGTAAAAGTATGGTATACACATATTGGAAATTTAACTAATTATACGATAGCTTTACCACTATTATTAGGTTTTTTTGTCGCAGTAAAAAAATTTCGTTATAGAGATTTACTAGTAGCAATCGCAATTTTAAGTGCTGTCATTATTTTAATGATGTGGGCTAAAGCAAGTTTATCAGTCTGGTCTTTACTAACGGATGATAGTGTGGAATATATTAAAATCTATTCTGGTTATTATCAGCAAGTTAGGAACTATCCAACTGAATATTATTATTTTTTCGCAACAATACATAATAATTTAATTCATATTTTATTCTTTACATTGCCAATTTTGTTAGTTTACTGGTTTAACAGAGATTTTTACCATCGTTTATTTAAATCAGAATTGTCAAACCGCGTTGGAACAAGCCACGGCGGAGGACATGATGAACATAGCTTTTTAGGAAATTATTACCCATATATTCAAATGATTAGCATCGAAAAAACGAGCACACAAAAAAGCAAGTGTTCCGCATTACCTCTAGGTATTAGCAAGAAAAACTAAGTCGAAGTCCTGCATTATAAAAAAGTGGCTCGATTGTCAAGGAAATATCATGACACACAGCGCACTTGTCGAACAATTAATTAAAATTGTCTACCTTTTTACAAAATACTATCTTTAGTTCCGTGAAACGAGTCTACCGTTATTTTATATTTTTTATCAGGGGTTGCTCAATGTGAGTTGCGTCGTATGGAACAATTTTATTGCTAAAACATAATGCCTAGTATTTACATGACAATTGGGCAAAAATTTTATTTGCAATTCTATTATTATTATTTATAATAACCATACATATAAACTTATATATAAAAATAACCACAAGGGGTGTCAAGATGAACTCAGCAGGCGCACGTTTTCGTCAGGCATTAGTTGAGGAAAAGCCTTTACAAGTCATTGGAACAATTAATGCATACTCTGCCCTATTAGCACAACGTGCTGGTTTTAAAGCGATTTATTTATCAGGTGCTGGAGTTGCAAATGCTTCTTTTGGTTTACCCGATCTTGCAATGACTACATTAAATGATGTCGTTGAAGATGCAAGACGTATTACCGACGCAACCGACATACCTTTACTAGTAGACATTGATACTGGCTGGGGTTCTGCGTTTATGATCGCTCGCACAATTAAACAGATGATTAATGCAGGCGTTGCTGCAATACACATTGAAGACCAAGTTCAAGCTAAACGTTGCGGTCATCGTCCCAATAAAGCCTTAGTTTCCAAAGATGAAATGGTCGATCGTGTCAAAGTCGCGGTTGATGCAAAAACTGATGATCAATTTGTGATTATGGCGCGCACTGATGCGTTTGCCAATGAGGGAAAAGATGCTGCTATCGAACGTGCTAATGCCTACGTTGAGGCCGGTGCTGATATGATTTTTGCCGAAGCGCTATGCACCTTAGAAGATTACAAAGCATTCACCAGCGCAGTTAATGCACCAGTATTAGCTAACATTACTGAATTTGGTAAAACACCATTATTTACCGTAGAGCAACTCAATGAAGTTGGTGTAAGCTTAGCGTTATATCCACTTTCTGCATTTCGTGCAATGAGTAAAGTCACTGAAATAGTTTACGCTTCGATACGCACCAAAGGTACGCAAAATGAAGTCGTTGATCAAATGCAGTCCCGTACTGAATTATACGATGTACTCAATTATCACCGTTACGAAGAAAAACTAGATCAATTGTTTAATCAAAATAAAGAAATGTAATTTTCTTCGCCATTCAAAATTTATTTTAATTTATTTTACATACTGTATAATGAAATAAAATTCATCATGCTACTAACGGAGGGCATATCATGACGACACCGCCTAAGAAAACAACAGAAGGTCTACGTGGTCAAAAAGCAGGTCAGACTAGCATTAGTACAGTGGGTCAGGAAGATACTGGCTTAACTTATCGGGGCTATGATGTTGAGGAGTTAGCAGAAAAAGCGACGTTTGAAGAAGTTGCTTATATGCTAATGTACGACAAATTACCTAATAAACAAGAACTTAGCGCATATAAAAAACGTTTACAAACCATGCGTGGTTTACCCGATGCCCTCAAAACAGTTTTAGAAAATATACCAGCAAATGCTCATCCTATGGATGTTATGCGTACAGCGTGTTCCATGCTAGGGACTTTAGAGCAAGAAGAAGATTTTTCACAACAAAGTGTCATTGCTGACCGTTTATTAGCCATATTTCCATCGATTTTATGCTATTGGTATCGTTTTGTTAAGGAAGGGGTGCGCATTGATACAGAGGACAGCACAGAGGATACAATTGCAGGTCATTTTTTACACATGTTACACGGTAAACGGGCTAGCGATTTACATAAACGTTGTATGGATGTTTCTCTAATTTTATACGCAGAGCATGAATTTAATGCTTCAACGTTTGCCTGTCGCGTTTGTACAGCAACGTTGTCTGACTTTTACGCAGCTATTACCGCAGGTATTGGTACGTTACGTGGTCCCTTACATGGCGGTGCAAATGAGGCGGCGATGCAATTAATTGAAAAATTTAATTCTCCAGAGGCAGCTAAACAAGGCATTTTAGACGCACTAGCACGTAAAGATAAAATTATGGGTTTTGGTCATGCGGTGTATCGTGAATCTGACCCACGTAATAAAGTGATTAAACAATGGTCTAAACGATTGGGTGAAGATGTTGGTAATTACAAACTTTTTGCTATTTCTGAAGCAATCGAAAATACAATGTGGGAACAAAAACATATTTTCCCTAATTTGGATTTTTACAGCGCAAGCACTTATCACTTCATGGGCATCGAAACTAAATTATTTACACCAATCTTTGTCATGTCGCGTGTAAGTGGTTGGGCGGCGCATGTGATGGAACAACGTGCTAATAATCGTTTAATTCGTCCAAGTGCAGAATATACAGGCTACGAAAATCGTCCATTTCCCGCATTAGAAGAAAGATAGTAAAATCAATATCTTATCTTCGATCAAAATGTTCCACTCACTCAAATAGCCAAGTTGAACGGAACTGACAGAAAAAATAAAAAAATTCATTGAGCAAACTTGATTGACTGGTGACGACGCACCGCGTCATCAGGACGCACCAGCGTCCACTACAACCTGACGCAGTGTGTCAGTGTATTCTACGCAGCGCGTAGAACGTAGGCTTTACATCGTAACAAGTTTAACACCATTTTAGATTTCAAATGGGTTCTATATTTCCCTCATCCCTACAGTCTCCGTTGGATGCAGCAGGGATATCCTCCGCGTCCCAAGCAAAAAAGTTTGAAAACAGAAGTCACGAAATAAAGTCGTAAAATACGCGACATTCACCATTTGCAATCCACAATAAATCAGGACGCAGAGCCGTCTACGCCACATCTCAACAGAGACCTTTGGGACGAGGAAAATTTTTATTTGCACGGCGTAACTCCTAAAGATATTGAAATTATAGATTTCTAACGAATTTGATAAAAATCAAGTTGTAAATATTTTTTACTTATGTTAATAATTTATCTCACGCAAACGATATTTATCAGTTAATCCATTAGTGGTTTGTATTGTATAATGATTTTGTAACTTGTTGATTCTTCAAAATTAAGAGCTTATTATGCGTTACATGAGCTAATAGCATGTTTCGCCTAATTTTAAGTCGGCTCGATAAAGTGGCACTTCAAAAATATTTGACGCTTATAAAGCGATAGGGTATAAATTGTGGTTTAATATGCAGCGAGCAAGTTTGCATAGACTTATCGAATGCGACGTATTGAGGCAAGTCGTTAATACAATAATACTTTTCCATCAAATGGGTTTGCGGATTAGCATTAGTTTATTTTCATCATTAAGTTAAGTATTGAGGAGGCAACTTCAAATGAGTGAAGAAGCAACTACTTATAACTATACGGTAGTTAGGCAATTTGCACTACTATCTATCGCTATGGGTGTTATCGGCATGTTTGTCGGTGTTTATGCGGCCGCAGAGCTTGCTTGGCCTTGGTTGAATTTTGATATTCCCTATATTACCTTTAGTCGTATCCGTCCTTTGCATACTAATGCCGTTATTTTCGGTTTTGGTGGTTCTGCCTTATTTGCGACCTCTTACTACGTGGTACAACGTACCTGTCATACCCGTTTATTCTCCGACGGTCTAGCAGCTTTTACATTTTGGGGTTGGCTTGCTGTTTTATTAGCGGCTGCGATCACGTTGCCTTTAGGTCTGACAACAACCAAAGAGTACGCTGAATTAGAATGGCCAATTGATGTTTTAATTGCGGTAGTTTGGATTGCTTACGCTATTGTATTCTTCGGCACAATCATGAAACGTAAAGTACAACACATCTATGTGGCTAACTGGTTCTACGGTGCTTTTATTATTACAATTGCAATGTTACATATTTTCAATAACTTAGCAATGCCAGTAGGTATGTGGAAATCTTATTCAGCCTATGCAGGTGTACAAGATGCAATGGTACAATGGTGGTATGGACATAACGCGGTAGGCTTTTTCTTAACTGCGGGATTCTTAGGTATGATGTACTATTTTGTACCTAAACAAGCAGGTCGTCCTGTTTATTCTTATCGCTTATCAATTGTTCACTTTTGGGCATTGATTTTCACCTACATTTGGGCAGGTCCACACCATTTACACTACACAGCCTTACCTGATTGGACTCAATCGTTAGGTATGGTCATGTCTTTAATTTTATTAGCTCCATCTTGGGGTGGTATGATTAACGGCATCATGACACTATCTGGTGCGTGGGATAAATTGCGCACCGATCCTATTTTGCGCTTCCTAATCGTTGCCATTTCTTTCTACGGTATGTCTACCTTTGAAGGACCTATGATGGCGATTAAAACCGTAAACGCATTATCTCACTACACCGATTGGACGATTGGTCATGTTCACTCTGGTGCGTTGGGTTGGGTTGCAATGATTTCTATGGGTAGCTTGTACTACTTAATTCCACGTATTTTTGGTCGTAAACTATACAGCTTAGGCTTAGTTGAATTACACTTCTGGTTAGCAACAATCGGTGTGGTGCTTTATATTTCTGCTATGTGGGTATCTGGCATTATGCAAGGACTTATGTGGCGTGCAGTGAATCCAGACGGTACATTAACTTACAGCTTTGTGGAATCTGTCGCTGCTATGCACCCATTCTATGTAACTCGTTGGTTAGGCGGTGTGTTATTCCTTACTGGAATGCTTATTATGACGATTAATATCATACTAACTATCACAGCGGCGGAAGAAAGAGAAGAAGGCGTAGATAATCGCGTTCTTGAACCCGCAGCAGCACACTAATAATCAATAAATATCTACATTGTGAGGTGACAGTGTAGATATTCCATAATTTAGGAGGATTTTTTTACATGGCAGCTTCAACAGGACATGAGAAAGTCGAGAAAAATATCGGCTTAATGATTATCCTAATCACGCTCGTAGTAAGTGTCGGTGGCTTGATTCAAATCGTGCCATTATTTTACATGAACGATATGATTAAACCCGCAGAAGGTTTAAAACCCTATCCAGCAATTCAACTAGCAGGTCGTGATATTTATGTCCGTGAGTCCTGTATGGTATGTCACTCGCAAATGATTCGCCCATTCCGTGCAGAAACAGAACGTTATGGTCACTATTCCGTTGCAAGTGAATTCGTTTATGATCGTCCATTCCAATGGGGTTCAAAGCGTACGGGACCAGATTTACACCGTGTAGGTGGTCGTTATAGTGATGAGTGGCATATTCAGCATTTGACAGACCCACGTAGTGTTGTGCCAGAATCTGTGATGCCAGCTTATCCTTGGTTGCTAGACGGCATGGTTGACGGTGAAGTGATAAAACATCGGATGCAAGTGCTTAAAGACGTTTTTGGTCATCCTTACAGTCAAGAAGAGATTGATAATGCACCCAAAGAATTGGAAGGTGTAACTGAAATGGAAGCCATTGTTGCCTATCTACAAGATATGGGTACAACGGTTAAGACGGTTCGCTAAAGATGAATTTACTTGTCTTTTTACAATCCGCTTGGACTGTAGTGGTCATGGTTCTCTTCTTAGGTATCGTGGTTTGGGCGTATAGCAGTCGTAATAAAAAAGATTTTGATGAAGCGGCGCGCCAAATTCTCGATGAAGAAGAGGATGTTATCGAAAAACGTTAACGGAGATTTCTATAATGTATTTTGTTGAAGGTGTTTTCACAAGCTCGTTTTGGGACTGGTTTATTACCATTGGCACATTATTGAGCATTTTAGCTTGTTTAATCTTAATCATTTGGATGGGTGGCGACCGTCCTAGCCCTGAAGAAGATGTTAAAACGATGGGGCATGTGTGGGATGAAAACTTAGAAGAATATAATAATCCATTACCTATGTGGTGGTTAAATATGTTCTATATCACGCTAGTATTTGGATTCTTCTATGTATTTTTATATCCATCATTAGGCTCATTTCCGGGCTTTTTGAAAGAAAGTCAGCTTGCTGAATATGAGCGTGAAATGGCGAGTGCTAGAGCACGTTTTGCGCCTACTTATGCACGTTACGGTCAAATGGATGTAGCTGATCTAGCAAAAGACCCTGCTGCAACACAAATTGGTCAGCGTTTATTTGCTACTTACTGTATCGCTTGTCATGGTTCTGACGCAGGTGGTGTTAAAGGTTATCCAAATTTACGTGATAGTGATTGGTTATGGGGAGGGCAACCTGCTCAACTCATTGAAACAATTAATAATGGTCGTAATGGTTTGATGCCTTCTGCTGAGGCTAACCGTTTACAAGGCGACGCGGAAGTAAAAGCAGTTGCGCAATATGTCTTGAGTTTAAGCGGTCGTGAGCATGATCCTGATATGGCTTCACAGGGTAAAACAGTGTTTGGTAAAGTATGTCAGGCGTGTCACATGCCAGATGGTACGGGTATGACTGCGTTAGGTGCGCCAAATTTGACTGATGATATTTGGTTGTATGGCGGCACTGTCGCTGAAATTGAACATACCGTTCGACATGGTCGTCAAAACCGTATGCCTGCACATGGTGAATTTTTAGGTGAGGAAAAAGTTAAATTATTGTCGGCTTATGTCTATAGCCTGTCTAATAATTAATTTTTCTATGCAGGAAAGTACTTTTGGTCGTGCTTTCTTGCTATGTTTCAACTGATAAGTAAACGGTTTAAATCAAATGCTACTGATCTCGCTCTAGCGATATGCCGAGTCAGTCGCATTAGGATTTTTGGCTATTCAAATCAGATAACGACGAAATACCATTTTGCAATTGAGACATTCAGGAGTGCGGAATTTATTCTGCACGGGCAAAACAAGTTTTGCACTCCCGTCGAATAAAATATTAAGCAGGTTTTTGTAATAATTCAGGCAATTGCACAAAAGAATCAATCACAGCATCGGGACTAGCTTCCCGAATATCAACACCGTGATTATACCCATAAGTGACACAAATTATTGCGCCAAATTCCGCATTCCGCGCCGCCTTCACATCCGTCATGGAATCCCCAAGCATCAACGCCTGACTGGGTTTGACTGAAAAATGTGCAGCACAATGTAATAACGGCATAGGGTCTGGTTTTTTCTTAGGCAAGCTATCACCGCTAATAACCAATTGAAAATAATCCCAAACATTCAATTTCTCTAATAATGGTACCGTGAATTGTTGGGCTTTATTAGTAATGCAAGCTATTGTAAAACCCTCTTGTTTTAACCAATCCAAACCTTCTTGAACCCCGTCATACAACACACTATGACGACCATTACACTCTGCATAACTGCCTTTAAAAATCCGCAATCCTTGTTCAAATAAATCCGTTTCAGGCTCTGCGTCCATGTCATCCGTCAATGCGCGTTTAACTAATTTTTCAATACCATTACCGACCCATTGACGTACTTTCTGCTCACCATGCTGTGGCATTTCTAACGCCATCATCATGTGATCAACGGCATAAGAAAGGTCTGGCACACTATCAACCAACGTACCATCCAAATCGATTAAAACTAAGCTAGGAGAGTAAGCCATTATGCACCTACTTTGGCTAATTCAGCCCGCATTTTATCAATTGTTATCTTATAATCATCCGTACCGAAAATAGCAGAGCCTGCGACAAATGTATCAGCACCTGCTTCCGCAATCTCACGAATATTATTAATTTTGACACCGCCATCAATTTCTAAACGAATATTTAAACCACTTTCATCAATCATTTTACGTGCTTGACGTAATTTATCTAACGCAGTCGGAATAAAACTTTGACCACCAAAACCGGGATTGACTGACATGATCAATATCATATCGACTTTATCCATTACATACTCTAAATGACTTAAAGGTGTGGCTGGGTTAAAAACTAAACCCGATTTGCAGCCGTTATCACGAATTAATTGCAAAGAGCGATCAATATGCTCTGAGCCTTCAGGATGAAAAGTAATGTAGCTTGCGCCAGCTTGTGCAAAATCTGGAATAATTCGATCTACTGGTTTAACCATTAAATGCACATCAATATCAGCGGTTACACCATGTTTACGCAATGCACTACAAATTAAAGGACCAATTGTCAAATTGGGTACATAGTGGTTATCCATCACGTCAAAATGTACAATGTCAGCACCACTTGCCAACACATTATCAACTTCCTCACCTAAGCGCGCAAAGTCAGCCGATAATATCGAAGGGGCTATTAAGTAATTTGTCATGAAATTCTCCTTTGGTGTGAGTTTATTATTCGAGAAAACAATAGTATTATATTCGACAAACGAAAGTAAATCTCATATTGTCAATTCATTAAAAAATAAAAATTTCTAAAATGGAAATCGCCATTTACAGATGATTTAAATCTAACTTACCATTTCACACCGTGTTGCTGTTCCCACGCCCACGCATGACGGATAATTACTTCTAAATCAGTAAATTGCGGTTTCCAGTCCAAACAAGTTTTAGCCAAGCTAGCATCTGCAACTAAACGTGCGGGATCACCTTCACGTCGTAGTCCTTCAACAATTGGGATCGGTTTACCAGTTACTTTTTTTGCCACGTCAATCACTTCGCGCACAGAAAATCCTTCACCATTACCCAAATTATAAGCCGCCGATGAGCCATCTTGCCATAATTGTTGCAATCCCAACCAATGTGCTTGACATAAGTCATTGATATGAATGTAATCCCTGATGCAAGTTCCATCTGGTGTATCATAATCTTGTCCGAAAATTGTAATTTGTTCACGGCGTTGATTAGCTGCTTGTAATACCAGAGGAATCAAATGCGTTTCAGGAACATGTCGCTCACCTAATTGACCTTCTGGGTCTGCACCTGCCGCATTAAAATAACGTAAACAAATTGCACGTAAGTCATAAGCGGACTCATAATCATGTAAAATTTGCTCAACCATCAATTTCGATAAACCGTAAGGATTGATTGGATTTTTAGGATGAGTTTCATCCAATGGCACAGTTTGAGGTTCGCCAAAAATAGCTGCTGTAGAGGAAAAAATAAAGTTTTTAACCTCATATTTAATCATTGTATCCAATAAATTCAAAGTATTAGCAACATTATTTTGATAATAAATGCTTGGATTTTGTACGGATTCGCCCACTTGAATGAATGACGCAAAGTGCATAACACTGTCAAATGGGTAGGCTTCAAAAAGGTATGCTAAATTAGCTTTATCACCCAAATCAGCAAAAACAAAATCACCACCAACAACTGCGTCTCGATAACCATTGGATAAATTATCTAATACGACAACTTGGCAATCTTGCTCTAACAGCATTTTAACCATGTGAGAACCAATATAACCTGCACCACCAACAACAAGTACCGTTTTTTTCATGTTATCCATCTCTGCTTTTTCATGATCAGCATTATAGAACCGATTTGACATCTTTAAAACTGACCTGTTTTCAGATTAAAAATATCGTTAAGCGTTTGCAAAAATACGAACGTTATTCACATCGTCAACGTAATTGCTTGATAAATCAAGTCTTAAATGACTCTTCCGTGCGTTTAAAGTCTCGCTGGTTCTTGTCGCAACGATAACGACTATCGTTATTCAGTACGTTGGCAGCATTCAAATCACGGTCGATAACTAAACCACAATGATAAATTCTATCTGCCAATGTTAAAGCTGATTTAATCGTTCCGCAATGACAACAAGTTTTACTGCTGGGAAAAAATCTATCGGCTATAATGACTATAAAGACAGCGCAGTTTCTTAATTTTGCTTTGTATTCAATGAATTGCCGTAGCATCCCAAAACCAACATCCGTTATTGCTCGACTTAACTTACTATTCTTCAACATGCCTTTGACATTTAAATCTTCAAGTACAATCCGGTCAAAAGTTTTTGTCAAGTAATGAGAAAGTTGATGCGCAATAGCTGCTCGTTGTTTTGCAATCCGAAAATGAAGTTTCTGAATCTTGAGTTTGACTCTCGCTCGACGATTTGAGTTTTTCTCTTTCTTTTTTGCGTTGGAGCTCGATTTTATGGGCTAGTAACATCGCTTAACTTCCTAAAGAGTCTATCCGAGAACGATATTTGCGGTCAAAATACGCTTGCATCGTAACAAATTTAAACAAATTTAACACCATTTTAGATTTCAAATGGGTTCTATAGACTTATCGGCTCATCTTGCGGTTAATGATGATGAAAAATAAGTGAATATGGATTTATGCACTTTATTTTCTGCTCTAACTGCTCATTTTTTGCTAATCTTTGATGATGGTATTGTTTAATATAAAAATTAAATTAAACTACACTATACAACACCACAATTCAGTGAGAAAAATTATGTTACATTTGAGCTTATTACCAATCTTGCTATTAGTCGCCATACCGGCGCAAGCAGAGATTGTAAACGATGGTGCTGATTTGGATGGTGCTTACACCTACATTAATCAGCTTCGTCAACAAACCGATATGATAGGATTATCGAAAAATGATTTATTACAACAATCTGCTGCAAATCATGCTGAATACTTGATATTGAACCAAACTTATGGACATGGTGAAACGTCTGGAGATAAAGGTTTTACTGGCGTATCAGTAGGTGATCGTGCGTTATATGCGGGTTATTTATCTAATAGCGTTTCTGAAAATATATCGGCGGGCGATCAAGATTATAAAAGCTCAATTGATGGATTGATGTCAGCAATTTACCATCGTTTTGGCTTTTTAGATTTTGCTATTACTGCTATTGGTGTCGGTATTAGTCGTGTATCGTTGTTAGAAGCGGGTGATGCACGTTATGTATATAACATGTCCAATGCCGGTTTTCATGAATTGTGTAAAGGTGAAACAGATACAACTTCACGTATTTATTACAATCCTTGTCCAAATGATCCTGATTTCGCAGTAGGTCAAGAAACTTACGAAACGACGCGCGATACAGCGATTGGTTTAAATCCAAATATCGTTTTATGGCCTAATAATAACGCAACTGACATTCAACCTATTTTTACTGAAGAATCACCCGATCCACTACCAGATTATTCTATTTCTGGCTATCCTGTCTCGATTCAATTTAATCCGTTGACTTATGAAAGTGTTGCTGTTTCCAACTTCAGCATTTACCGCGATAAAGACAATATGCAATTAACTTCGACTCGTGAGTTAAATGCTGCAACCGATCCTAATGGTAAATTTTCTAATTTAGAGTACGCATTATTTCCACTAGAACGTTTAGAGTGGAATACTCGTTATCGTGTCGAATTGACCTACAGTGCGCAATTAATTAACGGTACGACAGAAACTAAAAATTTAGCATGGGAATTTAATACACGCCAATTGGGTGTACCCTTATACACTGTCAGTCAAGGTCAAACTATAAGCGTTCCTTTTAATTCTGAATTTGCTGTATATTTTCCGTTGCGTTCAATAACCGATACTGCAAGCCAAGTCCGCTGGAGTTATTCGCATGGCATGGTCGTCAATCCGAGCATTATTGACAGTAGTACTTTAAAATTGAACTTGACAGGTGAGAACGGCAATCTTACTACATTTTCTTTTAGTGATGGGCGTGAATTTTCAATCCAGATTGATAGTACTGCACAACTTGTAAGTAACACTTTAATGGATGTTGGTGATGAGATGGACAGTGTAGGCTTAAATACAACAAATAATGATGATTCAACTACCGACGACAAAGATGATTCAACCACCGACGACAAAGATGATTCAACCACCGATGACAAAGATGATTCAACCACCGATGACAAAGATGATTCAACCACCGACGACAAAGATGATTCAACCACCGACGACAAAGATGATTCAACCACCGATG
>CAYMCP010000004.1:0-4093 GCA_964388965.1 uncultured Thiotrichaceae bacterium | reverse complement strand
ACAAAGATGATTCAACAACGGGAGTGTGTACGGATGCGAGTTGTACTTATACCTTAAATGTTGAACAAGAAGGCTTTTATGTTATGACAATTGAATTGCCAGAGGGAGGTACGGAAGGTTTTTGGGGTATTTCACTGAATACGACTGCGGGTTATAACCCGGGTGGTTTTAATGCGGGTGCGATTCTAAAAGAAAATGGTAATGTACCCGGATTTGTCGGTTTTTACATTAGTGATTATGAAGCGGTAAATTTAACGCCGTATGAATATTTAGGTATTGCTGAAAACGTATTAGTACGCATTAAATCAAATGATGTTGTATTGTTTTCCGATATAGTTAAATCAGGCTCACTCGTTACAACTGACGTGTTGGCACCGGGATTTTACGTTGCTGAAGTGTTAAGTCAAGATAATGTTCCACGCGGTTTATCGGGCATTAGTGTTAATGCTAGTAGCTTTTCTGGTGGTGTGAATGTTGGCGGTTGGATTGACAGAAAAACAAGCGGTTCAAGTGCAGGATTTGGCGCATTTTACGTTGCCTCGCCACAGCAGGTTAATGTAAATTTATATTTTGGTGACACGTATGGCTCAGTTGGTTCTTCTAAATTGCACGCTGATTTGTATTTACAAGAGGGTGATTCTCGCACCTTAAAATGGTCTAGTAAAAACTAATAGAGGTTTTAAACTCTCACATTGGGTAGTTGCCTTTCTAACTTTTTGAGTTTAAAAATCAAGAGGTTAAAAACAAGCTGCTCAATGTGAGATCGAAGGAATTAGCTACGTTAAAATTTATATACTTAGATCGGTATTATGAGTTCTTTACATCAAACCCTACAATCTGAACCCTGCTCAATATTGAAAATCCCTTGATTTATAAGCATTTATCTGCTTTACTTTGTCAGAGGTTTTTAAGAAATGAATCAATCACAATTTGTTGAAGATTTTGAGGCATTGCCACCGAATGCACAACAAGAGCTTATTAATTTTATGGAGTATCTTGCAAGTAGCATTATGTGATAAAACAATAAGCACCTGAAATAGCTTTTGAAAACCACCTTGATTTATGTGTATTTGTTTGCTTTAATTAGTCTTTAACTAACCATTTTGGGAATAAATATCATGCGATTATCTCTTATCTTACTGCTTAGTTTATTTTCTTTTCAGTTGTATGCTCAATGTATGCCTGACTCAGAGACTTATTTATGTCATAACGAAACTTACGAAAAACTGGAAACAGATACAACAAATAATACTATAGAGGAAAATGGTTTTATTGAAGTAATACAAGCGCAAGGTGGAGAATTAGTTACATTCAGCTTAGATTTATTTAATGATGGTTCTCGTGGTGATATTAGTAATCATCATATTGAGGTACTTCAGATAGAACCAAATGTAACAGGTTATGTTTCAGAAAATAAAAATATATCTCAATCTTCATTTGGCATTGCGAGTAGTGATATTGGGCGTGCTTCTGTAAAATTTAAAGCCCCAATGCAGTTAGGCACATTTAAAATTTCTTTTGTCATTCTTGACCAATCAAATAATGATACTCATCCTACTTCAGGAAGTAGACTTTACACAAAAGTTAATGTTTTTAAATTACCATCATCGCCACCTCCAGACATTACTAGTGTTAAGCCTTCCTCTTTATTTGCTGGACAAAGTCCTACGACATTAACTATTACAGGTGAAAATTTCTCTGATAATCCTATCGTTTATATTGGTGGTATCAAATTTGGCAGTATTGTTTCTAGTTCAGATTCTAAAATAGAAATTGAAATTTTGGCTGTTTATGCAAGTGGCGGTGACATTGCCAAAGGTTATAGGGATGTTATTGTTAAAAATACTGATAGTGCAAAGGCTACGAAATCTGGATTATTGTATGTTTCTGATTCTGAACCTACAGAGCCAACGCCTGACCCTGTAGAACCAGACTCCACACCTGAGCCAATAGACCCAGAACCAACGCCTGAACCCACCGTAAACACTGCACCTCGTTTAGAACTGATTGCAGCTCCAGAAAGTATTAATTTTGCAGAAACTTTCATTATTCAGTTACAAGCAATAGATGACGAAGATAATTTAGATAATATTCAAGTTGATTTTACGGGAGAGGGTAATGTTGTAAAAGGTGTCAGTGCAAGTTCTGGTGAAACGGTCAGTTTAGATTATGTTTATCCTGAAGATGCTTATATCACTTGGACAGCAACTGCTTATGACAGTGAAGGGCTTGCAAGTGACATGAAAACAGGTCAATTGAAAGTCGGTAATCCTAATGTTGCACCAAGTTTAACAATTGTTGATGCACCTTATGCTGTTGGCGTGAACGCACCTTATACAATTCAATTAAAAGCGACAGATACCGACGGCAATTTACAAAAAATCGGTGTGGATTTTACGGGTAAAGGCGGTGATGATGGTAACGTCGTTGAACAAGGTGTTTCTGACGGCGAAGTGGCAACCTTTACATTCAATTATCCCAAAGATGCGTTTATCACTTGGACAGCAACTGCTTATGATGAGCAAAATGTTGGCAGTAGTATGGTGAAAAGACGAGTTCAAGTAGGCAATCCAGCCGTTTCATATTATAAAAATAATAGTTCGCCTTATGGTCTTAACGCAACAGGTGGTTCCAATGGTGTGAGCTGCCCTAAATGTCCTGAAAACACGGGTTTAGTTGCAGAGACCCTGTTAATGTCCGTACTGGCGTACAAGAAATCAGCTATAAATTGCTTGATGTAAAAGGCGTGTTACCAATTGAATTTAGATTAAGTTACAACTCGTTATTAACTGAGGAATTTATTGTAGGTAAAGGTTGGCATTTAAATGGATTGCACGGTTATTTAAAAACTTTAGCCAATGGTGATATTCATATTTTTTGGTCTGAAAATTATGAGAATACTTATATTAAACAAGCTGATGGCTCGTATCAATGTGAATATCCCGCATGTCAATTTGATGACTTGGTTGCTAATTCAATCGGTGGTTATGATTTAATCCGTAATAAAACCACTTATGTATTTAGAGATACAGGCAAATTAACCAGTATTCGCAATCAGTATGACCAAGAATTGAATTTAAGCTATGCAAATAGTGGTCGTATTGCAAAAATCACTGAACCTGTTACAAGTGTATTTTTGAAATATGAATATAATAATTTGGATTTGTTAGAACGTGTTTCTGATAATTTAGGGCGTAATGTACAATTAACTTATGATAACAATAAGCAATTAGTTGAAATACGTGATGTATTAGGCGATAGCACCCGTTTCACTTATACCGCAAATGGGCAGATTGAAAGTGCAACTTTAAGTGATGGCACACTGTTGTTTAAGAATACTTATGATGCTGCAGGACGTGTGATTGAACAAGATGATGCCAGTCCTGAAACCCCACCGATTCAACTTGCTTATGATTATAATCAACCTGATGCGTTGGTTTCTGCGTATGCGGATAAAGCAGGTCAACAACATGTCTATAAATATGATAATAATTTCAATTTATTGAGTTATACCAATCCGTTGGGTGCGAAACAAGTTCATCAGTACAGCGATAATAATTTGTTAATCAGCAGCATTGATGCAAATGGTCATAGCGTGAGTTTGACTTATGATGCACGCGGTAATGTAACGCAAATCACCAATGCTAAAAATCAAACTGCACAAATACAATATGATGCTGATGATAATTTGATTGCGGTAACTGATAATTTGCAGCGTACTACCAGCTTGAGTTATGACAATCAATTACTCATACAAATAACCAATCCTAATCAAGAAAGCACTCAATTTACTTATACGCCAACAGGGCAAATCGACACAATTACTTCGCCAACAGGTTTAACACAACAGTTTGTTTATACTGATGGTTTTGTCACGGCAGTAATTGATGAAAAAGGGCGTGAATCTCAACTTTCTTATGATGCAGCGGGACGTTTAAGCACGATTACGGATGTAACAGGCGCGACTACAACACTGACTTATGATGCTGCAAATCGAATTATTGCGGTCATGGATGCGTTGAATCGCACGATACAGTTTGAATATAGAACCGATTTGAAATCTAGGTTAAGTAGCCAATCTTTTGATAAGAAG
>CAYMCP010000003.1:62787-78952 GCA_964388965.1 uncultured Thiotrichaceae bacterium | reverse complement strand
TTCTTATCAAAAGATTGGCTACTTAACCTAGATTTCAAATCGGTTCTATAGATTTAAAATAGTAAAATGAATTATATACACAATTGTTTGAATAAGTAATTTTATATCAAGCGTGCAAAATTTAATCAAATAATATGCGTTATACCGTTAAAATTTTCTAAAGCCTCAAATGGTCAAAAGCTTTTGGGCTATTTTTTCCTACCCTGTTATACCGTTAGCCTTCAACAATATTTTTCCAGTCAATATTTTCCCATTCTGCTAATAATGTACTAAACTCATGCTGTAATTGACCCACCTGAGAATGTAAATGAGTGAGTTCTGTATTTTTTGTAAGGCGTTCTAACTGAAATGCAGCTTGTCCTAAACGCATTGCACCAATACTACGCGAACTGCCCTTAATGGAATGTGCAGCCCGTTCTACAGTAGCTGTATCATTTTCTGTGATTGCCTGCTCTAATTTTGCAATTTGCTTTGGTGTATCTTCTCGATATTTATCCACAATTCTTTGTAAAATAGACAAATTACCAATAGAAATCCGTTTTGCCTGATCAGCATTAAAAACAGGTAAACTGTTTGTAGTTTTCGTTTCATCTACCCCGTCTGACTCTACCTCTGACATTGCCACCATACTAGAATCTAATTTTTTCTGCTCGGTCTTAGAATGATGTACTGTTGTTGGCGTATAATGTAAAAAACGTTGTAAAATTGCTTTAATTGTTTCTAATTTAATTGGTTTAGCGATACAATCATCAATACCATTAGCCGCATAACGTTTAAGGTCATGAGGCATCGTATTCGCCGTTAATGCAACAATCGGCGTTCTCTGTCGTGTTTCTTGTTCCATTTCTCGAATGAGTAGCGTAGCCTGCACACCGTCCATAATTGGCATCCGAATATCCATCAGTATCATATCGAAATGGACTTTTTTATAGATAGATACCGCCTCTTCACCGTTTTCGACGCTGGAAACATCACAGCCTAGTGCCTCTAAAAATTTAGACGCAACCATTGCATTAACTTGATTGTCTTCGACTAATAGAATTTTTTTCTGCATGTTTTTTTCCTCAATCGGCAATATTTGGGTATCATGCAAAATTTCCACCTGTTTTATCCCTTTATCTATCACTTGTTGTGGTATTTCTGATTTTTTACTATAAATTTCTAAAATACTAATGATTCTATTCAGATTAATTGGTTTTGCAATATAATTATTCATTCCCGAATTTAAACAACGTTCTGCGTCACCGTGCATGGCACTAGCAGTCATAGCAACAATATTAGCAGGTTTGACACACATACCTTGTTGACGTTTTAATTGCTCTTGTAAGCGAATTTTACGTGTTGCTTCAAAACCGTCCATTTCTGGCATTTGCACATCCATAAAAATCAGATCAAAATTATGTTGCGGCAATATTTTTAACGCTTCGATACCATTACGCGCTGTGAAAACTTCACAACTTAATTTTTCCAACATATTGTACGCAACAATACGATTTACGTCATTATCTTCGACTAATAATACTTTTAAGTTAAAATGATACACTGTTTTGGTAGGCGTTAGTAATGGAACAGATTGTTCCATCGTGATTAAATAGCTCAATTTTTCTTTATTTTGATAAGCAATGCGTAATCTGGCTAAAGTACGTTGTAATTGCAATCTAGGTAGTGGTTTGATTAAATGTGCTGAAAAACCAATATCATAAAAATGTTGACTACTTTGATTTTGCTGATAACCCGCAGAGGATAATAACACCAATGTGGTGTCTTGTAATCGTTTATCTTGTTTAATCAATTTAGCAAGACTTTCACCGTCCATATTTGGCATTAAATAATCCAAAATCGCTAACCAGAAAGGATCACCCACTCGCTTTGCTTCATATAAACTTATTAATGCTTTTTCTGCACTGTCTACAACCTGACAACGGATATTAACTGTTTCTAATTGTTCAGTTAAAACTTTTAAATTGATATGATTATCATCTACAACTAGGACATGGGAATTGTGTAAAATTTTTATAGATACAAGTGCAGGGGCGTGATGTTCTGTAGATGTGATGGCAACTGGTAATGGTAATTGGAATGTAAATGTTGAGCCGATTCGTTCTTGGCTACTAACTTGAATTTTACCGCCCATCATTTTAACCAATTGTTGCGTGATCGCTAAACCTAAACCCGTACCACCAAAACGCCTTGTAGTTGACGTGTCAGCTTGGGTAAATTTATCGAAAATAGTATTAAGTTTATCTTTAGCAATTCCAATCCCAGTATCTTGAATTTGAAAGTTTATATAAGCAAAGTCATCTACTTTAGTTACACATTCTATGTCTACCAATACATGACCTTTTTCGGTAAATTTAATTGCGTTACCGATTAAATTAGTCAAAATCTGTCGAATGCGTCCTGCATCTCCCACAACGTAGCGTGGTGCTTCGGGTGCGTAGCGTACAATTAATTCAAAACCTTTTGATTCTGCGGTAATAGACAGTAAACGAGCGATTTCCAACACCGCATTTTCTAAGTCAAATTCTATTGGCTCTAAGGTTAATTTACCGGCTTCAATTTTGGAAAAATCTAAAATATCATTAATTAAAGTTTGTAATGCGTCAGTGGAATGGCAAATTGTCTCCGCATATTCACGCTGTTTCATAGTTAAATCGGTATTAAGTAATAATTCTGTCATGCCAACAACGCCATTCATTGGTGTGCGAATTTCATGGCTCATATTAGCTAGGAATTCACTTTTAGCTTTTGTAGCGGCTTCTGCTGCTTCTTTGGCACGGATAAGTTGCTCTTCAGTACGTTTGCGCTCAGTAATATCTACGATAATCCCAACAATACCTTCAACTTCACCTTTTTCGTTACGAGTCACGGACGCTGTCACATCTCCCCAAATAATCTGCCCATCTTTGCTAATAAAACGTTTTTCAATACGACAAATTTCCTCTTCAGAATGAATAAGTTGATAAAGATATTTTTCAGTAATAGCAACGTCTTCTGGATAAGTAATATCAACATTACATTTATTCATCATTTCTTGATTGGTATAGCCAAGCATCTTTGCCCATGTCGAATTGAATTGTATGTAATGTCCCTCCTTATCCATCAAGGCGATAGCGACTGCCGCACAATTAAAAATAGTTCTATAACGTTTTTCACTATTGCGTAATGCCATTTCAAATTGTTTGCGTTCGCTAATGTCTTGTACCAAGGCAAAAAAGAAATCTACTTGTTGATTGGGTTTGCGAATGCAGCGGATTGAAACACTAGCATCAATACAATTACCATCTTTACGAATAAAACGTTTATCGATGTTATAATCATTGACCTGACCTGAAACAATATTATTAAAATATTCAATATCATGTTCTAAATCATCAGGATGCGATAAAGTGACCCATGATACACTTTGTAAATCGTCCAGGTTATTGTAGCCCATCATGTCGCAAAATTTTTCATTTGCATCAATCCAGCCGCGTTCAGGTGAAAATAAAGCAATACCAACAAGTGGAATTTCAAAATAGCGTTGAAAACGTTGCTCACTTTGTTTTAAAGCTTGGTTAAGTTGTTCTTGGGTACGATTATCTTGTACGAAACAGTAAAATTGTCGTTGATTAGATTCCGATAGATGTACCCGTAACTCCAAACTTGCCGGAATGGAAAAGCCTTGTTTAGATAGTAATACAAAATCAGCTTGATATTGTTGCGTTTGACTATTCCACAATTGCTGAATGGCTGTTTGATGCTGTGCATAGCTTTGCGGTTCGATAATCATCAGCCAATCTAATTGCAGTAGCTCATCGTGACTGTAATCTAAAATGTCACAAAGTTTGGCATTGATCATCAACCATTTTTGTTGCGCGGAAATTAAACCAATTCCAATAAGATTGGTTTGCATTACAACAGGTGGTGTACTCATGAGGTTTGAAGGTGAAAAAACAGATATAGACATTGTATTGCAATGATGTGATGGGATAAATGATTTTTTCATCTAAATCGAGAAATATACAGCTTGGATGGGTGATTTTAGGCGCAGTATATTGAAAAATAATTATTTAAAATCAATTTATTACAAATATTCCTCTCAAAAATTATTGATTTAAAATTACAAGACAAACCTATCAAATTCAGCAATTTTCAATTTAAAACCATAGTATAATAGTGGATACTATAAAAACTGAGTAAATTAATATGTCAATGCCATTTGGACAAGAAAACAAGCCTCTATCATTCAATGTGTTAATAGAAAAGATAAGTAGTCAATTCAGTGAGTTGCCAGATAGTCGTAAAAAAGGGACAGCAAACAACCTAAAATATAGCATGAGGGATGCGGTGTTGAGTGCATTTTCAGTGTTTTTCCAGTAATTCTCATTTTAGAGTTAAGCAGGAGGAGGATGGCGAGAGTTAAGTCCATCAAGCATAAATTGCAAAAGAGCTTGCCAAGAATCAAAGCAGATATAGAACCCATAATGTCATTAAATTTTTTAGTATCATTTTCAAATTATTGATAAATTAATAAAACACAATATTTTGAAAAATATTTACTGACATTTCGTTGTTTTGAGATATAATTATCGGCTATAATTTTAATGTATGCAGGAGCTAAATTTGCTCTATTTGACCTTATTGAGAGATTTTACAGTGGCAATAGTATTAGGAACAAGTGGGGCGTGGAAAGGTATATAAAGACAATTGTCTATGTCTAATATTTCCGCACAGACAACTTTAGAAGTGAAGCAAAAAGCGCAGGAATTAGAACAGCAACGCCATTGGCAATATCAAACAATGGAGCAAGAATTTTTTAATAAATTACAAGCATTACATAACGATATTCAGCAAAAACAGTCTAATCTACAATCGCAAATTGACGCATTACAATCTCAAACTTATGCGCAAATTCAAAAGTTAGATGCTTCAGATTGAACAACGTATTAAATCGGAATGGCAGCGTTTAGAGGAATGCGCAGAGTCACATCAAATCCAAATCGAACAAGCTATTACAGAATTAACTAATCGATATAAAACAGATAATTTTAATTTAAATTCTCGTTTATATAAAATTAATACAAAATTTCACACTGAATTGTCTACATTGCAACAAGAAAAAGAGTCTATTCAGCAGCAATTTGAACAAGTACCAGAAGAATTACACACTATCAATCGTGACATCGCCTTGCTAGAAAATGAAAAAGCGAAACTTGCGAAAAAGGGCTTTATTGCGCAACTATTTTACTGGTTACATATTCTAATTAAATGGCAGTGGTCAGACAGTTATAGAAGTCAATTATCCCGTCTATCTCGATATAAAAATCAGTATATAGAGCAATTTAATTTTCAATATGAGCAAGCAATAAACCAAATTAACGCGGCAATTGATAAAAAACAAAAAAATTATGCTGCTGAATTACAAAAAGTCAAAGCTGAAAAGCAATTTTTAACAGAACGTTACGAACGAGACAAAACACAAACTAAATTTGCACTCGAAGCACAGCAACGTGATTTATATAATTCACTTAATCGTGACAAAACGCGATTATTACAAGACTATGAGACAGTTTATAAAAGGTCGGAAAGACAAAAATTTAAGTTAAAACAACAAGAACAAGCTTCTATTGCAGCATGGCAGGCATCAGTCTATCAAAACGGCACAACAACAATGTCAGTCATTGCAAACCAATCGAGAAAATTTTATTAAACAAGGTTGCGACCAATTGGCGAAAAGTATAGAAAATTTGCATCACATTATTCATTCACCATATTTTGTCGGTACTGAAGCAGAATTAGCTGTTATTAATCAATTATCGCATTTGCCCAATAGTTATTATGTATTAAATGATGTAAATTTACGGCTTCATCATTATACTAAATGCTTTGATAATCAAATTATATCGACACAAATAGACCATCTTGTGGTTGCGCCAACAGGTGTATTTTTAATTGAAACTAAAAATTGGTCACAAAAGTTTGTAGAAACAGGCATTTACTACAATCCTTATCAGCAAGCTCATTGTGCAGGTTGGTTATGTATTTGTTATTTAAGAGAAATATCGGGGATTCAAGTGAGAGTGCGTACTATTGTTGCCTATTGGGGTTCGCTACCGCCTAAAGATAAGAAATATTTTGCACAGCCTAAACGCATTTAAGAAATATATGGATATATTAATTACTTCAGAGAGCCTGTTCTGAATAAGTATCAGATTGAAAAGATTGTAAACGAGTTTAAGTCTACTCCCTCCGTAATTGTTGAATAAAGATCATGCTTTTGGACATTGTTGGCTTAATTTGCTAGCATCATATTTGAAAGTGTGTCATATTGGCATTTTTAACTGAAAATTATCAATTGCTTATAAGCATATTGTTGGTGTTAATAAAATTAATCTATAACTAAACCAGAGTAAAATAATAAAGATTGTATGGAGGAGCTTTGGTATGACCCAACCAACAACGACGGGTGACGCAGGTAATAACAATTTACAGAATAAATCGTATAGACCAATCGACACAAAAATAGAAGCGCAAACGATGGAATGTGGGGCTGCAATCGGCAAAGGTCAAATGGAACAGTTTGTTAAAAGTTTCCAGCAAAGTGCTAGACGTTGGGAAGGTATTGTTTATCCCGCTTTGTTCGCATTTGCAGTATTAGCAGCCTATGGATTCTTTTTGATTTATAGCTTAACGGGCGATATGCGTTCAATTGCGCAAAGCATAGACCCTGATATGGCTGAACACATGGCTTCTATGTCGCAAAATATTGGTGATTTATCCAAACAAATCAGTATGATGACGGTCACGATGAATGATATTTCTTTGAAATTGGATACCTTACCGCCAATGCTGAAATATATGGGCTATATGGAGCAGGCAATGGTACGCATGGATGAATCTATTACGGGCATGGACAGTTCAATTACGCGGATGGATGAGTCTATGGCGCGCATGGACAGTGCAATTAATCGAATGGATGAATCTATGGCTACAATGAATGCTTCAATGGAAAGAATGACGGAAACGATGCGCATGATGAGTATATCTACTAACCAAATGCGTCAAGATGTCGCAAAAATGAGCTATGGGTTAGGTAATTTGTCGCGTCCAATGTCATTTGTCAACAGTTTTCCTATGCCTTGGTAATGCGCAAATTTTTTATGTTTTTTTGTACCGTAGTAAAAAAATGATTAATACGGTTGAATCTCATAGCAATAATCCTTATTCTAGTAACACAGTCGCCGCAAAAGGAATACCTTATGTCTGTGAGTCAAGAGACAGTAGATAAATTTGTAGAACACATTAAATTACAAGTGTTTGACGACAAATACATCGACCGCCAAGAAGAAAAACACATTTTAGAAGAAGGTATTAAAATGGGTATCGGGGTCGAAAAAGGTTTAGCCATCATTCGCCAAGTGGCGACCGAGAAGGGTTATGGTTTGGAACGCGAAATTGAAGAGCAAGCCAAAAAATTGCTACAACGCTTTGCAGCAGACGGTAAGGTAGATCGCAAGGAATTTGATGATGCGTTTGAAATGTTTAAGCAAGAAACTAACGGTAAGTTAAAAGATGATGAGATCAAACGCCGTTTAAAACAAATCATGTTAGATAATGGGTGGCAAGCCAAAGAGGGTGGATTGTTTGGTGCTAAATGGTTTTCCGCTATCAATTGATCGAAATCGTTAAAAATGACCAGTACGATTATGTGCTGGTTTCATTCATTTTGTCCAATAAATAACGCATTTCCGCCGGTGAATCTGTACTTAACATGCGTTTGGTGTTTGTGTGCAACTTATCCATATCGGTGGTGTTAATAATTTGTTTTACTTCTAAAAAAGCCTCTGGATTGACACTAAACGAGCGCAAACCTAAACCCAATAATAAACGCACATAACGAGTATCGCTCGCCATTTCACCACACATACTAATTGGTTTGGCACAACTAGCCGCACCATCAATACTCATCTTGATCAAACGCAAAATTGCTGGATGTAACGGATCGTATAGATAATTAACAGAATCATCGCATCTATCAATCGCTAACGTATATTGAATTAAATCATTCGTACCAATAGATAAAAAATCTAAATAGGGTAAAAATAAATCGGTACATACTGCCATTGCAGGTACTTCAACCATCGCCCCAATTGGCATAGTTGGATCAAAATCATAACCTTCTTGTGATAATTCGCGTCGGGTTTCATCGACAATGTTTAATACTTGAGTTAATTCTTGCAGACCAGATAACATGGGAATCATCATCCGCACATTCCCTTGAGCAGAAACCCGCATGATAGCACGCAATTGTTGCTTAAATAAGGGTGTATTTTTTAAACATAAACGAATAGCGCGTAATCCTAAAGCAGGATTAGAAGTCCAAGAGTTGGTAGATTGCGGATTGACTTGTTTATCTGCTCCTAAATCGACTGTGCGAATGGTTATTTCACTATTTTTTAATGATTTTACCACTTGAAGATAAGCAATGTAATGTTCTTCTTCGTTAGGTTGTTCGATGCGATTCATAAATAAGAATTCGGTGCGATACAAACCAACTCCATGACTACCTACTTTTTTAACGTTAATGATGTCTTCAGGAAATTCAATATTGGTATATAACGTAATGGCTTGACCGTTTAGAGTAACACAAGGTGCTTGTTTTAAGCGTTTGAGTGCGGTACGACGTTGCTTGTCTGCTCTTTGTTTTTGTTGATAGTATTCGATTGCATTTTGTTCAGGGGCGACTAACATGACACCATGAAGACCATCTAAAATAACGACATCATCAGGTTTAACATAGCGTCGTGCGCGGTGTAAGCCAACAATTGCAGGAATACCTAAACTACGGGCTAAAATAGCTGTATGCGAAGTAGAACCGCCATATTCAGTTGCAAAGCCCAAAATACCTTGATGTTGCATTAAAATAGTGTCTGATGGCGTTAAATCATCTGCCACAACAATTGCATTAGATACATCATTACTACTTGGTAATTCCGTATGACCGCGTAAAATATGCTGTACCCGCGAAACGACTTGTTCTACGTCACGTTTGCGACTACTGATGTATGGATCATCCATTTCATCAAAAATTTTTACTAAATAATCACATTGTAATTTTAATGCCCATTCCGCATTACATTGTCTTTCGTAGATGAAAGCGATTGGTGAATCTACCAATAAACTATCGTCTAACATTAATAAATGTGTTTCAATAAAAGTAACGATATCTTCGGGTGCTGTTTTAGGGATATTTTGCTGAATTTTTCGTAATTGCTCCCGCGCAATGGCAAGCGCATTTTTAAAACGTGCTACCTCATCATCTAAACTTTGTTTTGACAGGGTATATTCATTAACTTCTATGCTATCGTGGTCGATAATATGGACTTTTCCAATAGCAATCCCTTTTGAAACGCCTATGCCTTGCAGGGTAAAACTCACTCTTCTTCTCCGAAACCATTTTTAACGAGTTCTGCAATTTTTTTAAATGCTTGTTCTTCGTCTTCACCAGAAACAGATAGCTCAATTTCAGCACCTTTACCTGCTGCCAGCAACATCACACCCATAATGCTTTTACCGTTTACTTCACGCTGTTTACGTTTCAAATAGACATCGCTGCTAAAAGTGGATGCAAGTTTAACCAGTTTTGCCGCCGCACGAGCGTGCAAACCTAATTTATTAACAATTGTTAGTGTATCTTTTAACAAAACTTTACCTCAAAAGCGATTTTAAATATATAACGAATTTATATGATTCAAACCAGCGCGGCATTTTCAACCGTTTTGATTATATAGCAAACGAAAGCTCTGTTTCCAGTAAGAAAATTAGAAACTGGCATCATTATATATCAGATGAACTCATTGAGCCTAGTTGACTTTTGCTAGCATTAAATTACGCTTAAATTAAGAATTGCTGATGTAATACTATCAAGTGTTTTTTTATGAATAATAAAGTAGAAATCAAATGTTGTGGGAAGAAGCAAAGAGGAAATTATCCAGTAGGGGTAACAAATCATGTGCAATATAGCGCAGGAAGGAGTAATGTTATCATGTACTTTCATGAAAAATATAGCAATTCATTTAATTAAAATAAATTTTGTCGTATTTGAATCAAAAAATATTACAAAATAACTTGTATGCTAATTGATCCAATGTAGTAAAATTTTACTTTCAATCCAACCTGAAGGAGTAAAAAAATGGCAGAATGGCGTAAAGTAGCAAAAGCATTTGCTTTGAGCGACGGGCATATTAGCCAAAAAGAAGTCACTATATTGCGTGAGCAGATTTTTGCGGATAATAAAGTATCTAAGAGCGAATTAGATTTTTTGTTAGAAATCAAGGCAGAAGCCAAATCTAGCGTACAGCTTTTAGATGAACTAATCGCAGATTGTGAAAAAGCAATTAGCTAGTTTATTGTTTTCTAAAAATTTTATTTGCGATTAAGCCTACAAACTATCAAAATATTACATTTTCAATTTAAACTTTTTTAAAATTAATCAGTTGTAATTGTTAAAACTATTTTTTGTAATTTTTCATAGCCAGTGGCTTAGTCGTATGACAAGATGAATTTTACAGTATCTATCACATTGTTAAACGGAAAATTCATAGTCAATTATCAAAGGCGCGTGATCAGAAAAACGTTGCTCTTTATAAATACTTGCACTTTGTACCGTTTTGCGTAACGACTCGGTAATAATTTGATAATCAATCCGCCAACCGGTGTTATTTGCCCAAGCTTGCCCTCGATTTGACCACCAAGTATATTGCTCAGGCTGTTGATTTACCTGTCGAAACGCATCCACGTAACCCGTCTCATTCACTAATTTATCCATCCATGCACGTTCTTCGGGCAAAAAGCCAGAATGATTTTGATTTGACCGCCAATTTTTCAAATCAATTTGCTTATGTGCAATATTCCAATCGCCGCAGATAATTAACTTTTCCTCCCGTCGGGTTTTTAGATAAGGTAAAAATTTGTCCATAAACTGGTACTTTACATTTTGTCGCTCAGTACCAGCGGTGCCTGAATGTAAATATAGCGATACAATACTTAAATCATTAAATTGCGTTTCTAAATAACGTCCCTCATAATCTACCTCTCCCCAGCCAATACCATATTTAACCTGCTGCGGCACATAACGCGAATATAATGCAACACCACTATAACCTTTTTTCTGCGCATCGTGATAAAAACAGTGGAAACCTTGCGGATGAAATATGGTATCGGATAATTGCTCTATTTGTGCCCTCGTTTCCTGAATACATACAAAATCAGCTTGTTGCTGCATTAACCAATCGAAAAAACCCTTTTTTGCAGCCGCACGAATGCCATTAACATTAACGGTAATAATACGCATAATAACTTCAATTCCTCATTAGAGGCAGTAGATTTTATTTTTTCAGGAAACCAAATAAACTTTTTTTCTGTTTCGCGTGCGCCTGTGGTGCAGTACCGCTACCCTCATGATCGTGGTAATTGCTGAATGCCTCTGCGATAAGATTAATTGTATAGCTATCAAGCTCGTAAGGATTAAACGTTTTCGCCCCAGTTTCTTTCAAAATTTTCTCAACGACTTGTGTTGAACGAATATATTTCATACTCCATTCAGAAAACAAACGCTCGCCTACCTCTTTGAACTCCAACAATTCAACCTGTTTGTGGCGTTGATCACCGGTAATGTTTCTGTATATTTGATTGACATTCTTTCTAGGTCCTTCTAAACATTGAAAAAAATAACCATTACCCAAAAATAACACGCCCGTAACATCTAGCGGAGGATTATGTTGTCGACAAGATTCTAAAATGTTGCCAATTTCCATAGGTGAATACTGGTCTGTGGCTTCGCTCGCGTAATACAAACGTGAAAGATACAATTCTGACATGATGAATTCTCCTGTTAACGATATGGGTAATAAGGATGTGTATATTGTTGTGAATTTTGCGTTTTTTTCGCAATGGATGTTAACTCATTACTGACTTTAGCCATGTTATTATTAAGGGATTTTAGCTCAAGTTCAATGGATTTCAATGTCGAAACGTAATCTGATTGTTGAGACGGAAGTGTCGAATGGTGTATTTCGCTAAAGTGCTGATTCATAAGTTGCATTTGCTCGGATATACTCTGGGTATGCCGCACTAATATGTACATTGAAATCAGTAGTAAAATCATTACTATGAATAAACCTGTCATACCTAAACGTAGCCAATAATCCGTTCTACGCTCTGCACGCAAACTAAACTGCTCTCGACGTTTAGTAGCGTCATTAAATTCACTCATGGCAATGCGATATTCCCGTGATACCTTATTCAACGTCTGAGTTAATTCATTCTCAACATGTTCACTCATAAAATATAACCTTCGTAGATGAAAATATGCTTAGTATTTTTATTGGTTATTCGGATAATTGAGGACAACTCCTAATCTATCAATGTGTAGAATAACCGTTATAAGCTTTAAGGTATTTTTTTATAGGCAAATGGTATTCCTATTATTTTTATTTATAGACTCTTCGCGTAAATTTCGCATAAAATGGGTTATAAGCATACAAACTTGTTTTAGCGATGTGCTTAATAAAAATATTTTGTCCCATTTCAGACACTGTATCTATCTCTAAAGTTACATTTTTAGGGCTGACCAGTTCTACAATTTTTTAAATGGTTGCATTTGCGGTTTTTAAAAATCAGCTCTACCCGCAGAATAAATTCCACACCATTTGATTTTAAACAGCTAAAAATTTTAATGTGATTGCCCTGTTTGTGCGGAACAAAGTGCTGGCTTTAAACCTGTTTCGATTGTAAAATAAATTATCGATTCTGAAGCAAAGACAATCGTTTGGTACAGACTAAGTTTGACTATATTAAATGTAGATACGTCAAACAAGCCGATTTCACTGGCGTGTTGAATGTGTTAGCCTACAAGTTAGGATGTTGGTTTCGACGAAGAAGCAGGAAACGGTTTTAGCCGAAACGCATAAGGTTAAAATACCTGAGTGCATGACTGCACTTCTGTCAATTATCATTAAGATTATGAATCGTTTTCCCCTATAAGCCCACTAAATCATTAAGAGACTCAAGAGTTATGGCATACGACGAGAATCAGGCTAGAAGAAGCCAAAGTTTACGCGACACCCTAGCGATTGGCATTACGCTCACTTCTATCATAGGGGTCATCATTTTATCTTTGATTGTCATTATGAAAGATGAAAGTGGTGCAAATATCAATATGGTTTTTACTGCTGTGTTGCCACTAATGGGCAGTTGGATCGGTACGGTATTAGCGTATTACTTTTCTAAAGACAATTTTGAAGCAGCAACCCGCAGCGTCTCCGAAATGGCACGCAATATGACACCACAAGAAAAACTTAAATCTACCCCAGTAAAAGATCAAATGATTAAACGTGATCAAATGTTCTATAAAAAATCACCGCTCGCAGGACTAATGTTAGTTGATGTATTAGATGAGTTAGATGGTGGTGAGTGGAGTCGTTTACCAATTTTAAATAATAACGATCAAATTGAATTTTTGATTCATCGTAGCGATATAGACCACTATATGGCTCAAAGATTACGGCGTTATCCAGCGACAGATTTATCTGCACTTACCTTACAAGATATGCTTAATGAATATGCTAATTTAGAATCCAACTTTGGTATAGTCTCCGAGAACAGCACCCTAGCTGATGCAAGAACAGTAATGGGTCAAATACCTGATTGTAAAGATGTATTTGTTACTAAAAATGGTAATCTCAACGAGGAAGTATTAGGTTGGATTACAAATGCAATTATCGTTAAAAACGCACAAGTATAATTCTTTCCCACAGATAAGGATTTGAGATGAAAAAAATTTTATTTTTAACAACTTTAGCATATTGCTTTACAGTTCCAATCGCAGCCTTTGCAACGGACGGAATTGCACCGCAAGAAACTGTAATAGAAGAATCTGCGACGAAAGAAAGTACCGTTTCACAACAGGAAGAAGCGCAATTACAAGGCTTTATTGTACGTCATCAACTAGCTGATACCAAAACTTCAGAAGGTACGCAAGTTAAAGCAGACCCTTTGGTGTTATTGCACACGTTAAAGACAGACATTGCTAAATTCTGGGAACAAAATAAACCTTTGAATTTAAAAACAACTGTTACGCCAATTTTTTCAGAACGCTTAGATAAAGAATTAAAAGATGCGCCTGCATTAGTATTAGACACCTTTATCAGCAAAGAAGGAAAAGGTAAAACTGAGTTTGATGTGCCCAAGTATCAACACACTGTACCCGAAGATGAAAATGGTGGCGAGGTTTCTATTGATTGGCAAGGTTTGGAAGGTCAATTTTCCTATCCCGCGACATTTGAGCAAATTAAAACCGATCTTACTTTTTCAGGTTTAGAGATTACTGAAAAAAATGCGTTCAGCATGAAATTGGGGCGTTTAACCTTTGTTGCCGATTTAGATAAAGATTTATTACCTATAAAAATGACCAGTAATTTACCTTTGCTAGTATTTGAAGATGAAATGTCTAAATTAATTTTAGCAGATTTAGCATTAAAAACGGCTGTACAAAAAACAGCTTCTCAAGTTGAGATCAGTCAGGGTGAATTGAGTGTAGGCAGTGTCAATTTAGGGATTGGTGGACAAACTGCCTCAGAATTGAATTTACTCAAGATCAAATTTGGTGGTGAAGAACGAAACGAAACCGTTAGTTTTACTTCTCGTTTATCCATTGAAAAGTGGAAGTTATCTGAAGCAATTATCGGCGAGGCATTGATTTTAAATCATAAAATAGAGGCTGCTTTAGACAATTTAGACGCGCCTGCAACGGCTCAATTGCAGCAAACTATGCGTGATTTACAAAATCAATTAAACAATGGGAAAATTTCTGAAGACATTTTAAGTTTTGCAATGTTTGGTCAGTTAATGCAATTAGCTCCTGATTTTTTAGCGAAAAGTCCAGAGTTAAACTTATCAAATATTATTTTAAATACGGATAAAGGCAATTTAGTAGGTGGATTAAGTCTAGGTATCAACGGGCAAAAAGCAAAATCATTAAAAAATATGATGGAATTGTTGATGGCAATGACAATGCAGGCTGATTTTAAAATTGCCAAGCCATTGTTAAATTTAGCTTTAGCGGCTACTTTGGGTAGTGAGGGACAAGCAGAAACCCGCATTAAAGCATTGCTCAAAGATAAAACGCTGGTCGAGAAAGGGGACGATTACACTTTATCTGCTGTGATTGTAGACAACAAGCTGACATTAAATGATCAAGATATGGGTGCGCCAATGGATTTATTTATGTTGCTGATGCCTTTGTCTGTTAATTGATATTCTTCTTGTTTTGAGGGACGGCGTTTTACATGCAGGTAGATTACATGCAGGTAGATAAAACTTGGATAAAGTATGGTAATTAGCTGGCATCGCTTGTTTGGTTTAATTTTGACTGATTTTTTTACCAATTCTAACTACATAGTGGAATTAGAAAAAGAATTATCATTAAAACAGCAGTATTTAGATGTTGTAATTATCAAGCAAACGACGGGGGAGCCTTTAACTGAGCAATTACCCGCAGGTTTGGAGGACTTACTTGAACATAATCTTATCACCTATAAATCTTTGCATGAGTCGCTGGACAATTGGGCGATTGAGGAGTTAATTGGACACTATGTCAATTACAGAAAGCAAATGAGTTTATCGCTAGATGGTTTAGTATCGGAGGATTTATTTCGGCTTTATGCTGTCACGACTCGCTATCCCAGTAAACTTTTTAGTAGCATTGGGGTAAAGTTTGAGGAAATACAACAGGGCGTATTTGAGCTAACGTGGGGAACACGACAAATACGCATTATTGTTTTGAGCGTGATGCCGCAAACACCAAAAAATGCAGTGTGGCAATTATTCAGTGGTAAAGCTCAAGGTTTTGTTTATGGTGACATGCACTACGCTTGGCATTCAGACTATGACAAAGCTGCTTTTAGGCAATTGTATCAACTTTATCAAATAACGGGGATTGCTATGCCTTACACAGTGGAAGATTTTAAACGTGATTACGCAAAAGAGTATATAGATCATTATTTGCGTATATTGCCCCCGGAGGTTGTTTTAAGCAAATATTCTCCAGAGGAGCGAATAAAAGATTTGTCTCCAGAGGAGCGAATAAAAGATTTGTCTCCAGAGGAGCGAATAAAAGATTTGT
>CAYMCP010000003.1:0-62687 GCA_964388965.1 uncultured Thiotrichaceae bacterium | reverse complement strand
TTACACAGTAGAAGATTTTAAACGTGATTACGCAAAAGAGTATATAGATCATTATTTGCGTATATTGCCCCCGGAGGTTGTTTTAAGCAAATATTCTCCAGAGGAGCGAATAAAAGATTTGTCTCCAGAGGAGCGAATAAAAGATTTGTCTGCTAAAGAACTGTTAGATAGTCTTGTGAATAAGCCCGACTTGCCACCAGAAATTAGACAGTTTTTGTTTGAGCAACTAAAATCAGAAATAAATTAATGCCTTACACAGTAGAAGATTTTAAACGTGATTACGCAAAAGAGTATATAGATCATTATTTGCGTATATTGCCCCCGGAGGTTGTTTTAAGCAAATATTCTCCAGAGGAGCGAATAAAAGATTTGTCTCCAGAGGAGCGAATAAAAGATTTGTCTGCTAAAGAACTGTTAGATAGTCTTGTGAATAAGCCCGACTTGCCACCAGAAATTAGACAGTTTTTGTTTGAGCAACTAAAATCAGAAATAAATTAATGCCTTACACAGTAGAAGATTTTAAACGTGATTACGCAAAAGAGTATATAGATCATTATAGTAAAAAATTACTTTCAACATTTTCCTAAAATCTATCCTATGTTACAAAACCAACCCCCTTTTAAAATTCATGGTCTACAAGGCGAGTTACTTGCCAATGAACCCATGTCAAAATATACTACTTGGCGGGTTGGAGGCTGTGCTGATTGGTTATATAAACCTGCCCATTTAGGTGATGTAACTCAATTTATTCAACGTATTCCTGAAAGTACGCCTATTTTTTGGCTAGGTTTAGGTAGTAATTTATTGGTGCGCGATGGTGGTATTCGTGGTGTCACAATCCTGACTTCCGGTTTATTAAATCAAATCAGTAAACTAGATGGCACTCGTCTTTACGTTGAAGCTGGTGTAAGCTGTGCTAAAATAGCGCGGTTTTCGGTTAAAGAACAACTCACTGGTGCGGAATTTCTAGCGGGTATCCCCGGTACAATGGGTGGCGCGTTGGCGATGA
The DNA here is from genome assembly GCA_964388965.1 of uncultured Thiotrichaceae bacterium. GTDB lineage: Bacteria > Pseudomonadota > Gammaproteobacteria > Beggiatoales > Beggiatoaceae > Albibeggiatoa. Next base: position 61,678 of record CAYMCP010000003.1, on the reverse strand, counting down.
ATGCAGGTGCTTGGGGTGGTGAAACTTGGGCATTGGTTGAAAGCGTCACAACCCTTAATTATCAAGGACAACTCTATAAGCGTTATCCACAGTCATTTGATATTGAGTATCGTCAAGTTAAAGGTTTGCAAAATGAATGGTTTGTTTCCGCAAAACTAAAATTATCACCGCAAACTGACGATAGCGCGCAACAACGCATTAAAACACTTATGCAAAAACGCAATGAAAGCCAACCAATTGGTTTACCAAGTTGCGGTTCTGTATTCCGTAATCCACCAAATGATTACGCTGCACGACTAATTGAAGCACAAGGGCTAAAGGGCTATAAAATAGGCGGCGCGTGTGTATCAGAAAAACATGCAAATTTTATTATTAATCAAGATCATGCGACTGCACAAGATATTGAAAGTTTAATTAATTTTGTACAACAAACCGTTTTTGACAATACTGGCATTCAACTCGTCTATGAAGTTAAAATTGTCGGAGATATTGAATAAAAAATTTAACTCTAATTTGGATTGTTAAAGTTGCTCACCTATGTATAGACCCCTGCCCTTTTTTATCGGTTTGCGTTACACCCGTGCTAAACGCCGTAACCATTTTATCTCTTTCATTTCATTGACATCTATTTTAGGTATCGCTTTGGGCGTAACCGCTTTAATTACAGTCATTTCCGTCATGAATGGCTTTGAAAAAGAATTGCGTGGACGTATGCTAGGTATGTCTTCTCATGTAATGGTACGTTCTTTTTATCAAGACAGTATCGCTGATTGGTCATCATTACTAACTCAGCTAAAACAATATCCACCAGTCACAGGTATCGCACCAACAATTGAAGCACAAGCGATGATTACACACAGTCAAAATGTATACGGTACAATTTTACATGGTATTGATCCAACACTAGAAATGTCAGTATCACAAGTTGAACAAAAAATGCACAAAGGCAGTATTCACGATTTACAAGCAGATGAATTTGGTATTGTCATTGGTTATGAGTTGGCATACTCGCTACACGTAGACGTAGGCGATAAGATTACCGTTGTCGTACCGCAAACCTCTGTGACACCTGTAGGCGTGTTTCCGCGTATGAAACGCATGACAGTAAAGGGAATTTTTAAAATCGGAATGCACGAATATGATAGCGGTTATGTATTACTACATCTTGATGATGCCGCCAAATTATTACGCCTACCCGCAGGACATGTACATGGTTTAAATCTAAAACTCACGCACATGGATTTAGCAATGTCTTTTTCACGACAAATTCAAGCTACATTGCCACTTGGTTACATTAGTCGAGATTGGACGCATCGCCACGCTAACTTTTTTAAAGCCATTGCAATGGAAAAGCGTGTCATGTTTGTCATTTTAACTCTGATTGTCGCGGTTGCTGCGTTTAATATTGTGTCAACTTTAATTATGGTTGTCACCGATAAGCAAGCAGACATTGCGATTTTGCGTACTTTAGGCATGACACCTAACAGTATTATGCTTACATTTATGGTGCAAGGCACACTTATTGGTATTTTTGGAACATTACTTGGGCTGGTAGGCGGCATTAGTTTAGCGTTGAATGTAGAAACTATAGTCCCTGCGATTGAACGCCTTTTTAACATGCAATTTTTACCTTCTGATGTCTACTATATCAGTGATTTACCATCTGATTTACATTGGGGAGATGTGCATAAAATTGTCTCAACTTCACTAATTATCAGCTTTTTTGCCACGATTTACCCTGCTTGGCGTGCCTCCGCCACACAACCTGCGGAAGCATTACGCTATGAGTAATATTGCCTTGGCTTGTCAGCAATTATATAAAACTTTTCACGATGGTGATTTATCGGTTGAAGTGTTGCACGGTATTGATTTGTTAATTTGTAATGGTGAACAAGTCGCCATTGTCGGACATTCAGGTTCTGGTAAAAGTACCTTATTACACTTACTAGGTGGTTTAGATACGCCAACTAAAGGTGATATTTGGATTGCAGGTAAACAAATTAATAAACTCAGCGCAGCCAAACGTGGTTTATGGCGCAATCGTCACTTAGGTTTTGTATATCAATTTCATCACCTGTTAGCCGAATTTACCGCATTAGAAAACGTGAGTATGCCTTTATTGATTCGTGGTGATAGCGTGAAAGATGCAGAATTACAAGCAGCCGACATATTGGAACGGGTTGGCTTAGGACAACGTTTGAAACATAAACCAAGTGAGTTGTCAGGTGGTGAACGTCAACGCGCAGCAATTGCGAGGGCACTAGTCACTAAGCCTACTTGTTTGTTAGCAGATGAGCCTACAGGTAATTTAGATCAACGTACTGCCTATAAAGTCTACGAGTTAATGCTAGAACTTAATCAAGCAGTTGACACGAGTTTAGTATTGGTAACGCATGATCCAAAACTTGCAGACAGAATGAATAAAACTTTGCATTTGGTAGATGGTAGATTACAAAGCTAATGAAGAAATATTGCGCAAAAGATGTGGCACACTAGAATTATTTAAATCTCTACTCTTTGATAAATTCCTCGTCCCAATGCTCTCCGTTGGGATGCAGCAGGAACGCTCCGCGTCCCAATTTATTGTGGGTTGCAAATACAGAGTAAAATTTTCGTATGAACCGCGTAACTCATAAGATAAATAAAACGATTCTAAAATTGAAAAGATGGGAACATTCGAGAGTGCAGCATTATTCCGCTGGGCAGTAAAACAAATTTTGTGTACTAGCTGCGGGTGGATAATTTTTAATGTGATTTCCCTATAAATAAATCTAATAATTCACATAGAATAATCTTTATGGGATATAATGATGACCGTCTATCCTATCTGTTTCATCTTCTAAAGAAAAGGAAAATATCGTGCAAAGCTATGTGATTGGGTTTGCTTCGCTTACACTAGATGACGTGGCAACTGTCGGTGGTAAAAATGCCTCGCTTGGTGAAATGGTGAGCCATTTAAATAATTTAGGTGTAAGTGTCCCCAATGGTTTTGCAACTACAGCCTTTGCGTTTAATCAATTTTTACAGCAAGATAAACTTCAACAACGGATTTACAATAGCTTAACTTGCTTGGATGTTGACGATGTAGAAGCACTTACTAAAACAGGGCAACAAATTCGTCAATGGATAGTAAATACCCCATTTCAACCTGAATTAGCGCAAGCAATTTGTTTGGCTTATCAACAACTTTTAAAGACTGAAGGTAAAGATATTAGCGTTGCAGTACGCTCCTCAGCAACCGCTGAAGATTTACCTGATGCCTCTTTTGCAGGTCAGCAAGAATCATATTTAAATGTAGTTGGTGCAGATAACGTATTACACGCAGTAAAACAAGTATTTGCATCTTTATTCAATGACCGCGCAATAGCTTATCGTGTACATCAAGGCTTTGCCCACCATGAAATATCTATTTCAGCAGGCATTCAACGCATGGTGCGTAGCGACGTTGGCGCAAGCGGTGTAATGTTTACCTTAGATACAGAATCAGGTTTTCAAGATGTTGTATTTATAACGTCCTCTTACGGTTTGGGCGAAACAGTTGTGCAAGGCTCGGTCAATCCAGATGAATTTTATGTACATAAACACACTTTATTAGCAGGTCGTCCAGCGATTTTGCGTCGTAATCGTGGCAGTAAAGTGATTAAAATGGTCTACGGCGAAACCAGCACTAAAACGGTAGAAGTAGCAGAATCTGATAGTTTGAAATTTTCAATCACCGACGAAGATGTGGAAGAGTTGGCGCGTCAAGCCTTGATGATAGAACGTCATTATCAACGTCCGATGGATATTGAATGGGGCAAAGATGGAAATGATGGCAAAATTTATATTTTACAAGCTCGCCCAGAAACCGTGAAAAGTCGAATTCATAGCGCGGTCGTTGAGCGTTTTACTCTGAAACAAAAAGGTGATTTACTAGTCGAAGGGCGCAGTATCGGACAAAAAATTGGTACAGGTAAAGTGCGCATTATCCACAATATCAAAGAGATGTCTCTAGTACAGAAAGGAGACGTATTAGTAACCGATATGACTGATCCAGATTGGGAGCCTGTGATGAAACGTGCCTCTGCTATTGTAACTAATCGTGGTGGTCGTACTTGTTTTGCGGGCAATACTCAAATATTAACGAATCACGGTTTTATGACATTTGCAGAGATTTATCAACGTGGATTTGAAAATTTAAAAGTACCCGCATTAAACCGCCAAACACTTAAAATTGAGTGGAAACGCATTACTCATTCGATGCGTAAAATGAGTAATTTGATTCAAATCAATGTACCGCAAACCGGGCGTTTGTCCGACAATACTTTAACATTGACTCCTGATCATAGAATGTTGAATTTGTCACAAGCTAAACTCGTTGATACTGAAATCCAACGCCTATTGGAGAATGAAGATTGTCTATTGCTAGCGCAACAGTTACCACAATTATACTGTTCGACTGACAAGGAATGTGAACTTGCTTACTGGTTAGGGCAAGTAGCAACAGGTGAAAAACCACAAATTCGCTCGATTGCTAGCCCCGAACAAATCGAGCAAAAATTAGCAGCCGTTCACATCCACGAAGCCTATCAGCAACAACAAATACCGTGTGATAAGGTCATTGGAGGTGAAAATTGGTGTCAACTGAGTGCTTATGAACAAGACGTTAAATTAGATACACAAAAATTAATCATCAGCTTGATAAAATCTGATAAGCAATTGGCATATCATTTTTTAGCAGGTTTAGTTGATAATACAGGTTACGCAAAACAAGGTAAAATCAGTTTTACAGTCAATCAAGTGGCATATTTACAAGCAGCCATTGTAGCCTGTTTGCGTGTAGGTATCGTGCCACAAGTCGTTAAACAAACCCATCAACACACGATTACGCTAGCCGAACAACTCGATCAACTTAGCACCTATACACAGCATATTAAATCCAATCAATTAAAAAGTGGTATTCGCTATTTTAATACTCGCCAATTGTTCCGCGAATCGACTGATAAAGAAATTGCTAAACGGATTGAAAATAATTTTTTATTGGATGAACAAAGTTTAGCGATAACATTAGGACGATTGGATGATGAGTCTTTGAAAAAAGATTTGCAAAAATTGCTAAAAAGCGACGTCCGTCAAGCGCGAGTAAATTTAGTAGCTGATGTGGGGCAAGATTGGGTATATAACATCACCGTTGAAGAACATCATAATTACATCGTATTTACAGAAAATTATACGCCCGTATTGGTCAACAATTGTCATGCAGCAATTATAGCGCGTGAGTTAGGTATTCCAGCCGTAGTAGGTTGTAATGATGCTACACACAAATTACCTAATAACGAGATGGTAACGGTTTCATGCGCCGAAGGAGATACTGGTTACATTTACAAGGGTAAGCTGCAATATGAGGTAACAACTTCTGATAGAGGTGAGATGCCAGAAATTCAGTTTAAAGTGATGATGAATGTGGGTAATCCAGAACGTGCATTTGATTTCGCCAGTATCCCGAATCAAGGGATTGGTTTGGCGCGTTTGGAATTTATTATTAATCGTATGATTGGCATTCACCCTAAAGCATTATTACATTTTGATGAGCAACCTATTGAAATTAAAAAGCAAATTAAAAAACATATTAGTGGTTATGAAACGCCGGTGATTTTTTATGTAGATAAATTAGCAGAAGGTGTGTCTACATTAGCGGCTGCGTTTTATCCAAAACCTGTGATTGTGCGTTTATCTGATTTTAAATCTAACGAGTACGCTAATCTAATTGGTGGTAAGCAGTATGAGCCAGAGGAAGAAAATCCCATGATCGGTTTTAGAGGTGCGTCGCGCTATATCGCTAAATCATTTCAAGATTGTTTTGCTTTAGAATGCCGTGCAATGCGTAAAGTACGTGATGATATGGGATTAACTAACGTGGAATTAATGATTCCGTTTGTTCGCACCGTAGATGAGGCTAGAAAAGTCATTGAAATATTGGCACAAAATGGTTTAGAGCGTGGTAAAAATGGTTTACGTTTAATTATGATGTGTGAATTGCCATCAAACGCTTTATTAGCAGAACAATTTTTAGAATATTTTGATGGTTTTTCTATAGGCTCAAACGATATGACGCAGTTGACTTTGGGAGTTGACCGCGATTCTGGACTAGTCGCCTATTCGTTTGATGAGCGTAATGATGCGGTAAAAGCTTTATTACATCAAGCGATTCAAGCCTGCCGTCAACAAAATAAGTATGTGGGGATTTGCGGTCAAGGTCCATCTGATCATGTTGATTTTGCTAAGTGGCTAATCGACGAAGGTATCAGTAGTGTATCGCTTAATCCCGATTCAGTGATTTCGACTTGGTTGTATTTGGCAGAAAATAGCTGAGGTTGTTGTTTTCTACAGCTATCGTTCACTTTTTGGCAAAATAAATTTTGCACTTCTCATTCTGATGCCGCCGCGTCCTGTTGGACGACGGTGCGTCGTCACGCGAGTTCAAATTGTATAAAATTATTGCTCATTAAGCTTTTTTGATGCAGGTTGCCAGCGATTTGGATAAACCCGGACTGTTTTAATGACTCTCTCACCAGTCTGCATAATTTCCATTGGATAGCCTTCTAAACGTAAACTAATGCCCGCTTCTGGTATTGCTTCTAAATATTCCAAAATCAATCCATTTAAAGTTTTAGGTCCTTCGGTCGGTAAATGCCATTTCATTGCGCGATTAAGTTCCCGAATCGTAATACTACCGTCTACCAAATAACTGCCATCATCTAAAGGATGAAAATCTGGAGATAACACGTCGGAGGGATTGGTCGTAAAATCGCCAACAATTTCTTCTAAAATATCCTCCAAAGTCACCAAACCTTGAATATCACCATATTCGTTGACTACTAAGCCAATTCTACGTTTATGTCTTTGAAAATTAAGTAATTGTGTATTTAAAGGTGTCCCTTCTGGCACAAAATATAAATCTTTTGCAATTTTTTCTAAATCTTCTTTGCTAATCGTTTCGTGCTCAAATAAACGTATTGTTTTACGCAAATGTAGGATACCAATCACATTATCAATATTTTCTCGGTACAGTGGTAAACGTGTATGTTGTGCTGTTGCTAATTGCTCTCGAATCAAGTCTAGTGGTGAATTTAAATCAATTCCAATAATTTCGTGACGTGGAATCATAATGTCGTCTACCGTAACTTTTTCCAAATCCAAAATACTTAGTAACATTTGCTGATGGCGTTTAGGAATAATCCCCTCAGCTTCATGCACTACGGTACGCAATTCATCACTGCTTAAACGATGACTATCCTCATGAAGTTGCGATACACCCATTAATTTTAATAAACCACTTCCTGCGACATTGAGCATCCAAACAAGTGGATACAATAATTGTAGTAGTGGTTTGATAATAAGAGAGGCTGGAAATGCGATGCGTTCAGGATTCGTTGCGGCGATGGTTTTAGGTGTGACTTCGCTAAAAATTAGAATTAAGACTGTCAGTAATGCGGCTGCAATGGGTACACCCGCCTCTCCCATCAGATCAATCGCAATGACGGTAGCAATAGATGAGGCAAGAATATTGACAAAATTGTTGCCTAATAAAATAACACCAATTAATCGGTCGGGGCGTTCTAGTAACTCACAAACGCGTTTAGCTGCTTTGTGGTTTTTCGCGGCAAGATGACGTAAACGGTAACGGTTAATAGCCATCATGCTTGTTTCTGAGGCTGAAAAAAAGCCTGATGCGATAATTAAGAAAACCAATATCCCTAACAGGATACTTGTATGAAATCCGTCCAAAAAAACATACCTATGATTGTTGCCCACCTACTGTTTATTGCAACTGCTTATTATTGTCAAGTTTTAATCTAAGATTGATCATTAATTCGCGTGATTTGTGTTGCTTAACTCTTTGATATAAAATGATTTTACTATCAGAAAATTCTATATTAGATAACTTAAAGATACGTGTTGCTTGCTATTAATTGATAAATAAAACCAGAAAGCACGTTTACGTTTAGGGTTGCGAGAGTTTGGTGAGGCAAGGAATGAGCTAACTGGAATTAACAATTTTTATTTATTTTTAATATGACAATTTAGATTTTATCTATCAAGCTAATTAATTTATTAGGGGTGGATGGTAAATAAATTGAACAACGTTACCATCTGGATCATAGCAATAAAAACTATGTGCTCCATCTCGGTGTGTACGTGGTGGATTTTTGATTTTAACCCCATTTGCGACCAGATAGTCATGCCATAAGTCAACCTGTTCAACCGACTCGATAATGAAGCCAATGTGATCTAAATGCTGATTACTATTAGTTAGCGACTCAGCAGCCTTGTGAATAGCTACGTTATCAGAGCCTGAAGTTAAATAGACATTATCGGGGTCGGGTCGCCACTCAACACGCATACCGACAAGATTGATATAAAAATGCTCACAAGCCTTAACATCAGAAACATTTAAAGCGACATGGTGCATACCAAGCGTAGGTTTAGGTCTCATCATACCGAACAGGAAGATTTGTTATTGGGAATTAAGATGGTGGCTATGGGTGGAATCGAACCACCAACCTCAGCATTATGAGTGCTGCGCTCTAACCGATTGAGCTACATAGCCACTGCTTGAAAGGATTGGCATTATGCTATCTTGTAGTTAGAAAGTCAAGCTCTAATCAAAAAATTTTCGGCGTATTTTTATATCCGATCACTTTTTCTTAACAAACGCTATTTTGTTCACGTTTATTAACTTTAACCACACTAATGAACACGGTTAATCTAACAAAGCTCATAACAAAATATTGCGCGTGCCTACAACAAAAAAACAGCACATACTTCCACACCGAGATCAGTTACAACAATGTTGTTTGGTAGAAACGGTGAGAAAGTTGTTTGTCCGCATAGCACGCTAATGTGAATACAAAAGGTGCTAATCAGAAAATTAACGAAAAGAATCTAATTCGCCTTTCAAGTACGCAATTAACTTAGCTGCTGGCAAATAACCGGGTAATAATTCACCACTCGGTAAAATTATCGCGGGCGTACCAGATACACCAATTTGCTGACCTAGACGATATTGTTTTGAAATAGGATTGTTACACGTTTTTTCTGCAATAGGTTTATCCGCTTTTGCATTGGTCATTGCTTGTGGACGGTCTTCTGCACACCAGATCGATTGCATTGTGTTATAGGTCTCTGAGTGCATACCAGCGCGTGGGAATGCTAAATAACGTACTTTAACCCCATTTTTATTCAATTCAGGCACTTCTTGATGCAATTTAGCGCAATATGGGCAATCTACATCGGTAAATACATCAATGGTATATTGAACTTTGTTTTGAGGTGCAAACACAACAGTTTCGTTATCGGGTATATCATCTATACTTTTCATTCGTAATTCATTACGTTTACGGTTGGTAATATTTTCACGGGTTGCTGTATCACGAATGTCACCAACAAGTAAATACTTACCATCTTCGCTAATGTAAACCACCTCACTACCAATAGTCGCCTCATATAAACCAGAAATAGGCGATTTAGCAACATCGATGTTAATATTTGGCACGTTGACTAAATTTTTTAACGTATCCGACACCACTTTAGGCACCTCTTCCGCCCAACTGATGCTAGCCAATGAAAAAAACAAACTGAATAGTATAAAACGCATGTAAAGCTCCTAATCTCGAAAATTAATGAATTGTAATGGTAAACTGAGTTTTTGTTCTTTTAGCATCGTGATCACCTGTTGCAAATCATCACGCTTTTTGCCAGTGACTCGCACTTTCTCACCCTGAATTGAGGCTTGTACTTTCAATTTAGTGTCTTTTATCCATTTTACAATCTTTTTTGCGGTATCAGCATCCACACCCTGCTTAATCATAATGATTTGTTTAGCGGATTTGTGTTGTAATTCCGGCTGCTTGGCTTCTAGGGATAAAATATCGATACCACGCTTAGTCATTTTGATGTGTAAAATATCTTGAATTTGCTGCAACTGAAAATCTGTTTCTGCAATCAAAGTCAGACTATCTACATTATATTCTACTTTGGCATCAGAGCCTTTAAAATCAAATCGGGTTGCTAATTCACGATTCGTTTGATCAACAGCATTAGTGACTTCGTGCGCATCGACTTCAGAAACAATATCAAATGAAGGCATTGCGTCTCCCTAAAAATAACTGACATTAAAACCGACATTATCCCACAATTTAGCTAAACATTGCCAAACTTATTTATCTCTCACATTGAGCAGCTAACGGGATTTTCACCATGCCATTATTTGCGCAACAGTTCTTACAGAACAAGCTAGATTGCTGACGAACGATAAACAATTGCATAATTTAGCTCATTAGACGGACATCCCAGCTTTGCAACTGTATCTAAAATAGCCAAAGCACTAGGATTCAACTTTACTATCCAACCTTCTGTAGAACTCATTTGACATCTTTAAAATGAATATTAATTTAATAGGAATGCAGTGCAGACGCACCGCGTCATGAGTCTAGTTGCTTTGCCAACTCTTCCCACATTTCCAGTCCTGTGCCGCCCAGTTCTTTGGCTAAATTATCTAAGGCATTTAAAGCTTGCGCTTCACCAATTTTTTTAGCCATTAAATACGTTTGCATCCAAGCTGCAATAGCTTCTTGTTGTTCTTGATTTGTCCAGTGAATATGCCCGATATTAAATAAAGTTGCACACAGACCAGCTATATCGCCGATTTCTTGTCGAATCAAAAGCGATTGTTTTAAATAGTCTAACGTGGTCTCATAGTCCTCTCTTGCCGAGTAAATTTGAGAAATATTGCCCAAAGTGGTGCCTTCGCCGCTACGGTCGCCGATTTCTTGTCTTATCAAAAGCGATTGTTTTAGATAGTCTAACGCGGTCTCATAATCCCCTCTTGCTCCATAGATTCCTGAAATATTGTTCAAAGTGGTGCCTTCGCCGCGACGGTCGCCGATTTCTTGTCTTATCAAAAGCGATTGTTTTAAATACCCTAACGCGGTCTCATCGTCCCCTCTTGCATGGTAAATTTGAGAAATATTGTTCAAAGTGGTGCCTTCGCCGTTACGGTCTCCAATTTCCTGAGCAATCAAAAGCGATTGTTTTAAATACCCTAACGCGGTCTCATAGTCTCCAATGTTGAAGTAAGCCATTCCTGTATAGTTCAAAGCATCACCCTTAATCTCTGGCTGATCTGACTCGCACAAAGTGGGCAACCATTCCGTTAGTGCCTGTCGAGACATGCCAACATGAATTAAACGCCCAACAATTTCGTCTATTGCAAATTTATTTGCCTCTTCGTACTGTTTTGCAAATACCAATGCTTCATGAGCTATAATCGCTTGAGAAAGTGTTTTGTGTAAATGCTCAAATACCCACAACTGATACTGAGCCGCCTTTTCGCGCAAATCCATAGGCAATGATTCTCGATTACCTAACCATTCCCCCACCAAAGGCGAGATTTGATACAACTCATTATTACTTTCTGTTTCTACGTCCACTAACGATAATGCTATCAAACGTTTAAGCAATGTCATTGGCTCAGATAAATCCTGATTAATTCGATTGACTCCCATATTCCGCACAGGCGTTTGATACACCGTTAAACGTTCCAATAAAGTACGCTGTTCTGGCGTTAAATAATCCACCACCTGCGCCACTGCCATAAATGCCTGCAATCCCTCCTGCGCTTGGGCAATATTGGCTAAAAAAGCCAGTCTATCAAAACCCGCTTCATTTTCTACTGCGTGATACAACTCTAAGCCTTTGAAATTACCGCCTAATTTTTGATACAACTCTCGTCTTACATCCATTTTTGCACGCAATCCATTTTGTAGATTCTGATTGCGCTCATTATCCAATTCCTTCAAATAACGTAAAAAATCGCCGTAACTCGGACGCGCCAATACATGATGCTGTGGTTTTTTCCAATTCGGCAAACACCAACGCGAAGTCAATAACAAAATCGGTTTATTTAAACGCTGCGCAACGTCAATCCATGCCTGTAAATTTTCATCTTGCAACGTTCCATCTTCAGTCTGCACAGTTTCTAAATTATCGAAAAATAACACTAATTTTTGTTTAGATTGCTGTAATAAAAATTGTAAATATAACTGTGCTTCCTGGGTTGCGTTTTTGCACAAAATCAACTTTTTATCCAACATTTCAGATAACTGCGTATCTAAACCAAATTGCGCATCAAACAAAAATTGTTGCCAATTCGCATCACTTTCCCGCGCTGAATACGCCAACACCAAATAACCCTGCGCTTTTAATTTTTTCGCTAATTGTCCTGCTAATGCCGTTTTACCTTGACCACCTGCACCGGTGATAAAAAGCTGTTTTAATTTACCCGCAAACAAAGCTGAACCCAATTCACGCAATTCCTTACGCCGTCCAATAAATTTTTTCGGTAACGTAATATTTTGCAAACTTTCCACAAACATTTGCGTACTAACACGTTGTTGTGGTTCAAAATCCCAGTCAATTAACGGACGCAACGGCTGCAAACTGATTAAATGCGGTAAATTCCACTGTTCATAACTTTCATCTTGCTTGCCATAAACATCCCAAAACGCACTTAACATATTGGTATCGCTGACTTTTTCCCGTGCTTGCTGTACTGCCACTTCAATATTATTTTGATTCACCAACGCCCGACACAAATACTCAGTAAATACGATAGCAGCAACATCCGATACCGATTCACGCATTCCAATCACATGCGGCACACCTACTTGCATTAAACGAGTAGTTAAACTGGCATTTAAATCATCCGAACTTGCTTTGCCCGACTGACACGCCGCCAACACCACGCATTGCACTTTTGTCCCGTAAAACAATTGCGCAATATCCTGCCCTGAAACCTGCTCACCTAAACCGTTTTCACCCTCAAATAAAAAATAAGCTTCTGCGGGTGCGTCACTAAAAGCCTCTGCCTTAAATATCCCGTGTCCACTCAGTGTCCACTCAAAAATAACAAATGACATTCACGATTACGCAAAGTCTCTTTCAAAGTGCTAAAGCGTCCATCATCTAAAATTTCCAACTGTACCAAGCCATCATTTTCTGCATTTCCCAACGCTTCCAATACTTTGACTTGTTCGGTTTCAATATCCAAACGCGCCGATTCTGCATTTAAATCATCAGGTTGCGAAGTAAATAATAAAGCTTGTAACGCACCTTTTGGCACATCGCCTAAATCCATTTGCTGCCATTGACGCGATAAAGTATAACGCGGGTGTTTGGCTAAAAAGCCTTCTTGCGGATGAAACAAACACTCCCAAGGCAAAGAAAATAACGCGGGATTATCAGTTGCAATCACAATCGGTAAAATCTGCGTTCCTGCGGCTTGTTTAGCGGCGTTTAATTCAGATTCAACGTTTAATGCTTGCCACAATAATGCACCAATTTGTTGCAAATCGGCATCAGTCACAAGGTGGTCATGAACATACTTAATGCTCAATTGTTTAGCTAAAGCAACAAGTTGTGGAAAATCAGCAATAATTTTCGCATCAGGACGGATAATGAAAGGATGGGCGAGGGTTTGCGACATGAGAAATATTCACTTAATGATATTTTTTAATAGTCTGTGACTTTGTGACTTATTTGTCAACCTTTCCATTTCGCCTAGAACAGATTGTTTTATTGCAGAAAAACGCTTATAACTGTGATAATTGTATAAATACTTTTTATTTTCATTAAAATAAACAATAATTATAACGCATTTTTTCTAGCAGGATGTTTACGTCAACTACGAACCACCACGATATAAATTGCTAGTACGCACCTCATGCTCAGACATTTCGACAGTGCAAGCTTTGCCACAATTTCCGCAATACACAGTCGTCTCAACCAACGATGAATTTTCTTTATCGCCAATTTCTACGGTTATAGTAAAAATCTCCCCACAATGACGACATTTAAATTCTAATTCCTTTGTAGTACACATAAAATCACCTTTTAAAATTACAATATTAGAGTTGGGATAATAAAAACTAAACCGAGACAAAAACTTATTAACGCAAGCAAAATATAACGTTTTTTATGAACAGAAACAGCATCACAGTATTCCAAAATCGTGTATTTTCCTGTGTGAGTTCTCGTTTGTCCCGCTTCACGTTTTACCACAGTTTCCATTACATTTTTGTAATATTTAGGAAAAAAACCGTATACTGTAATAGCCAATGCAATAAACCAAAATATGATTGTTGCAGATATAAATTCAATATTTAACTCAGATACGGGATTAGCAAAAAAGAAGCGTAACAGTAAAACGTAGATGGACAATGCCGCTAATTCAATATTAAACAAGATTTTGTACAAGTCATCAAAGCGTTCGCCTTGTCTCATCTTTTCTTTCGCAAATTCATTAATATAAACCTGATCTAATTCAGAGGTTGCTTTGGTTTCGCGTATATCAGACATTGTGTTGCTCCAACGATTTAAAACAATAGCATGACATAACTCATTCATTATATAAACTATTTTTTTAAAATTTTAGAAATTTACTTGATTCACCGCCGTAATCGCCAATATCACACCCGTAATAATCACACCAATGACACTACCAATAATTAAAATCGCAAGTGGCTCAATCAATAATAAAAATCGTTTCATCCGATTACGTCCACTTTCTTCTAACAATTTGGATAAAGAATGCAGCATTGGCGGCAATTTTCCAGACTTCTCACCTGCACGAATTAAATTATGTCCTGTTGCAGTTAGTGCATCATTATCTTGCAAAGCTTGCGATAAATTTGAACCGGTGCGCACCGCTTTAGTGACTTGATTAAGTCGTGCATTTAGACTCGGTAATTGAATACTTTGCGCTGCTAATTCCAATCCACGCAATAATGGTACTTTATTTTCTAATAACGTACCCAACATAGCCGCCCACCGCCCGGTTTCAGCCTCCATAATCCATACGCCAATAATCGGTAATCGCGCACTTATATCTTTGACTTTTAGACGAATTGTCTTTTGACCGAGCACATAGCCAATAATTGTTACAATCCCTACAGTCGCCGCTATAATCAATTCAATATGATTATTAAAAAACATGCCCGTACCCAAAACCGCTTGAGCCAACCAAGGGATTTCATCACCTTTGGTTTTCAAAATACCCGCAAAACGTGGTACAACAACAATAAAAATCAATAAAACCGCAGTAATCCCTGAAAAAATTAAAATACTTGGATAAATTAACGCATTACGCATTTCAGATTGTATTTTGGTTTCGTACTCCAATTGCGCTACACCATCACGCAAACCTTGAGCAACTTTCCCAGTCAATTCACCTGCCTCAACCAATTGATATAAATACCAAGGTAAATCCAAATCACTTTGTTGCAATACAATAGAAAATGCGATTCCTTGACGTAATTTACTTGCAATTTTAACAAAACTATCAATAATAACAGGATGATGTAAAGATTGAGCAAGCGATTCAACTGCTTCGATTAGAGACACACCAGATTCCAATAAAGTAGTCAATTCATGCAATACGGTTAATACATCTCGTTGTTGAGGTTTCGAGTTGCGCGTTGGTATTTTAATTAATTTATTGTTATCAACTGTAACCACACTCACTACAGTCAAACCACGTTTCTGCAATTGACGTGCGGCATCTCTTTCGCTATCCGTACTAATGATGCCATCTACTTCTTGCCCATTTTCATCAATCGCTTGGTACTTGTAACGCATAATCAGCCTATAATCGTTGAAATATGATTAATTGTATACCAAATCCTATCTTTCAAAGCTGTTCGTCCGCTTTTTTAGTACCAATTGTCTTACACAATTCATAGTTTATTTTTATAATTAATACCAGACTAAAAAACTATGATATAGCAGTAACGGTTTTTGTCACTGTTTACGTGCTAATATATCTCCTAGCTGTTGACATAAATGAGAGATAAACTGATGCACAAAATTGTGATTTTAGGTTCAAGTTTCGCTGCATTAACCGCAGTTAAAAGTTTACGCAAGCAAGGTTGGAAAGAACCTATTGTACTTATCGCGCCACGTCCGGTAATTTTCTACTATCCCAGTTTAATTTGGATACCGGCTGGATTACGTGATGAATCATCTTTAACGATTGAATTAGAAGATTTTTTTGACCGTAATGATGTGGAATATCATCGCGGTAAAGTATCCAGTTTAGACCCTGAAAATCGTCAAGTTTTGTTGGAAACGGGTGATAAAATTCATTTTGATAGCTTGATTATCGGTGCTGGGGGAAGGTTTATCAAAAAATTACCCGGTATTGAACACGTTTATACGCCATGTGAAGGTTACGCACCAACTAAGGCTTATAGCGATAAATTAAACCAAATGAATGGGGGAACGTTGGCATTTGGTTTTGGGACTAATCCAAAAGAACCTAGTGCAGTGCGTGGTGGTCCTATTTTTGAGTTTTTATTTGGTATTGATACGTTATTACGCAAGCAAAAACGTCGTGATAAATTCAAAATGGTGTTTTTTAATCCTTCAAATACGCCCGGACAGCGTTTAGGTGAAAAAGCCGTAAAAGGTTTATTAGCGCAAATGAATAAATGCGGGATTGAAACGCACTTAGGTCATAAAATGCAGTCATTTACCGAAAACAAAATTATTACCGAAGGCGGGGAAATTAATAGCGATTTAACTTTATTTATGCCGGGAATGACGGGACCAAGTTGGGCTGATAATAGTGGTTTACCACTTTCTGAAGGTGGATTTATTCAAGCCAATGAGCATTGTAAAGTAGAAGGTTTTGAACGAATTTATGTTGCAGGCGATAGTGGTAGTTATCCGGGTCCTGATTGGATGCCAAAACAAGCGCATATTGCTGATTTACAAGCGGAAGCAGTAGCGAAGAATTTGTTAGCTGAATTGAAAGGTGAACCAATTAAAGCAACTTTTAAAACGGAATTGGTGTGTATTGTAGATACGCTAAATAGTGGTATTTTGGTTTATCGTGATCCTAAACGTATGATTCTAGCACCTAAAACGATTGCTATGCACTGGGCTAAACGTTGGTTTGAGGGTTATTATTTAAAAGCGTATCGCTAATTATTTTAAATATCAAGGACGTACAAAATTTATTCTTTAAATTAAGGGGTTAATTAGAAATTCTAAAAATAGATTTCTTCCTAATCCGCAAAGTAAATTTTGCACGCCTGATTTGATGTAGAGTAAAGCACACAAAACTATTTTTCCATATTTTCCATAACTTTTTGCAAGCTTTTCATCAAGTCAATTGGCAATGGAAACACAATTAAATGACTCTTACTATCACTAGCGATGTCACTCATGGTTTGCAAATAACGCAATTGGATTGATTCAGGCTGTTGCGCCATGATTTGTCCAGCTTCTAATAATCTACCAGCAGCTTGCAACTCGCCGTCAGCATGAATAACTTTTGCGCGTCGTTCACGTTCAGCTTCTGCCTGTCGCGCCATTGCACGAATCATGCTTTCATCTAAATCTACATGCTTAATTTCAACATTAGCGACTTTAATTCCCCATGAATCGGTTTGTTTATCTAAAATTTCTTGAATATCTCGATTCAACTTATCCCGTTCAGATAACATCTCATCTAATTCGTGATGTCCTAACACAGAACGTAATGTTGTTTGCGCTAATTGACTTGTCGCTTGAACAAAATCCTCAACTTGGATAATCGCTTTTTCTGGCTCCATCACCCGAAAATAAACCACTGCATTTACTTTGACCGATACATTATCGCGTGACATCACGTCTTGACTAGGTACATCCATTACAATTGTACGCAAATCGACTTTGACAATTTGTTGCAATCCCGGTATGACAATCACTAAACCAGGTCCTTTTATGCCCTGATAACGTCCCAAAAAAAACATTACGCCACGTTCATACTCACGTAAAATCCGAACCATATACATCAGCAATCCGCCGATTACAAATAATAAAGGCACTATGATATTGACTAATAAATTCATTTTTTGAACTCCTATTAAAATGTGTTTGTTAAAGTTACCTGAAACGGAAACTCTAAGCAATGCGTAATTAAGACTACGCACTCAAACTTGTTTTACGATAGAATCATGACACAATAATAAATTATTTATTTAGTTTTTTTATAGTCTATGATTCTTTTTTATACTGTATTAAACTATAGAAGTTGTATAAATAAATCTTTTCGTTTTTATAAATCGAAGTGAATAGTTAGGAGGATATAAATGCCAGAGCATATTAAAATGCCCGAAGGCGGTGCAAAGATTACCATAAAAAATGGTAAGTTAGATGTCCCAAATTATCCAATTTTGGGCTACATCGAAGGTGATGGTATTGGACCTGATATTACAAGTGCGTGTTTACGAGTATGGGACGCAGCGGTTGCTAAAGCTTACAATGGTGAGCGTCAAATTCACTGGGCTGAGTTATTTATGGGTGAGAAAGCCGCCAGTATTTACGATGGCGATTACTTCCCAACAGAAACTTTAGAAGCTTTAAAAGACCTTATCGTTTCTATTAAAGGTCCATTAACTACACCTGTTGGTGGTGGTTTCCGCTCTTTGAATGTGGCATTACGTCAAGAATTGGATTTATATGCGTGTGTGCGCCCGGTACGTTATTACGAAGGCGTACCTTCCCCAGTAAAAAAACCCGAAGAAGTTGATGTCATCATTTTCCGCGAAAATACTGAAGATGTGTACGCTGGTATTGAATATCAGTCAGGTTCAGCAGAAGCTAAAAAATTAGATGCGTTCCTTCGTGAAGAAATGGGGGCGAAATTTTTTGAAGATGCTGGGATTGGGATAAAACCAATCAGTGCTTTTGGTACAAAACGCCTAGTACGCAAAGCCATTCAATACGCGATTGATAATAATCGTGAAAGTGTCACCTTAGTGCATAAAGGTAACATCATGAAATTCACTGAAGGCGCATTTCGTAACTGGGGTTATGAGGTGGCGCGTGAGGAATTTGGCGATGACACGATTACCGAAGAAGAATTGTATAGCAAGTATAGTGGCAAGCAACCCGAAGGTAAAATTGTCATTAAAGACCGTATTGCTGATATTACTTTCCAATTAATGTTATTGCGTCCAACGGAATTTGATGTACTAGCAACGATGAATTTAAACGGTGATTACTTATCGGATGCGATTGCCGCAGAGGTTGGTGGTGTGGGCATTGCGCCAGGGGCGAATATGGCTGATCACATCGCAGTGTTTGAAGCGACACATGGTACAGCACCCAAATACGCCAATCAAAATAAGGTCAATCCGGGTTCTTTGCTGTTTAGTGGTGTAGATATGTTAGATTACATCGGTTGGAAAGAGGCTGCGGATTTAATTCGAGCGGCATACCCTGTGGTGATTGGTGCAAAAATTGTCACTTATGACTTTGCGCGGCAGATGGAAAATGCAACGGAAGTAGGTACAAGCCAATTTGCAGATGCACTGATTCAACAAATTAATGGTAGCATTGATTTAGATAGTTTCCGTAAACAACGCGAAGAAAAACTTGAACAAGCACGTAAACAACGTGAAATGCGTCGTATGTCAGACCTTAGCACTGCTGAAATTGAGGCAGGTCGTACACCGCATACAGTCGGCGATATTATGACAACAAAATTAGTTACAATCAAAGCGGATCAGAGCATTGAGGAAGCAGTCCATGTTATGAACGCTAATGATATTAGCGGGATTTTAATTGAGCCTACGACAGCGGATGATATGTGGTCTATTCTGACTCAAAACGATGTTGTAACAAAAGTGATTCATAAAAATTTATCGCCTACCCGCGTGAAAGTGAGTGAATTTGCTACTAAACCGTTGCGTATGGTGCCAGTACATACTTCTTTGCACGAGTGTGTGGACATTATGAGTAATAACAAAATTCGTCGAGTGATTGTTGAAAAAAATGGAGAGCCTTTAGGTATCGTGACCTATTCCGACGTATTCCGCACGGTTGAAAAATTTGGTTGGGTGCCAATAGATTTATAATTTTAGGCGTTGCGCAGTTCAAATAAAAAATTTAATCTATTCAAAGCGTTGTCTTGTTCCCATAAGATTCGTGGGGATGCCTTCATGACGTGCTACGTCGAGTTGACTCATGACTCGGCGCGTCTGGACTGCATTCCTACATGGCGAAGCTGTAAAAGAACTTCATTATTTAACATATCAATCACCTCTTCATGCGAAGAGCATTGGGACGAGGAAACGAGACAAATTTTTATTTAAACTGCGTAACTCCTAACTGATATTAGCCTTAAATTGGCGTTGGCTGTCCTCATTTCTAGCGATGATTTCTAAAAGTTCAGTGGCATTCATGAGCGTTTCTCTAAAATATAATTTAAATTAATTTAGCATAAACATCATGTTCATCTGCTTCAATAATTTCGACTTGAGTAAATTCGCCGACTTTTAAATGATGTGACTCTGGCGATTCGATAAATACTTGCCCATCGATTTCTGGTGCGTCAGCCGCACTACGTGCCACAATCAAATCATCATCAATTGCGTCAATGAGTACCGTCTCTAGCTTTCCAACTCGTTGTTGTAATTTATCACGACTTACATCGGCTTGTAATGCCATAACTTGCTCTAAACGTTCGATTTTTTCATATTCTTCTACTGGATTTGCTAACGCATTCGCACTTGCGCCCTCCACAGCAGAATAGGGAAATACACCTACTCTATCCAATTCAGTTTGATCTAAAAAATCTAATAATTGTTGAAAATCATCCTCAGTTTCGCCGGGAAAACCGACAATAAAGGTGCTACGAATCACCAACTCAGGACAAATTGAACGCCAATGAGCAATACGTTTGATAATATTTTCACTATCTGCTGGACGACGCATCATTTTTAATACACTATGACTAATGTGTTGTAATGGCACATCTAAATAAGGCAATATTAATCCTTCAGCCATTAATTCAACCAGTTGATCAACATGAGGATAAGGATAAATATAATGTAGACGTATCCATACATTAAGCGGTGCCATTTCTTGTAATAATACATTCAAACGACGTTTTAAAGGTTTTCCTTGCCAAAACTCTAACTTATAATGACTATCTACACCATAAGCCGCTGTATCTTGAGAAACTAATAATAATTCTTTTACGCCAGCTTGTACCAAATTATTTGCCTCATCCAAGACGCTATCAATCGGACGACTATTCAATTTCCCACGCATAGACGGAATAATACAAAAACTACATTTTTGGTTACAACCCTCAGCAATTTTAATATACGCATAATGACGTGGTGTTAGTTTAATGCCGCCCAAAGGCACTAAATCAAAACGTGGATCATGCTGTGGTGGTAAGAGCTTATGCACCGCCGCCATCACCTCATCTAAACTATCTGGACCTGTGATCGCCAGTACATGCGGACAATATTGCTCAATAATATTCCGTTTACTCCCCAAACAACCTGTTACAATCACTTGTCCATTTTCTTCGATCGCTTCTTGAATGCTTTCTAATGATTCTGCAATAGCTTCATCAATAAAACCGCAAGTATTAATTATAACTAATTGTGCATTATCATATTCAGCAACAATGTCATAACCTTCTGCACGTAATTGGGTTAATATGCGTTCAGAATCAACCGTTGCTTTTGGACAACCTAATGAAATAAAACCTATTTTTGGTATGGTGTTCATAATAACCTATTTTGAAAAACAAGATGTTACTACTAAATTAACAATTGATTATAAGATAATGCTTGCATATAGATAGATAAATTGTTATTAATTACAGTCCATTGTCAATTACCTCAATAAGGATTTACGCGCTTATTTTAGGCATTTACGGATGGATTGGCTACAGGTTTTTAGCTCTTAATATGTTCTGTTAGGTACAAAAATGGCACTTACTTGGTTTATAAAGCAATTTAATTGCTTTCAACATTACGTTTTCATTAAAGGTTGGATATTTGATGATGTACATGAAATTCATGAAATTGGTTTTAGTTTAGATGGGGAATATCTACCGTTACAAGCTGCAAAACTACGTCAATTGAGTCCACACGTATCACATGTCTACGGTGCGCAAGCAGAAAAATCATCTTTTAACGGCTATATTTACCTTGTCCATCCCGAAAAATTTTTTAATCTTATATTAACCGTTACGCTTTCAAATAAGAAGATAATAAGTTTAAAAGACTTTCAAAATAATTCGAGTTTGTTAGATAATACAGTTGCTCAACTACAACACCGTTTTTTCCAACAAATACAAAACTTGCCCAAACAAGCACATATTATTGAAATTGGTTCAAGGGCACGTTCTGGTATCACTCGAAAACAAATGATTCCGAAACAGGTAAAATACACAGGTTTTGACATTTTACAAGGTGATAATGTTGATGTAATTGGAGATGCGCACCAATTAGGTCACTATTTTGAACCCGATAGCTGCGATGTGATATTTAGCATGTCGGTATTTGAGCATTTAATTATGCCTTGGAAAGTGGCATTAGAAATCAATAAAGTGCTGAAAGTTGGCGGCACTGTGATGATCACAACGCATCAAACTTGGGCGTTACACGAAATGCCTTGGGATTTCTGGCGTTTTTCAGACCAAGCGTGGCGTGCATTATTTAATCAATTTACTGGTTTTGAAATTATTGATATGGCATTAGCAGAACCTGCTTCGATTGTGGCGCATCAAGCGCACCCTGCTGTTTTCGGATTAGAAAATTATCCGGCTTATTTAGCAACCGCCGTTATAGCAAAAAAATTGACCCATACTGATTTATCATGGGATGTTGATGCTAATGTCATTACTCAAAGCATGTATCCACAATAAGAAATTAATTATGAATATTCTTGATCAATACATTAAAACCCATCCCAGTGACCAAAATGCTCTTGATATTTTTAAGGGCGAATGGTCTTCTAAAATGCCGCCAGAACGCGCTGAATTGCAAGCAGGTGGGGCAACTTTATTCGACGATGCACGCATTACTTGGGCAGCCGAACAGCTTAATGGTTTTCAAGATGTGCGTGTATTAGAATTAGGTCCATTAGAAGGCGGACACAGTTATATGTTAGAAAAGATGGGGGTACAGTCGATTTTAAGCATTGAATCCAACACGCGAGCCTATCTAAAATGCCTTATTAGCAAAGAAATTTTTAATTTATCGCGTACTCATTTTATTTTAGGTGATTTCATCCCATATTTGCAACAAACTCAAGATCACTATGATTTTTGTTTAGCAAGTGGTGTTTTGTATCACATGAAAAATCCTGTTGAATTAATTGCATTAATTGCTAAATGTGCAGATAGTGTGATGTTTTTTACTCACTATTATCAAGCAGATATTATTGAAAATGATCCAAAGCATAAAGGACAATTCACAGGCTCAGAACAGCTTGAATATCAAGGGTTTAAACATGTTGTATATAAACAAAATTACCGTGAAGCATTAGGTTGGTTAAGTTTTTGTGGTGGTAATGATCAATTTAGTATGTGGATGTCTAAATCTGATATTTTAGCTTGTTTAGAATATTTTGGTTTTAGTGATATTCGGATAGGTTTTGATTCACCACAACATCCAAATGGACCTTGTTTCTGTATTACGGCGCGTCGCGTGTCATGACAAACGCTTGAAAAACATAGGGTTTTGGGCAGACTAAAAATCTACCCATCTCCCCAAATTTTTTAAGTAATACGGCTTAGAATTTCTTCGCCTTGAATGTGGTGTAAAATAACGCCGAGAATGTGTAATGCAAGTAAAATTAATAAAAAATAAGCGGTATAAGTGTGGATTTGTTCGGCAAGTTGCGCTAATTCGAGATTTTTTGTAAAAATAGTGGGGAGCGGATAACCGAAAAATTTTACACCATAGCCGTTCATATTCGATACCGCATAACCACTAATTGGCATTAAAATCATACAGACATACAATAAATAAGCGACCAAGTGAGCAGCAAAACGATTTACAACGGAAATAGTTTTAGGCAAAGAGGGTACGACACTGAACCACCGAACAATCAGACGCAACCATACGAGTACAAAAACGAGTACACCTAAAGATTTATGCCATTCGTATAACGTCCAGGGCTTACAGTCCTTAAACTCCACCATAACAAAACCGAGCACGAGAATAGTCGTAATTGCTATCATCATTAACCAATGAATAATTCTAAGTGATGAGTGATATTTTTGCGAAACCATTGTTGCAACCTTGTGTCATGAATATGTTTTCATTATCATCAAAAATAAGTGTTTGGCAAGTTATTTTCTACTGCCAGACCGAGTAATCTCATTAAAATTTTTAGCGGTTTAAAATTAAATATTAAATTAATTTAGCTTTAGAAAATAGCCTATAAATCAAACATAGGATTAATTTGTAAAGGTGCGCTTTTCATTCCAATCACACTAACCAACCATTGCAATCTTTGTTGCCTACGCTTACCCGTTAGTAAAACAGCTTCAGGCAACTGATTAGCCGCCTCAAACGCCTGTGGTGGCCATTGACTAAACCATTTACCCTCTGTGTCCAAATACTCAAATTGTCCTTCGTTTCCAAACCACTCCATAACTAACCAATTTTGTTCAGGATCATTAATAAGATTTGGATAATAATATAATTTTGTCTTATCCTGTTGCGTAATTAACGCCCATTTAAACGCGACGGGTGTACCAATGTCATCATGCAAAGAAGCGGTTGTTAAACCAGAAAAGCTATATTTATCTCCTTTAAATACAAATGGAGATTGCGAACCTGCGGGAAATAATGATCTTGTAGAACTTCTAAACCAATATTCTTGCAATGTACCTTGTTGTAAATCATCAAGTTGATTGACAAACTGAGTGCGCAACTGCAACACAAATCCTAAACCCTGCATCAATAACATACTGATTAAACTAACTAATACTAGCACAACTAACACTTCTAATAAGGTAAAAGCGGTTTGTTGTTTCATTCCCATGATTTCCATATTGGATCACGCACCTGCTTATAACCAACTTGATTTAATTTAATGACTGTAACCCATTCTTGTTCCACGTAAATATTTACCGTCGTCTCGTACAAACCAACGCTATAAATACCGCTTCCTGCTAAACCACTTGTATTATCCATAGGTTCAGCCAAAGAATCTGCTTTCCATTCAAAGCGATACAAACCTATTGTACTATCGCCCGTAGGTTGTTGCATTGGATTAACTGTTTCCATAAAAATCATTGCATTACGCGCCGCCTCATGACGCTTTTGTACTTGCTGAATTCGTTGAAGGCTTTGTAAATTCGCATTCACCCAGCCAAATAAAGCCATCCCAACCATCGATATTAACACTAAGGCAACAATTGCTTCTAACAGGCTAAAACCACGCATTTTCATTGGATTGCTCGACAAAATGGTGGAATTAATTGGACAGAATAAAAAAGCGTCTCGTATTGTAAAGTTAATTCACCACCCGTACACGCCCCATTTGCTCGAAAAATAATCGGTTGTTTCGCGCTAATTTTCCAGCCATCAGGTATAGATAAATGTATATTTTTCTGTAAAATAGTATAATCTACATTATTCGCTTCAAAAGGATAAGTTTCAAAACGAAAATTAAGCCCTTTTTGATAAGCTTGATAACTTAAACTACTTATTTGTGACATAATTTCATCACGCTGATAAGCTGCTTGTACACTATCGTAGATTAAAATTAATCGGGGCGCAATGAGACCTGTTAATAACGCAAAAATAAATAAAACTATCATCAATTCTAATAGTGTATAAGCTTTTAATTTATTCATTTTATGAATATTTATCCCGTAAATCTACTCTAAAATACTTGCTCAATTTGATATATTCATTAAAATTATTTTGGACGAGTCAAACATTCCCGAATCTCATTTAATAATTCCTCACGTCGATAGTCACCTTTTTGAAATACTTTTTCAACTCGACTGTTTAACATATTGCGCTCATCAGGAGTCATGTCTTTTGCGGTGAGTACCACAACGGGAATATGCCGCCATTCAGGTTCTTTGCGCAATTTGGTAATCAATTCAAATCCATCCATTTCTGGCATCATCAAATCCGATAAAATTAAATCTGGACGACTTTGTAATAAACTTTCTAATGCAGCTTGACCATTTTCCGTTAATTCCACTTGCCAACCTATCTTTTGCAACATCGACTTGATTAAATTACGAGTCACATCATCATCTTCGACTACAAGGATTTTTTGTGAATTTTCATCATCTGTTAAATATTTACGCAATATGCGATTTAATTCATCTCGATTAATTGGTTTGGTCAAATACTCAGATGCGCCTAGTGAATAACCAATACTTTTATCTTCAATTAATGAAACCATAATGACAGGTATTTTAGCTAATTCAACATCTGCTTTCAATTCCGATAACACCATCCAACCGTCCATGCCCGGCATCATGACATCTAAAGTAATTGCATGAGGTTTGTATTTACGCGCTAAAGCAATACCATCCTGACCGCTTTCAGCAACAATAACCTGAAAACCTAACTTTTTAATATAATTTTGCAATAATTCGCGTACAATCGCATCATCATCAATAATTAATACTGTATTACCAGCTTGTTGTGTCACGGTAGCCGGTTTTGGTGCGTTAGAACCTTCGACAACAGGCTCCTCAACAATTACATAGGCAGGCAGGTGAATACTAAAACAACTCCCTTTACCGTACTCACTTTCAACATCGATTCTACCGCCCATCATTTCAGCAAAACGTTGTGAAATCGTCAATCCCAGCCCCGTACCACCATATTTCCGCGTCGTGGAAGCATCAGCTTGCGTAAAGGGCTGAAATAAATTTTGCATTTGCTCAGAGGTCATGCCAATCCCTTGATCGCCTACCCTAAATTCAATCCAATCTTGTTCTGGTTCAACACGGCGGAAAACATCAAGTGAAATACGACTTTTTTCAGTAAATTTAGCGGCATTGCTGAGTAAATTAAATAATATTTGGCGAATTTTAGTTAAATCAGTGTGCATATTACCAATTTCGTTTGATATTTTGACATCAAGCGTATTATTTTTAGTTTGAATCAGTGGGCGAATGGTGCTGACAACATCATCCACCATGTGTTGAATAGAAAAAGTTTCAGCATAAATGCTCATTTTACCAGCTTCAATCTTAGAAATATCTAGCACGTCATTAATTAAACCTAATAAATGTTTGCCGGCTGCATTAATTTTACGAATATCTGCTACAAGATCATAATGCCCAAAATCAGCAACATCTTCCTCTAACATTTCACTGTAACCTAAAATTGCATTTAATGGTGTTCGCAATTCATGACTCATATTAGCAATAAATTGACTTTTAATGATATTAGCTTCTTCAGCCGCTTCTTTGGCTTTAAGCAATGCCTCTTCGGCGCGTTTATGTTCAGAAATGTCGATAATAATGCCAACCAAACCCGCCACGCTACCATCTGAAGTTTTAAAAGTAGCGGTATTAAACATAACATCGTGCATAGAACCATCAGCATATTGCACCCGCTCCTCGATAATTTGTACACCATCTATCTCACTGTTAAATAAAGCATAATCACGTTGTTCTTCCAATGCTGCACGTTGCGATGGATAAAGTTCTTGCGCAGTATGACCAACAATCTCAGATTCTGAGCGTCCAATATATTCTTCAAAACTGCGATTGCAGCCTAGATACATCCCTAAATTATTTTTAAAAAAGATTGGATTCGGAATACTATTAAGCAAAGTTTGACGCAATAACAAACTATTACGTTGCACATCTTCAACACGTTTACGCTCTTGGATTTCACGCTTTAAACGCTCATTATTGTTTGCTAATTCTTGAGTACGGGCGACAATTTCTTGCTCTAAATTATTGCGAATACTTAACAATTGCATCTCGACTGTATCGGCGTGTTCGGTCGTGGTTTCCAGAGAAATACGCAAATCACTGTTTTCCTCTCCCAACTTTTTCAACGCATCTTGGAGCTGTTGAATCTCTTGATGCAAAGCCTGATTAAGCTTTTCCAGTTGCAGATTAGACTGTTGTAGGCTGTCTATTTGCTGTTGTTTATGATTTGAAAATATCAAAATAGCTGCCCCATTTGCGTTCATAATTACTACAATTATTTGATAAATATGACTTTAAGTGACTATAGCATACTAATGTGATTAAAGTTTTACGGCGTGCGCTGTGTTTGTATTTTAGCTAAAATATGTAATTATCCATAGTTATTTTATTTTAATACACTACAAGACTAGCCACCCAAAATTTTAAAACTAATTGATATTTAAAGTATTTTAGGATTAGCGTCTTCACTCAAAATTAAATTAACTATATTTCCAGTTATGGAGGCAATCCATATACCAATAATTCAAACAGTTTTTTTAGAGTATTCAATAAAATTAATAGCTTATATATTTTTTGTTAAATCTTATAACTTATTGAAATATTTAATTTTTATCAAAAATATCCAAAATATTATAGGGATAGGGAAGATCAATACACCAAGCAGACAGGCAAAATTGTTGCTATGATCCGAGTTCGATACCAAAATAGCTAGGCATGACGAATATGCTACCGGGTTATGAAATCCGTGACAAAATTCACGAAGGAAATAAATCATTAATTTATCGTGCAACGCGAACTGCCGATAATCTAAAAGTCATATTGAAAATATTAACTGACGAACGTCCTTCACCTGAGCGTATTGCACATTTTCGTCAAGAGTTTGAAATTCATAAAAAATTAGAAGATATTAGCGGCGTAGTAAATGCCTACAGCATAGAACACTATCAACGTCGTTGGTTTATTGTGTTAGAAGATTTTGGCGGACAATCACTGGATAAACTTTATTCTGACAAATCTATTGATCTCGTTAATTTTCTTAGAATTAGCATTGATATTTGCGAAATTTTAACGCATATTCACCAAAAGCATGTCATTCATCGAGACGTTAATCCCGCTAATATTATCATTAATCAAGAAACTCGTGTCGTTAAGTTGATAGATTTTGGACTATCATCAATTTTACTACAAGATACAGATGATTTCACTGCACCAGCTCTTGAAGGCACATTTGCCTACATGTCGCCCGAACAGACTGGACGCATTAATCAAGTAATGGATTATCGGACTGATTTTTATTCATTAGGCGTTACTCTGTACAAATTAATCACGCATCGCCTACCATTTGAGATGACAGATACAATTGCCTTGATTCATGCTCACATCGCCAAACCACCTGAACCACCACATAAAATTAAACCGACTATTCCGCGTGCAATTTCTAATATTATCATGAAATTAATGAAAAAAAATGTTACAGAACGTTATCAAAGTGCATTTGGTATTCAAGCGGACTTAGTATCATGTTTAATGCAATTAGAAGCTAATGGTGATGTTGAAAATATTACGTTAGGAGAAAATGATATTTCACCATTTTTTCGGATTTCACAAAAATTATACGGACGTGAATTTGAAATTGACACTTTATTGTCTATGTTTGAGCAAGTCCTTGACGGTAATAATCAAATTTTAATGTTAGCAGGCGAACCCGGTATTGGCAAGACAGCACTGGTAAAAGCCGTTTACGATCCATTGACCGAATCACGTGGTTATTTTGTGCGCTGCTGCTTTGAGCGAAATGACCGTCATAACCAACCTTATCGTGCAATTTTACAAGCTTTTCAGTATTTAATTAAGCAATTGCTAATCGAAAGCCGTCTAGAAATATGGGAACAACGCTTTACTACAGCATTAGGGATAAATGGAAAATTAATGACGGATTTAATTCCAGAATTAGAATTCATTATCGGTAAGCAACCCTGTATCAATCGCTTATCCAGCGAAGAGCATCAAGCACGATTCAGCTTGACTTTACAACGTTTTATTCTTGCATTTACTCAATCAAAACGCCCCTTAGTGGTTTTTTTGGATAATTTACATTGGGCAGATGCGGCTAGTTTAAATTTATTAGTACCATTAATGACAACCGCTAATAATTATTTATTCATCATCGCAGCTTATCAAGATAATAATACACAGCGCACTCAACCATTAATATATATTTTTGAAGAATTAGAAACTTCCCATGTCACAGTTAAAGCAATTTCACTATTACCATTAACTTTGTCCGCAATTACGCAATTAATTTCTGATACCCTATCTTGTAATTGGCAACGCGCACAAACATTAGGCAATCTAGTGTTAGAAAAAACAGGCGGCAATCCTTATTTTATTAATGAATTTTTAAAATCATTATACGCAGAAAAATTAATCCAGTTTGATTTAGATAGTTTAGTGTGGGATTGGGATTTAAACCAAATTCATGCCGAAGCCACTATGACTGAAAATGTAATTGATTTGTTGGCAAGTAAAATTCAGCGTTTACCTGATGCAACTCAATATGTTTTAAAACTTGCAGCCTGTGTTGGCTATCAATTCAGTATCGAAATTTTAGAAATGATTTCAGAACAAACGGTTAGCGCATTATGGGCGGCGGCGGCAGAAGGGCTGATTGTGCCTGCGGAACATACGACAGATTATGTGCCTTACCAGCCTAATTATGGAATCGTCTCGACTGACAGTTACCAAATGTCTACCCAATATCGTTTTACGCATGATCGTATTCAACAAGCTGCTTATTCGCTGATTCCCACCGAACAAAAACAACAAATTCATAAAAAAGTGGGTGAATTATTGTTGCGCAACATACCTTCACATAAGCGCGAACAACAAATTTTCGATATTGTTAATCAATTGAATGAAGCAATTTCGTTAATTTCTGAACCTGCATTACAATTAGAATTGGCAAGATTAAATTTAATTGCCGGACGTAAAGCCAGAGTTGCCGCCGCTTATCCACGCGCATTAAATTATTTAAGTACTGGTATTTCATTGTTAGGTACGTCAAGTTGGCAACAGCAGTATGAATTGACTCTAGCTTTAACTATTGAAGCGGCTGAAACTGCATTTTTATGTGGTGATGCGATACAAATGGAAGGTTTAGCGGAAATTATTTTACATCAAACTCATAACATATTGGATAAAGTACGAATTTACGAGCTAAAAATTCACGCAAGCATCGCCGCACATAAGCACACCGAAGCGATTAATATGGCACAAAAAGTTTTGCATCAATTACATATTCATTTTCCTGATAGCCCTAGTCATTTAGCTTTAATTAGAGCATTATGGTACAACCGTTGGCTACTCGGATTACGTGAAATTAATCTATTAGCGCATTTACCAATAATGTCTGATCCAAGTAAATTAGCGGCATTGCGTATTTTAAGTAGTCTTGGTACACCAGTATATCATGCAACCCCTGAATTAACGCCTTTATTGAATTGTAAAGCAGTTAGTTTATGCTTACGTTATGGCAACGCACCCGTCTCCAGCTATGTTTATGCTAATTACGGTATCATGTTATGTAGTATAATTTGTGACATTCCTAATGGTTATGAATTCGGTCAATTATCATTAAATTTAATAGAAAGTTCAAATAACAAATCATTAGAATTAAAAACTCGGTTTGCAGTACATTCACAAATTCGTCATTGGCGTGAACCTTTGTCAGACATTGCGCCATCATTAAAGCAAATATATTTAGATACTTTAGAAACGGGTGATTTGAACCAAGCTGTACTAAGAGCCTGTAATTATTATTCAGTGCTGTTTCTTGAAGGAAAGGAGCTTGATTTTATCGATGAAGAAATTCATAAAGATTTGGTCAATGTCGGTTGTTTAAGACAAGTAAAATCATTAGTTTATGCGCGTATGTGTCGCCAAAGTTTACAATTTTTATTACAAACGGATATTCATAAAATTGAGCAACTAAAAAAAGAAATTATACTCAAGGGTGATATTTATGACGAAACGGATATGCTTGTAAAACACAATCAAGATAATGATCAAGTTGCTTTGTTTAATTTATATTTCCATAAAATGTTGCTATGTTATTGGTTTCAAGAGTATGACGATGCGCTATCTAATGCGGAAAAAGCGGAACAATTTATTAATAATGTCATTAGTTTTCCGGTTTATGCCAGTTTTCATTTTTATGCAGGATTGCTGTATTTAGTTTTATTACCAAATTCTGATGAAAAAGAGTTGTTTTTGTATGAAATCAAGTGTATTCAGAAAAAATTAAAGTGTTGGGCAAAGCAATGTCCAGAAAATTATTTACATAAATATAAATTACTTAAAGCTGAAATTGCAGTTAAAGATAATTATATTGAATTAGCAAAAGATTATTATGAACGTGCAGCTCAACTAGCACAAAAGCATGGTTATTTGCAAGAAGAAGCATTAATTTGTGAGCGTGCTGCACAATTTTTATTTCGGATTAATCATCCCCGTTTAGCGCAGGTGTATTTGACTGATGCACATTACGCTTATACTCGCTGGGGTGCAAAGGCAAAAGTATTATTGTTAGAAAAGCAATATAGTCAATTTTTATTCCGTCACACATCAAAAGATAAATATTCAACGACTTCCGCTATTGATTCAGATCATGGTCATTCCTCAATCGATTTAGCCAGTGTACTGAGATCGGTACAAACGATTGCTAGTGAAATTGTATTAGAACAGTTGTTAAAAAAACAAATGAAAATTGTTATTGAAAATGCGGGGGCACAACATGGTGCTTTAATTTTAGAAAAGATGGGAAAATGGGTGATTGAAGCAAAAGGTGATGATAACGATGTAATAGTATTACAATCGATTCCAATTACTGATCCTCATGCTACGCTACCTATTTCTTTAATTAATTATGTCATACGTTCGCAAGAAGTCGTTGTATTACATAATGCAGCAAAAGAAGGAGATTTTACTTTTGATCCACATTTTATCCATCTTCGTGCTAAATCAGTTTTATGTTTGCCATTGATTAATAAAGGAAAATTATATGGTCTGTTATATTTAGAAAATAACTTAGCGACGCATGTATTTATGCCTAATCAATTGGAAATTTTAAATATACTTTGTTCGCAAATGGCGATTTCTATTGAAAATGCGCGTTTATATGCTAATTTGGAAGATAAAGTGCAAGAGAGAACAATAGAAATCGAAACTCAGAAACAAGCGTTATCTCATACATTAGAAAAATTACAATCCGCGCAACGACAATTGGTTGAATCAGAAAAAATGGCGGCATTAGGCAATTTGGTTGCGGGTGTTGCTCACGAAATTAATACACCCGTTGGAATAGGTGTGACGGCTGCGTCAAAATTGCGCAGTTTGACTACAGAATTACAAAAATTGTATCAAAGTAATAAAATGAAACGCAGTGACTTGGAAAAGTATTTACAATCTGCGTTACAAGGTACTGATTTTGTACTGAATAATCTTAATCGTGCCAGTGAATTAATTCAAGGATTTAAACAAGTTGCAGTAGATCAATCTACCGAGCAAAAACGTACTTTTGAATTGTGCGAATATTTAGATGAAATTTTATTAAGTTTGCATCCAAAATTAAAACGTATTAAAAATAGCATTAGTATTCATTGCGAGCAAAAAATTACCTTATCTAGTTATCCTAGTGCATTTTATCAGATTATCGTTAATTTAATTATGAATTCATTAACACATGGTTTCATACAGCAAGATGAAGGTTTGATTTCGTTGTGTGCAGAAGTAATTGATGAGCAATTTTTACGTTTGACTTATCAGGATAATGGACAAGGTGTTGCTGAATCGAATTTAAAAAATATTTTTGAGCCGTTTTTTACTACTAATCGTCAAGGTGGTGGCAGTGGTTTAGGTTTGCATATCGTGTATAACTTGGTTACGCATAAGTTAGGTGGTCAAATTCAATGTAATAGTGAATATGGTCATGGTGTCACTTTTACGATACAAGTACCATTAGAAACAGTAGATAGTTAATGATATTTGTAATTTTCCTCATAACCAGTGATTTCAAAAATTTGTTCAATCTTCAAGCTAAAACGTGAGTTTCTGAACCAAAATTGTTATGCTTAACCAAAAGTAACGAAATTTTTGGACTGAATTATGAATAAGATTATTTTTACTGGACCTATGGGTGCTGGAAAAACGACGGCAATTAGTGCAATCAGCGAAGTGCCACCTATTGCAACTGATGTGCGCTGTACCGACGAGGAAACTCAACAACGTAAGGAAACAACCACCGTTGCTATGGATTATGGCTATATTACTTTAGAAGATAATTCGCGCATTCACCTGTATGGAACACCGGGACAAGAACGTTTTAATTATATGTGGACTATTTTAACTCAAGGTAGTATCGGACTTGTGTTGTTGATTGACAACGCTCGTCCCGATCCTATCAGTGATTTGCACTATTATCTGGACGCATTTCAAGATTTTATCCGCACAACCGCTGTTGTAATCGGTGTCACACGAATGGATGTGAATACAAACGTTACGCTTGCTGAATATCACAATGCTTTAATGAAACGCGGACAAATTTATCCTTTATTTGAGGTTGATCCGCGTCAAACCCAAGATGTAACGATTTTAATTCATGCCTTACTTGCTGTTTTAAGCCAACAGGCTGTTGTATAAATGAATGAGCATAAAATTGTTTTTACTGGAAGTTTAGGTGCAGGCAAAACGACTGCTATTGCAAGTATTAGTGAAATTCCAGTGATTAATACTAATGTTCACACGACTGAATTTGCAAAACCCGTTATACATCAAGTTGAAAAACAAGTTGAAAAAACGCTATCTCAGTTGACAGTCATTAATCATCATATCACGACTGTTGCAATGGATTACGGAGAATTAAGTTTAGAAACAGGTAAAAAATTACGCTTTTATGGTACGCCCGGTCAGCAACGTTTTGATTATATGTGGAAAGTATTGATTCAAGGCGCGCATGGTTTGGTGATTTTTGTGGATAATGCAGGTAAAGACCCCATTGGCGATTTAGCGCGTTATACTGATATTTTTCGTGAATATATTTTGCAAATTCATACTATTATCGCAGTGACACGCATGGATTTAGCACCACGCCCTTCTACGCAGGTTTATCGTGATTATTTAAAACAATTAGGCATTCAGATACCGGTGTTTACTGTTGATGCGCGTTCTGGAGAGAGTGTTGCAAATATGGTTAGACATTTGGTTGAAATGATACATGGGGAGGACGGTTAATGTTATCAACAACGGATACAAAACAGTTAGAACAACAATTAGAGTATTTACTAGAGCGTTGTCAGTCCATCGTAGCAGCAGTCGTTGTTACGGTAGATGGCTATACTTGCGCTATGAAACAACGTGTTACCGATCAGTACAGTCTGGAGCGGGCTGCAACAATGGGTAGTACGTTAATGTCGTTAGGAGATACAATGACGGCAGAATTAAAAATGGGTTCTTGTAAAAATATTATTTCGGAAAATCAACATGGTATCGTCGCTTTTATGCACATCAACAATCAATTGGTATTAGTCAGCTTGACCACTGAAACCAATGCGTTAGGTATGTTGTTGAGCCATTCTCGTAAATGCGCTGAAACGATGGCAAAAATAATGAGTACAAACAATCTTTGAACTTGTGATGATGTAGCAGTGTCCAACCCAAATTTGACGCAGTGCGTCAACGGCTCATTCTACGCAGCGCATGGAACGCGCTCTACTACGCAGTGCGTGGAACAGCGTCTAATACTACGCAAAATCCGATAACCATTCCTAAAGAAATTAAACAAATTCATTACACACGTTAATCACATCTGTGTGCGATACTTATCGTACAATTCCATGACTTTGCTTACATAATTACGGGTTTCTTTGTAAGGTGGAATTTTATTACCATAACGCTTTACGGCATTTTCTCCGGCATTATAGCCTGCCAGTGCTAAACGTAAATCATTATTAAATAAATCGAGTAAAAAGCTTAAATATAATGCTCCACCATGAATATTTTCACCGGCGTTAGTACGATCTGATACACCGAAACGTTTAGCCGTCGCTGGCATCAATTGCATAAGCCCAACCGCACCTTTAGGTGAAACTGCTTCAGGATTATAAGCCGACTCGGTTTGAATCACTGCATGTAATAATGCTGCCTCAACACCAGTTAAGTTGGCAGCGTCACTGACTATTGAATAATATTCTTTATGCTTTTTGTACATCACATCATAAGCGGAATAACGCCCACCTGCCGATGGAATAATGCTATCTAAACCAGAATAAATCAGTTTATATTTTGAATTTTTAGGGGCATCAGCCAAATGCACTGTACCGTCTCTATCAATAAAACGATAAATACGCACTGTGCGCATATTTAAGGTAGGACGCTGAATTTTTGTGCTTTTTCCATTATTGCCCGAAATAGGATGATCAGTAAAATGAATCACGCCTCTTGAGTCGATATAGCGGTATATTTCCGTTGCTGCGACACTTGTAGAGAGCACAATGAATAGAAAAAATAAGCTTATTTTATTCATAATTTTCTCCGTGTAAAATTAAAAATGCTCAATATTAAAAATCTGTGTCGTAAAAAACTAAGAACGTACTAAATCTTGTTCGACTCGGTTTTGGGTAGCTTTATCGGTTAATAATCCAATCAACTCTAAGGCAAAATCCATCGCTGTACCGGGACCGCGTGATGTAACTATTTTACCATCGCATACAACAGCTTGGTCTAGTAGAAATTCTGTACTAACCAACCGACTTGCGTCCAGTGCACCGGGATAGTGTGTTGCTTTTTTATCCGCTAACAAACCAGCATCGCCTAAAATTTTCGGTGCGGCACAAATTGCAGCCGTGTATTTATCCTGAGCCGCCATCTCTTTCAGTAGGTTATGAATACGCACATCATTATTTAGGTGGTCAGCGCCGGGTAAACCACCGGGTAATACCACCATATCAAAATCCTGTTTTAATGCTTGTTCTAAATTTGTATCTGGAATCAGCGTCACACCACGACTGGCTTTTACTGGCTGTTCGTCCAATCCCGCAGTAACAACCTCAATGCCAGCACGACGCAATAGGTCAATTACCGTCACAGCTTCTAATTCTTCACAACCCTGCGCTAAAGGAACAAGTACACGCGGCATACACTAAACTCTCCTAAGAATAAATAGAAAAATCAAATAATTCCTATTTTATCAGCATCAGTCTATACCGACTCATACCGATATTTTCAGAACTATCTGATTATGAACGGCGACCTTCAATAATATTCAACCCTTTTAATAAATTAAGTGCTTCGTGCAAAGCATAATCTTCAGCAGCGAGGTCAGCCGCCGCTTGCTTTTTGGCATCAATGGCTTCTTCCGTCTTACCATTCGTCAAATGACCGATTAAATCAGCTTCTTTTAAATTTTCTTCTTCATCTTGTCGTACTTTTGCAATTTCAATATGGCTTAACTCAATGTCTGGACTGATACCTTCTGCTTGAATTGAACGACCGGTTGGCGTGTAATAACGTGCTGTTGTCAGCTTGAGTGCAGAATTATTATTCATTGGTAGAATCGTTTGCACCGAGCCTTTACCGAAAGTTTTATTTCCCATAATCACCGCACGTTTGTGGTCTTGTAATGCACCTGCAACGATTTCTGACGCAGAAGCAGAGCCTCCATTAACCAGTACAACAATTGGCGCACCACCAATTAAATCGCCCATTTTTGCATTAAATGTGAATGAAGAGTCTTCAACTCGTCCTTCGGTATATACGATCAAGCCTTTTTCTAAAAACGCATCGGATACTTCTACGGCAGCACTTAACACACCACCGGGATTGTTGCGTAAATCTAACACTAAACCAGACAACTTACCTTTATTTTCTCCCTTCAACGAATCTATAGCTTTCTCCAAATCGTCTCCTGTATGCGCTTGGAAATGGCTGACTCGAACATAACCATAGCCTTTATCTAATGTGCGACTTTTAACGCTTTTTACTTGAATAATATCGCGGACAATGATTATTTTAAGTGGTCTATCCTCTGTTTCGCGGACAACAGTTAATTGGATTTTAGTACCGGGCTTACCACGCATTACTTTTACTGCATCCATTAAAGTCATACCTTTTACGGGCGTATCGTCTAAGCGAATAATCATATCTCCCGCTTTCACACCCGCACGTTGCGCCGGTGTATCGTCAATTGGCGCAATCACTTTAACAAAACCATCTTCCATTCCAACCTCAATCCCTAAGCCACCAAACTCACCTGTGGTGCTAGTTTGTAATTCCATAAATGCGTCGGAGTCAAGATAATTTGAATGTGGGTCTAAACCCGACAACATACCCTTGATAGCATTTTCAAGTAGTACACTATCTTCAACTTCCTCCACGTAATTCGACTTGATACGATGAAAAACCTCAGTAAATGCACGTAACTCTTTAAAGGGAATAATTTGATGAATATCATTAACTTGTTCACGATTGGCTAAGACACTCCCGCCAATGGCAATCAGTGTTCCTAGCATCGCACCGATAAGTAAACCTGGAACATGACGTAATAATGCAGACATATTGTTCTCCGTGCTTTCGCACTAACATCAAAAAAAATTATTGTTGGATATAAGCTATTTACACAAAGCTGTCAAGCTTTAAAGGGTGAGTTTGCGTAAAAATAAAACTATTTTTTGAAGTGTAATACTTCAATCGAAACATCTTTATAAACAGTATGAAAAATGAAATCAAGTCATTTCTAAGCCAATATGCCGCGCTCGTAATAAGCAAATGTTTGATGCAAAATATTTATATCAAAATTTAATACCTATCCAAACTTTATTTTATACTTAAATATCAAATAGTTACTAACGATACGCGGCATGTTTGAAATAACCAATCATTTCGAGATAATCACTTTTAAAGATATATCGTGGAAACGCTGGCGATATAGATTTATAGTGATGGAATTATGTCAATTTCACTTTAGCGAATTTCCGTTTACCAACTTGATATACATGCTCTGTACCTGCTTGTAATTGCAAACTTTTATCGCACACTTTTTCGCCATCAATTTTCACTGCACCTTGTTTAATCATACGGAATGCCTCCGATGTACTACTCACCAAGTTTGCATCTTTCAATAATTGCCCAATACCCAGCGCATTTGCTTCAAGGTTGAAGCTGTATTCTGGAATATTGTCAGGGATTTCATTTTGTTTAAAACGAGCAATAAAGTCAGCATAAGCGTGTTCGGCGGCAACTTGGCTGTGGAAACGTGCAACAATTTCCTGTGCAAACTCAACTTTTACATCGCGTGGATTTTTGCCATTTTCAACATCCGTTTTCCAGTGTTGAATTTCTGTCACTGATTTAAAACTCAATAGCTCAATATAACGCCACATTAATTCATCAGAAATAGACATCAATTTACTGAAAATATCAAATGCTGATTCATAAATACCAATGTAATTATTTAGAGATTTGGACATTTTTTGCACACCGTCTAAACCTTCTAAAATCGGCATCATCAGTACAACCTGTGGCTCTAAACCTGCTTGCTTTTGTAATTCACGACCTACTAGTAAATTAAATTTCTGATCTGTCCCACCCAATTCAACATCCGATTTTAATGCAACAGAATCATAACCTTGTACCAGTGGATATAAAAATTCATGAATCGCAATCGGCAAGCCACCCGTATAACGTTTATGAAAATCGTCACGCTCTAGCATTCGTGCTACTGTGTGTTTTGCGGCAAGTTGAATCATGTCGCCTGCAGTCATTTTTCCCATCCATTCAGAATTAAACCGAATTACTGTTTTTTCAGGGTCTAAAATTTTAAAAATCTGCTCCTGATAACTTTTGGCATTTTCTTTGACCTGTTCCTTAGTCAATGGTGGACGGGTTTCATTTTTTCCTGTGGGATCACCAATCATGCCGGTGAAATCTCCAATTAAAAATGTTACTTCGTGACCAAGTTGTTGAAAATGACGCATTTTATTTAATAAAACAGTATGTCCTAAATGCAAATCTGGTGCGGTAGGGTCAAAACCTGCTTTGATACGCAATGGACGACCCGTTGCTAATTTTTTGCGTAATTCATCCTCAATCAATAGTTCGTGAACGCCCAATTTTATTTGTTGCAGTGCATCCGTGACTGAACTCATATAAACCTCAGTGTTGTGTAAAAGGGTAAAAATAAGTGACAAACGGCTGAATTTATGATTGAATGTAGCCGCTTTAAAATAGCTTAACATAAGTGTATAACTTATTGACTATTTACCGTATTCAATGTATAGTATATCTTATGACAAATAATAATACAGACAATGAGTTATACGCAATTTTAAAGGTATAACTTTAAGCTCATCAAAGGTTTAAGCTCATATTTAAAGTATTGAATCATCGCGTGATGTACTTGAGTTAAAGTTTATGAAAGATCAAATCCACAATATGAAAATTACCAAATTTCGCTCAAGCTTAATTGCTTTGACTTCACTAGGTGTTGCATCTTTTGCTTGGTGGCTGACGAGTAGCGCGGCATTTGCGCCTAATTTCCCTCTCTCCAGCTCACCCGCAAGCAATCCAATTTCCGAAATTGAACAATCTCAAGAAATACTAGAACAAGACCTCTATCAAGAAATTGATGAGACAGTTAAATCCGGTGATACCTTAACTCATA
Organism: uncultured Thiotrichaceae bacterium; assembly: GCA_964388965.1. GTDB lineage: Bacteria > Pseudomonadota > Gammaproteobacteria > Beggiatoales > Beggiatoaceae > Albibeggiatoa. Next base: position 21,206 of record CAYMCP010000003.1, on the reverse strand, counting down.
TTTTTGAACGACATCATCTGAAAACAGCAGATTTATACAAGATTTTACAATTAAAACAATTTAAACCGCAATTATCGCAATTGCAACTTAATCAAAAAGTTTTTATTCTACATGATAATGACGGCAATGTGGTTGACTTGATTTTGCACTTGGGTGAAGACCGAGAGTTACAAATTTATAGAAATGATTTTGGCTTTGATGGGGAAATTTTACAAGATGATGAGCCAGTGTTAGTTTCTCTAGCACAACACAGTATGGTTGAGGCAGACGCTGTACTAGCAAATATACCAGTTGAAATCAAGTCACAACAAACGCCTAATTTTGAATCTAACCGCTTAGCGTTAAAAATTAAATCTGGTGACACATTATATAAAATTTTCCGTCACTATCAGCTCAGTTTGGGTGATTTAGAACGTATTTTAAGATTACATCGTAAATCTCGTAGTCAATTACAAAATTTGCGCATTAATCAAAAATTGATTGTAACCCGCGCCGATAATAATCACGTTGAAAGCTTGAGTTTAGTTATTGACAGTAAAAAAACATTGCATTTCACTAAAAAAGCTAATAGTTTTCAAGGTGAAATTGAGCAAAATGGGACACGTGTAGCACTTGATTACGAGCCTCCGCGTCAACAAGTTGCACAGCGTCAGCAACAGGTTAAGCAGGTTGAACAACGCAAAAAGTCTGCTCCTACTCCACAACGTGAACATACTCCTACTACTGCCCAAGTGCAGAAAGATACTAATTTAGATAAAGCGCGAACACCGCAAGTTTATTCCTACCAAAAAGCAGCTATGCCAGAATTGAGTGAAATGATCGAAAGTGCAAAAAAATATCTTGGTTATCCATATCGTTACGGCGGTGTGTCACCTAGTGGTTTCGACTGTAGTGGTTTTGTCATCTATAATTCTAAGAAAGTAGGTATTAGTCATTTACCGCGCACGGCACATCAGCAATATCAGCATACAAAGCCGATCAGTAGAGATGAATTACAACCGGGTGATTTAGTATTTTTCCACAGTAGAAATAATCGTAAGCGAATTGGACATGTGGGTATTTACATTGGAGATGATAAATTTATCCACGCTAGAGCTAAAGGCGCGAAAGATGTGACAATTACCAGTTTAAATAATAGCTATTACCGTAAGCATTTTGTGCGCGGTGGACGCTTATAGTAGTTGACTAAATCGGGCAGAAATATGGCACTTTGCCACAATCTGAACCTATTTTCTACATAAGTATGTCATGATTAGTCGGTAGAATGGAGTGGTAGACCTAGGTTTATCGCTCCATTTGCGGTTTAGAAATGGATGGACTAAAACAACGATCCAATAATAAGGTTGATAAATGAAGTTATTAATTATTTTATTATTTAATTTACTATTTACCACGCAAGTGATAGCAAAGGAAATTAGTATTATCGGCGTGGGGGATATTATGTTGGGTAGTAATTTCCCTTCTTCTGCGTACCTACCTGCCAACGACGGTAAAGATTTGATGAAATCGGTTTACTCTATTTTGCAAAATGCTGATGTGACTTTCGGTAATTTAGAGGGCACAATCTTAGACAGTGGGGCGACAATTAAAAATTGCAAATCTAGTACTAAGTGTTACGCTTTCCGAATGCCAGAAAAATTAGCAAGTAACTTGGTAGACGCGGGTTTTGATGTGATGAGTATTGCAAATAATCATGTGCGTGATTTTGGTGATGCAGGCTTGAAAAATACGCAAAGCGTCCTTAAAGAGCTAGGGCTAAATTATGCAGGTTTAAGTACAAAACCTACTACGATTTTTACTAAAAACGGTGTACGTTACGGCTTTGCTGCTTTCGCGCCGAATATCGGCACACAAAGTATTAAAGATATTCCAACCGCTAAAAAAATTATCTCACAATTGGCTAAACAAACTGATATTGTGATTGTTTCATTTCATGGTGGTGCTGAAGGTGCTAAGCATCAACATGTTACACGTAAAACAGAGTATTTCTATGGAGAAAATCGCGGTAATGTGTATGAATTTGCTCATGCTGTGATTGATGCTGGCGCAGATGTGGTATTTGGTCATGGACCTCATGTCACACGCGCTGTTGAAGTATATAAACAAAGGTTTATTGCTTATAGCTTAGGTAATTTCTGCACTTATGGACGTTTTAATTTGCGAGGGGTGAATGGCGTTGCGCCTATTATTAAAGTTAATGTAAATGAAATAGGTGAATTCATTAACGCCAAAATCACACCCGCTAAACAGGTAGAAAAAGGTGTGGTAAAAATAGACAACAATAAGCAAGCCATTCAATTATTGCGTCAACTGACTAAAACAGATTTTCCTGAGTCAACTGTAACTATTGACAATAATGGGCTATTAACCGCTCGATAACTGTCAACAAATACGATGCGACAATAATTATGAAAACAACAACTATGCGTGAACGCTTCTTGGGTAAGCGAATTGTTTTGCCACCTAAATTGAAGGGTTATCATTATTCCATTGAATATGGTCTTACTAAACCTACCAAAGTTTCAGCAGTGCGTATTGTTTCTGCGCTATCAACTGTTGCTGTGCTACCTTTTGCTTGGTGGCTAACCAACTCTAATGCTTTGGTAGTAGATAATATTCAAGCCAGTCACGATATTATCGAAAAAATTGCGCCAGACCCATTGCAGCTCGACAAGGCTTTAGCTGAAATTGATACGATTATTCCTAAATCAGTGCAACCTGTCACTAAGGGTGTCGTTGTTGAAAAGATAGAGGAAAAGGCAAAATTTTCGCCTTGGATCGAAATGGAAGTACAAGAAGGAGATACGCTATCAGCTATTTTTAGCCGTTATGAATTAAACAAATCTCATTTATATCAAATTGCTAATGCAGATAAAAAATTAGCGAAAAAATTACACCAACTACGTCCTAAACAAAAAATTCGCGTCAAACGCGATGAGCAAGGTAACGTCGAACAATTTATACTTGATTTAGGCTTTGCATCTGAGTTCCATGTTTACCAAATTGAAGATGGTTTTAAAGCTGAAATCATTGAAGCGGAAGTGCAAACCAAAGTAGAAACAGCTTATGGACAGGTGACAAGTTCCTTATTTGAAGCGGGTTATAGAGCAGGATTACCAGATAGTTTACTATCAAATTTAATGGAAATTTTTCGTTGGGATGAGGATTTTCACTTATTCCAAAAGAATGATTTTTTTACTGTTGTGTATGAAAAACACTATCATGGCGATGAATTTCAATTTGGTGATATTTTAGCGGTCGAAGTGTTTAATGATAATCAAATACATCAAGCAATTCGTCACACGAATGAGGAAAATAGTACCACGTATTATTATCCTGATGGTACGCCTTTGTTTGCCCAAGCAAAACGCAGTGTTAAAAAATTAAATCCTTTAATGATTCCAGTAAAAAATGCGCGAATTTCATCTAATTATGGTATGCGTCTTCATCCCATTTCGGGTAAATATCGTTTTCATAGCGGGGTGGATTACGCGGCACCAACTGGAACAGAAATTTTAGCAGCCAGTTCTTCAACCGTGACATTTAAAGGTTGGAAGCGAGGTTATGGGCACACGATCATACTGCAACATGATGAGCAATATAGCTCGTTGTACGCACATCTATCTAGTTTTGCTGACATTAAGGTAGGACAAAGCATAAAACAAGGTACGGTAATTGGCTATATCGGTCAATCTGGTAGCGCAACAGGTCCACATTTACATTACGAAGTGCGTTTAGAGAATCAACCACAAAATCCATTAACTTTACAAATTCCAAATGAAGCTTATGAAAAACAACTCGCGGAATTAAAAAAACAAGAAATACAACGTAAACAATATTTTTTAGAAACAACAAAAACCTTACGTGAGCAGCTAGTTCAAGCATCAGTGCAAACTCGTGAGGCATTAGGTATTCAACGCACTTCTACTTTAGCCAAAGCGGCTGGTGTTAAGTGAGATTCTCATGACATGACGCTGGTGCGTCAGTGGCTCATTCTACACACCGCGTAGAATGAGGTTTTTCCTTGTGACGATTATAAAAAATACTTGCTAACTTAGTACGTTCATTAGATAATCGCAAGTTTTCATTGATTAATTAAGGAGTAAGTGACTTTGGCTAATTCTCGTCAAGCTGCAAAACGTGCACGTCAAGCAGAAAAACACCGTAAACACAATGCAAGTATGCGTTCAATGATGCGTACTCATATTAAAGCAACAGTAAACGCGATTACATCGAATGATTTAGAAGCGGCTAAAACAGCATATCAAAAAGCAGTACCCGTCATTGATCGTATGGCTAGCAAAGGATTAATTCATAAAAACAAAGCTGCAAGACATAAAAGTCGTCTTAATGCGCATATCAAAAAAATAGCAATTGCTTAAACTAAGTGGATGCTGCTTTCCTCAACGGCATCCTCTTCTACTACTTTACGGAAACGCATCGGGTTAATATTGTGTGTTTTTAATAGGCTTTTTAGTTCCGCCAATTCACAACCCGCTACTGCTGCCGCTTTTTCCTCATTACCTGCAACCATGTTCATGACACGCAATAAATAATTTCGATCAAATTCTTTACGTGCTTGTGCGAGGGTTTGAAACTTATTTTCTGATTCGCGCAATGCTTGTTTAATTAATGAGAGTGAAATAATCGGCGACGGTGACAGGACGCTACATTGTTCAACTACGTTTTGTAATTGACGTACATTGCCAGGCCAAGGTAGTGATGCCAAATAGTCTAATGCTTCAGGCGAGAAGCGCATCGTTTCACCGCCTTCTTCTGCATGGATGCCTAAGAAATAATCTAACAGTAGTGGAATATCTTCACCACGTTCTTTGAGCGATGGCATGTACAGCGGAATCACGTTTAAGCGATAAAATAAATCTTCACGAAATTCACCGCGTTTTACTTCCATTTCCAAGTCACGATGCGTTGCAGAAATAATCCGTACATCAACCGGTACACTATTGATTGCACCAACGGGTTTAACTTGTCCTTCCTGTAGAACGCGCAACAATTTAACTTGTAAACTGGCAGGCATGTCGCCCACTTCGTCTAAAAATAACGTGCCACCATTCGCTGCCTGAAATAATCCTAAATTTTTGCGCACAGCCCCTGTAAACGCCCCTTTTTCATGCCCAAATAATTCTGATTCTAATAATTGCTCTGACAATGCACCACAATTGACCGCTAAAAACATTTCATCAGCACGCGGACTTGCTCGGTGAATTGCGCGTGCTAGTAATTCTTTACCCGTACCCGTTTCTCCGCCAATGAAAACACTGCTTCTTGCTTTCGCAACTTTTTTCGCCTGTTTTAATAAATTTGCCATAATTGAAGAGCGGTGAATAATTTCAGGCGCGAAACTATCTTCATCAGCGTCAGCTAGACCGACGTAATTTAGAGCAGATTTGACGCATTCTAATAATTTTTCTGGATTTTCAATCGGTTTAGTTAAAAACTCAAAAATACCTTGATGAGTTGCACGCACCGCGTCAGAAATATCAGCCGTTCCACTCAACATGATAACGGGCAATACAGAATTAAAGTTTTGCACTTCTTTTAGTAGAGCAATACCATCCATATCTTCCATACGCAAATCGGTTACAACTAGGTGTGGTCTGAATTCTGGCAATCTTGCCATGGCAGACTCACCTGCGTTACAAGTTTCCACCTCATAACCTGCTTCTGCTAACCATGCTGACAACATGACTAAAATAACTTCATCATCATCTACAATTAAAATGCGTAATAATCGGGTTTCTCCCGTAGCGTGTTCTTCTGGTAGTGGTTCTTTAGGCATCCCTAAAATCCTTACAACATACTTATTTGAGGTAATGTATATATTTCTTGTTTTAAAAGCAAAATAGTTCTAAGTTACAAAAAAATCTTACTCACCCATATTGCCACGAAAATAGCATAAAATGAACAACAAAAACCTGTTTTCGACGTGAAACATAGTTTGATCACCGTGACTTACCTTTGGAATGTAGGGATTTTTCAAGTGTATTCGATTTCTATTTTTCTATTTTTTCTATATTGTGGAAATCACTAATGACTATTTAACTTTATTTGCATTTTCAATTTTCTCACATTTTAAGCTAGTCCCTAGATGTTGATTTAACAACTGACAACTAGGGTAAAAACTAGCTATTAACCAAATGAGAGAACTAATAATGACCATGATAACGACCCATCTTAATAAGATTATAGATAATTGTATTATATCTTTATATATCATTAATAATATTTTCGGTAAATAAAGCAATAAAATCAAGCCAACAATAAGGACGACGACAACGGCAGATACCTCAACAGGGTGAGCCAGCAGATATAACTTGATACCATCAATTGTCGTTTTTATAAATTCAATAAATTCAGTGAGTAATCGAACAAAATTTTCTTGCATCCGCTTGACACCCTAATCTTAATAAAAATACCACAAGTAATCTTGTGAAAAGTAGCATCAACTCAACGTAAGATGACTATATGGGTAACGTAAATTCTGGGTGCCATTAATTTTCAAGTTGTTGCTTTAGGCGATTAAGCTTTTCATGCTCAGGGTCAATACCTAAACCGCGCTCGATTAGGGAAAGGGCTGCCGTTTCACGTCCTTGACGTTTACGCTTCAAAGCTAAATCATAATAACGTGTTGCTAATGCCTGAACAGCTTGCTTTGCCTTGACACTATTAGGATTCATTTTTAACATCGTTTGATAAGTCTTATAAGCAGAATCGTCCTCTGGTGTCGTAAATTTTTTCTGGGCAATTTGTCTGTCTGCAATTTCTAACATACGTTGTTCAACTGTCGCCAAACTAGCTTGGGTTATTTCATGCTGTGGTGCAGCACTATACATCAAACCCGCATTAATATAAGCATTATCATTTGCAGGCTCAAAAATGTTATTACGCTCTAAGTGCATGTCTACTCGCGCTTTTAATGCTAACAAAATATCTTTTAATAAATTTTTAGTGCCTTCATGATCTGGCGCAATCTCTTGTAAACGCTGATAAGTAAGCATAGCATTACGATTGACAGGGTAAGCAATCCAACCCTCTTTAAGATTATTCTGCGCCTCCTGCTGGTATAAATCCACAATACTCGTTAAAATTTCATTTGCTTTTTCCGTATCCAATTCTAATAGAGCTTGATATGTTTCATAAGCATTATCACCCTCTGGCTTAGTTAGACGTGTGCGCCGCAACTGTTGATTCGCTTTCGACACGAGTTCTTCAATTTCTGCTGTAACTTTTTTAACTTCTTCTGTTTCAGCCTCTGCTTGCTGTGGCGGCGGTGCCGGTTTGGCTAATACATCCTGTGGCGTTTCATGTGGTAAAGCTGTTGTGAGTGGTACATCTTTTAGCGGTGTTTTTTCACGCTCCGCGACCTCTGGTAATGATGTCACCGTCTTCTCTGATTGTGTTTCTTGTTCAGCAGTGACTATTTCGACTGGAGCTAACGTTTCTGAATTTTCAGCTATTTCTACTGTTTCTGTTGTTGGCTGTGTTATCTCAGATGTCGTTACGGGTGGCGGTGTATTATTTTCATTACTTGCCGTATCAATCGGTTTTGATGTCTCATCTTTAGCGGTTAATTTTGCAATTTGTTGTTGTATTTGTTCAACCATAGGTTTTGTATACGATTGAATTTGCGGATAAAAATAGTAGCCGCCCCCTACCAAAATACCAAGTAAAATTAGCCCAATAAACCAACCACCACCTGAACGCTGCTCACCAGAAAGTTTGACGCGCTCTTTTAGATAAGGGTCTGTAATTCTCATTTTTTGATTTTGCTTCATCATTCCAGAATGTCCAATGCCAGTCATGTTAGCGAATTATTATAAAGCAATTAACAATCGTACCGCTACCACGATTGCAGCAAACGCTTTAATTTGGAGACTAAAAAATTATCAGTTTGCAAAAAAATGCAAGTTTAATTCGGTGAAACTATTGTCAATTTTGTAACGAAAAATAAAAAAAGCGAAGTTTACTTTATTCAGCTTACAGTTACTGCTGACTGACAATTGTTATTTAAATCGAGAATTTGCTAAAAACAAATTACTATGGGAATTGCGCGGTACCTAGTGTATATTATTAGCAAACTATTATATAAATTAAAAAATATTTATTTTCGTATGCTTGGGAGGGAAGCAGAAAAATGTTACCGTTGTTCGCCCCACCTAAGCTCAATAGCTGGTGAATATCATGAAACGATGTCGTTTACTATTGTTCTTCCTAATGTTGTCAACGCCACTATACGCAGAAATCGTGCTTGATCATAGTCTTTCCCCTAACATCTTTTTGAGTAATGAAATAACAGAAGATGTGGGATTGAGGCTTGGCAACAATTTGTTTCATAGTTTTGAATCTTTTAATTTACAACAAAATGAAATCGTCACCTTTTCAGGTGCGGCAAATATTGAAAATATTATTACTCGCGTCACAGGTGGTAAACCAAGCTTTATTGATGGCACAATTCGCTCTACCATTCCCAATGCCGATTTTTATTTACTCAATCCTGCGGGTCTGCGATTTGGCGCGCAAGCGCGTTTAGACATTCAAGGCAGCTTTTACGCCTCTACAGCTCATTATCTAACATTCGCAGACGGTGGGCGTTTCGACGCGCAAAACCCACAAGATACGATACTTACAACTGCACCAGTCAGCGCATTCGGTTTTATCCAAGCTGCAACACCAATTGAGCTACGAGGATATGGAGAATTAACAGCAGACACGGAATTAACCACTGGATTGAGCGTACCTAAAGGCAAAAATTTATCACTGATTGGCGGCGAAATTAATATTTTACAAGGTAGCTTTTTCTATGACGTTTCGACCAACAGTCGCGGACAAACATCATCCACAACTCAACGTCTACCTAGCTTATCTATATCCGCAGGAAGGATTAATTTAATAGCAACTCAAGGCAGGGGCGAGGTGAATTTAGATACATTAAACTTATCTCAATTCGCTCAGTTAGCTGATGTCAATATTCAACAACAGTCACAAATTAATGTAAATGATGGCGGACAAATTTTTATCCGTGCAGAACAATTTGTATTAGAAGACAGTGTATTACAAGCAAAAACAGCGCAAATAGGTGGCGGTAAAATTGATATTGCAGCCAAACATATTGCATTAACGCAAGGCTCGCAAATCAGCACCCAAACCACAGGAGACGGTAATGGAGCAGAGATTAATTTGCGCGCCGCACAACAATTCACAATTTCTGGAAAAAATGCCGATAATTCACGTTTGTATCCATTAGATTCAGAAACGAGTGGCGCAGGGCATGGCGGCAATATTCAAGTTCAAGCGAATTCAATTAATATTGATAGCAATGATTTAGAAGCAAGTGCAACCGCTTCTGGACAAGGTGGTGATATTAAACTCAACGCCCAACAAACCGTTAAATTAAATAATGTTATCATTTACGTGAATGCCTACAGCCAAGAAAGCAACGCAGGTGATAGTGGTAATCTATTCATCGAGGCTGAAAATATTGAAATATCTGGCGGTATGATTAATGTTGGTGTATTCGGCTCTGGACGAGGCGGCAATATCGAGCTTAAAGCGACCGAAGACATTAATTTAATTGAAAATGTGCATTTATTTTCCGATGCTTATTTAGGGCGTGGTGACGGTGGCGATACCATTTTGGAAGCTAATCATATCACTTTAAAAGATGGGGCATTCATAGATACAACAGCAAAAAACGCTGGGGGGAACGCAGGACGCACTATTTTAAAAGCAACAGGTGCTGTGACCATTTCAGGTGTGAGTCAAGAGGGCAAAGGTAGAGCTAGCTCATTAAAATCAGGCTCGATTAATCTATCAAAAGATGTAAGTAGCGGTAAAGGTGGATTAATTCAAATCGAAGCGGCAAGTTTATATTTAATGGATGGTGGATTGGTTAGTAATAGTTCGGATTCGCCTAAATGGGGACAAAGTAGCGATGCGGGACAAATTATTATTCGTGTTAGTGGCGAAACAAAATTATCCGGAGTAAATGAATTTGGTGAAAATCGTGAAGGATTTGGCTCTGGCATTTATGCGCGAACGATTGGCGTAGGCAATAATACGGGTAGCAGTGGCTCGATTGATTTGCAGACTGGAACGTTAATCATTGAAAAAGGCGGCGTGATTGAAAGTAATACCAATATTAGCGAAAAAGGTGGAGATATTAATATATTGGTTCAAGGTGATATACATATTTCTGGTAATGCAGCAGGCTTAGTTACTGAGAAGGCTGGCAATACGCAACTACGTTATCTATCTGAATTTTCTCCTAAAGTTTATAATGAGTCAACCAGTGGTATTTATGCACGCACGACAGGGTCGGATGGTTATGCTGGTCAAGGTGGTGCGATTAATATCACTGCTAATCAACTCACATTGGAAAATCAGGGACAAATTTCAACTTCTACCACAGGCGATGGCGAAGCTGGTAATATTTCGTTAAATTTAAATAAATTAGTAATGGATAATAGTGGTTTAATCACCTCAGACAGCCAAGCGACTAATCGATACACTTATGCTAATGCCATTGAGCGCAGTGAAAAAATGTTAATGACTGGCGATGTGGTTAAAGTATTAGATAGTGCAGGACGTATTGCCTATTACGCACATAATGGTGATAATCTTACACGGATTAATTATATTCACAGCGTACCAGATATGGAAACATTGAAAAATTTAACCGAAAATTATTTAATTAGTAATGGTGATATAATAAAAGTTGAAGAAACAGGACAGCGTTATGTCTATGCTGATTTATATGGTGTATTTCAAAGTTGGATAGCCTTTGACGAGTCAGGTGGCAATGACGTGGTGGAATTTGAAACTATTGAGGAATTATTTTTTAAAACCGATGGTTGGTATGATGGTGTAGAGCGTCTTATGCCCTATCCGTATGGAACTGTCATGCGTGTAAAAGATGCAGGCGGGGGTAAACCTGCAACGTTCATTTATTCAGGACTATTAGACCCAATTAATAATTTTTATATAGTGGGTCCTACGCGACTACTTCATTATGAAGCCAATACGATGGCACAATTGCAAGCATTGTCGCAACAACAAGCACTATTAGATGGTACGATAGGCGTGTTAAATCAAAATCAGCAATTTGATTACTTTATTTACCGTGATGGTCAGTGGTTGGATTTAAGCGATACCGAAACGCACACCGTACAAAATTTGGCAGAACAAAATAAATTTGTTGTTGCGCATACGGGTTATATTTCTACATTAACAGACAGGGGTGTATCTGAAATTTATGACGGTCAGCAATGGATACCACTTAATCAAAATTATCGTGTAAGCGATTTGGCACAACGTGATAGCTTGTCAGCACAAACTGGCGATGTCGTTTTAGTGGAAAATATAGGTAAAAGTTACTTATATCGTGATGGACAGTGGTTACAACAAATTACTGGTGGCGACGCGGGATTATTGCAATTAAATATACGTGATGGTTTATATTTGTCAGACGGTAGTCAAATTACTACGGAATCTACTAGTGCAGGTGGGGGTGGAATTCAAATTAATACACGAGGCTCTTTATTTTTAAAAAACGCGCAAATTTCGACCAGTGTACAGGAAGGTGCTGGTAATGGGGGTAATTTAGATATAACTGAACCACAATTTTTAACTTTGAACCGTTCAAGCATTCGGGCTCAGGCTTACCAAGGCAATGGTGGAAATATTTTTATTATAGCAGATGAGTTTATTCAATCCGCCGATAGTATTATTAGTGCATCTTCGGATTTAGGCATTGACGGACACGTAGATGTAACCTCACCTGATGAGACAATTAGTCGTGGTTTAGCGTTACTATCCAAAGACTTTTTGCAACAAATCAACATTAGCGATCCGTGCGAGCAGATTAGACAAGCACAAGCCTCTATAGGTGTTGAAATACCGTTTACGCTCAAAGTGAATTTTTATCGTCATATCAACGATTCATTGGATAATTGGCAACCTCATCTTGCGACCAGCAGTATGATGCCACAAACTTTCAGTTGTGAAGCGGAATAAAAAAAATTTCATAATCTATTGAGATCATATCATCTTAATTTTAAACAAAAATTGGTTATAGTGTAATGGAGTTTATCCGTAGTATTTCACAATTGAGACCTCGACATCACCAATGTGTGGCAACGATAGGGAATTTTGATGGTGTACATCGTGGACATCAGGCAATTATTCAACAAGTTAAAACAACATCGCTAAACTTAAATTTACCAGCGACCGTGATCATATTCGAGCCACAGCCTCAAGAATTTTTTACGCCAGAAAAAGCACCAACTCGTTTAACCCGTCTACGAGAAAAATTAATTGCGCTTCGACATTATGGTGTAGATAGAGTGTTATGTTTACGTTTTAGTAAAAAATTCGCCAATTTTGAACCAAATGACTTTATTCAACAGGTTTTAATTCAAAGTTTAGGTATCAAACACCTTGTTATAGGTGATGATTTTCATTTTGGTAAACAACGACAAGGCGGTTATCAAACCTTGTATGACGCTGCAAAACTCTATCAATTTAAAATTGAAAAACAACATACATTCGCCATAGACGGTGAGCGCGTTAGTAGTACGCGAATTCGTCACCTACTGGCACAAGGTCATATACAGTTTGCTAGTGAATTGCTTGGACGACCTTATATGCTTAGTGGGCGCGTTGTATACGGTCAACAACGTGGTCGTACTATTGGTTTTCCGACTGCAAATATTTTTCTACATCGCCATAAATCGCCGTTACATGGTGTATTTGCTGTACAAGTATACGGAATTGAGCAACATCCATTAAAAGGTATTGCCAATTTGGGTATGCGTCCTACAGTAAATGGTTCACATTTATTGCTAGAAGTACACTTATTTGATTTTAAGCAAACGATTTACGGAAAATACGTTGAAGTAGAATTTATTAATAAAATCCGTGATGAAAGAAAATTTACTGACCTTGAGCAGTTAAAACAACAAATCGAGCAAGATGCTCACGTAGCTAGAAAAATATTTGCCTAACCAAATTAGCCAAAAAATTCATATACTAGATCAGTATTATGCGTTCTTTGAGGGGCTAATTCTCTTGAAAATCAAAATGTTGCGGCTATTTTGGAGTTGTATCGCTTCAATATATCAAATTCCACAACCTGAGCCTTGCCCAATGTGAGTAAAAAATACCGATAATGTTTGCGCTATGTAAAGCGGTCGGCTGGAGCGCAAAGTCAGATTTTTGCATACCATGTAAAATCAATGAGTTAGCCACTATGGCGAAGATATTGTTTTTTGAAAAATATGGCGAAGATTTTGATGATGGAAACGTGTATTGATTAAAATCTACTGTAAACAAGCACGTACTGGCGCGTAAGAACGACGATGAATCGGTGTTATACCATATTGTTGCAGTGCTAAACGGTGTCGCTTAGTCGGATAGCCTTTGTGCTGCGCAAAGCCATATTCTGGATATAATTTATCTAATTCACACATTTCCTTATCGCGCGCTACTTTGGCAATAATGGATGCTGCGCTAATTTCTGCTATTAGATTATCACCCTTAATGATTGCTTGAGTTGGATAGGGTAATGCTGGACAAAATTTCCCATCTACTACAACGTGTTGCGGCTCAATATGCAAAGCTAAAACTGCACGCCGCATTGCTAATAAACTGGCTTGCAGAATATTCAACGTATCAATTTCCTCTACTTCTGCGCGACCTAATGCCCACGCTTTAGCTTTATGTCGAACTTCGCTATCAAGTAATTCGCGTTTTTTTTTCGACAGCTTTTTAGAATCTTTTAAACCGATTATAGGCAGCGTCGCGTCTAAGATCACAGCGGCGGCGAAAACTGCACCTGCGAGTGGTCCGCGTCCAACTTCGTCAACACCAGCTAAAATAACATTATTTGGAACAAAAGATTGCATTACAGGAAAAAGTGATTTTGTGAAAATTTAGTTATAATTTAGATGTAAAGCGACACTAAAATTTCGCACTCTAGCGTCGATAATTGCTAAAGGACAGCCTGTTGGCCATCCCGGAAAACAATTATAACTCGCTAACGTGGCTTGATAAATATGCAGCAACACCGTCTGGCGTATCTTTCATACCTGCTGAGCCTTCGTGCCAACCTGCTGGACATACTTCGCCGTGCTGTTCATGGAATTGTAAGGCATCAACCATGCGTAACATTTCATCAATATTACGACCTAATGGTAAATCATTAACCACTTGATGGCGCACCATACCTTCTTTATCAATTAAAAAAGAACCTCGAAATGCAACCGCACCGTCAGGTGTTTCGACACCATAATTTTTAGCAATTTGATGTGTCATATCCGCAGCCAAAGTATAACGAACTGGACCAATACCACCTTTTTCTACGGGTGTATTACGCCATGCGTTATGCGTAAAATGAGAATCAATAGATACACCAATCACTTCAACATTACGCTTTTGGAATGCTTCAATACGTTTATCAAAAGCGATTAATTCGGAAGGGCATACAAAGGTGAAATCCAAAGGATAAAAGAAAACAACCACATATTTACCCTGAGTTGCTTCAGAAAAACTAAAATTATCAACAATTTCACCATTACCTAATACCGCAGGTACGGTAAAATCTGGGGCTTTACGTCCTACTAATACGCTCATGATCTCTCCTAGTGTTTGAGATTGTAGGTTAAAAAATGCACAACGGGTAATATATGTGTTTTTTCATCAGATACAATAGAGATAAGCAAAAAAGTCACACTGCGCATCAGTTTTGACAACATTGCTGTGCCATTTTCAGCATTTCAACACGATATACCTCTAATGCTAAAATTTGTTCTGCTGTCTGTTGCCAGCTAGAAACCGTCGCAACATTTGCGAATTTTTCTGATAATTGATTTAATGCTGTCACTTCAAGTTGTAATTGCTGCACAAATACATCACTCATTGCAATACGATTTGTTTCCATTTCCAGCACAGTATTTAACACATCTGACCATGATGTATCTCTGGTTTTAATGATTTTTTCTGGCTTAACCGTTTGTATTCTAACGTCTAATTGTGGTGTAAATTGCTCAAAAATGGTTTGAAATTTATTTTTCCACTCTGTTTCCAATTCCAGCAAATGCTGACTTAATGCAGACCATTGACTCTGCTCATAATTGACTTGCATATCAAGCTGTAACTGCTCAGGAGGTCGAGATATTTTAGGAGGAGATTGTTTATTTTTAATGCTTTCCAATGATGAGGCTGGTTTTTCAAAAGCAGTTTCAATCCGAGTACCATCACTTGTTATCATCGTTCCTATTGGTTGTGCCTCAATTGCTGTATTTTCAATGGATTTGTTAGTATTTTCGCCCGGCTTGTTATTATTTTCGGCTAGTTTACTTGTATTTTCAAATGCAGTTTCTATGTTGGTGTGACTGGCAGATTTTAACGATGTAGATGCAAGCATTGCAACGTTATCTACATTTGCTGCTGAATTTATCGCTGTATTCGCATTTTCTACATTATCTTCAGATTTAGTTATATTTTCGATAGCTTTTGTTAATATCCAAGCCACGCCAACAAGAAGGATAAATAAAAAAACAAGAAATACCATCGAAGAAACCGAAAAACTTTTAGTTTTCTGTTTTGATGGATTTTTTTCGTCATCAATTTGTGCAGTATTTTGCTGATTATCCGACATAATATGCTATCTCAAGCCAACGGGCTATTTTTTTCAATTTGCTCTAATAAGGTATTAATTTTTAATTCAGATTGTTCAATTTTATCAACAATACTGCGCAAACGCGACAAATCCATCAAATTTTGAAAATCTGCAATACTGGACCGATGTACTAAAGTTAATTGTGCTGTTCCTTCATAGATTTGCGCCGTCATATTTAAAAAATTAAGAAAATCTAAAACTTGGGCAGAATAAACTTTTGTTTGTACCATCATTTCAGTTTGTTGTTGTAAAAACTGTGTCCACAATGTTTGTTGCGTGTAAGATAAATTGGCAACACGCTGTAAATTATCCTTACGCCAACCATCTTCCGCTGTTTGCACCTCTGCTTGTAATTGCTCAACATTAGTTTGCGCAATCTGCTGATAAGTTTTGGTTTTTACTTGTAATTGCTCTAATTTATCTAATATATTTTGATGGATTTGTTGTACTTCTGGAAACAGATTAGCAATTTTACGATAAGTTTCAGCAATTTTTAACAATTCATTTGCCACTGGCTGAATAATTTGCGCTGCATCTCTCGCTTGGCGCACCTGATTATCAAGGGTAGTAAGTTGTTTTAAGTGCTGTTTGATTAAATAACTCGCTTCACCGGTATTTTTTTCTAATAAATGCGTAACTTCATTTGTAAGTATTTGTTTAATAGTCTGATAAAGCTGTGGAAATGATTGTGCCGTAATTTTAACCCTAGCACCCAGAAAATCATGTTTACGGTTATCAGAGTCGAATATGACCCGAATTTTAGAACCTGCTACTTCAATACGCTCATTCAATTGACCGGTGAACGTTTGAATTTTCTGCCCATTTGCATCATATAGTGTGATTACATCCCATTTATTCTCTATTTCGCCATTGATAGTGACAATTAATCCATAAGCGTTGGGGATTTCTAAAATTTCATCGTTGAATTGGTTATTTCCGTAAGGACTGCCTGTAAAAAATTCGGATTGATAAACAGGATTAGCAAACGCAGTATAGCTGAAAAACAGCAGCCAATTGATTAAGTAGAAACGATTTAGCATGTTATCCTCTAGCAAAACTTCTTGTCATGAAACAAGTATAACTTGCTCTGTCAGAGAACGCTATTTATTGCGTAGAATGAGTGGATAAAATTTGTTTTGTAAATAGGCGTTACGCAATCCACACGAAAATTTTACTCTATACACTGGTTTGAAATCTTAGCAAGTGTGTTAAAATATCATTATTTTTACATTGTAGAGACAAGGCATACTTTGTCTCTACACCTCCCCTGCGAAATCAAAACTTACTGCTATTCGGGAATTGTGTCGCTTCAATACACTCGACCTCACGGCCTGCCCTCCCGCCCAATGTAAGCCTTTTGTAGAGCATAGAAACGATAGAAATAAGAGAAAATACTATTTCAGCTTTGATTATAATAGATTTTTCCAGCCTCATCTTTGAACGCTTGGCATGGGAGGATATATGATTTCAACACGACGATTGCGTTGCCAAGACATTTCAGCATGTCCGTACTCTAGGGGCATCTCCTCACCATAACTTAGTGTCGTGATTCGATAATTATCTACTCCCAAAATATTAAGCACCCTTTTTGTAGCCAAAGCACGATGTTCACCCAAAGCTAAATTGTATTCCCGTGAACCACGTTCATCAGCATGACCCTCCAAACGTACCGCAATCTGTGGATTCGCTGCCAAATAAGCTGCGTGTTGCTCTAATATTAAACGATCATTAAATCGAATATCACTTTTATCAAAATCAAAATAAATAATCCGCTCTGCTGGGATCATTTGCGAATTTGCAACACCCGTTACATTAGGATTGTCATAAACACCTTGTGGTTTTCCTGCAATCGTGCCTGAACGCTGGAATGAGGTATCAGCAATTGATGATTTTTCAATCGGTTGTGGGCTGCTACAGCCATGTGCGATAAATAAGGCTAATATCAATAAAATAAACTTTTTCATTATAAATTCCTTCACGTAACTAAATTGGCAAGTATACTTTATCTAATAATTCTTGATACTCAGTTTTTGCATTGCTATCAATAGTAATGCCACCACCACTTTTATAAATCAATTCATTACCTTGTTTTTCGATAAATCGAATCATTACCGCACTGTCTACATTTTTTCCATCAAAATAACCGAAAATACCAGTAAAAAAGCCTCTTTGATAGATTTCCACCCGATTAATGATATTTAGCGTATTGTGCTTAGGTGTACCAGAAATAGAGCCAGCGGGCAATAAGGTATATAACAAATCCCCCAAATGCTGCTGCCAATTTGTAGGCAATTGCCCTGTAATTTCTGAACTTACCTGTAGTAATGGACGTTGACCTGCCCGAATTTTATCAATATAACGAAAACGTTGCACCTGAACTTGTTTTGCCACCATAGATAAATCATTACGCAGTAAATCCACCACCATAACGTGTTCTGCCATTTCTTTAGCGTTGTTTAAAATTTGTTGCTTCGCGTTAGGTAACAGAGCATTAATTGTACCTTTCATAGGAAAAGTTTTAATGACATTATTTTGAATCTGAATGAAACGCTCTGGTGAAAAACAAATAAATCGATCTTGAAAGTAAAGCTTAAATTTGGCTTGTGTTGCATAAAAAATATCTACTAGTGAAGCATTAGTATAAATTTTGGTTGGAAAGGTCAAATTAAGCAGATAAGTATTACCTTCGTACAGTTCAGCAATCACTTGATTAAAAGCTTTTTGGTAAGTTTCAAATGCAATTGGTTTTTTTTTTAATTGTATAGCATACGGCGTTTTTACAGGATAATATTCTGTATCCATTGACCATAAAATATCTGCTGGAAGTTGATTTAATGCACATACATAGCTATTTTGCTTGGTAAAATCAATCACAAAAAAACAAGGTATGCTTTGTTGACCAAATTGGTTTAATAATTGTCGCATGAATTTAAGTTAATAAAGTGTAATGGATTTTGCCTGTTATGGCAGTTTCAGGGTTGGAGCGAATTTTATATTAAAAACGAATTGTAAGTTATTAATTTCAAATGTCTAAATCTAAAAAAATACATACTTTTACAGTCTATTTCAGTTTATCAACAAAAAGTGAATGATCAAATAGATACATTTAAATATTTTTTAAGACAGCGCGGCATACTATCACTTTTTTGATAGGTTTTTAAATGCTAATATTCAGTTGCAAAACTTTACCAATAACCAGTGAATGCTAATGGACGACCTTATTTCAGACATTTTGACCCCTTTGAATAAAGAACAACGCGAAGCTGTCGCGGCAGAATTAAAACCTATTTTAGTCATTGCGGGTGCAGGTACGGGTAAAACACGAGTTTTAGTACACCGCATTGCGTTTCTGATTGCGACGGGTCAAAGCCGTCCGCATAATGTTTTAGCGGTGACGTTTACCAATAAAGCAGCTAGAGAAATGCAGCAACGCTTACAAAAATTAATTAAAGGTTCAACACAGGGTTTGTGGGTTGGTACATTTCACGGCACAGCGCACCGTCTGTTGCGCGCGCATCATCAGGAAGCTAATTTGCCGCAAAATTTCCAAATTCTCGATAGTGATGATCAATTGCGTCTTATCAAGCGAGTTGTACGCACGTTAGAGTTAGATGAAAAAGTTTATCTACCAAAAGAAATCCAATATTTTATTAATCATCGCAAAGAGCAGGGTTTACGCGCTAAAGATATTATGGTTCATGATCATGAACAGTGGCTTAAAAAAATGGTTCAAATTTACGCGACTTACGAGGTAGATTGTCAACGCATGGGCGTGGTAGATTTTACTGAATTATTGTTGCGTTGTTATGAATTATTTAGAAATAATGAAATTTTATTACTTCAATATCAACAACGTTTTAGACACATTCTAGTAGATGAATTCCAAGATACAAATACAATTCAATATGCGTGGTTGCAATTGCTTGCCGGTACAAAACCTTTGTTATTTTTAGTAGGAGATGATGACCAATCTATTTATGGTTGGCGTGGTGCGAAAATTGAGCATATTCAAGAATTTGCTGATCATTATCCCGATACGCAAACGATTCGTTTAGAGCAAAACTATCGTTCTACGGGCACAATATTAGCCGTTGCAAATGAATTAATCGCGCACAATTCAGAGCGTTTGGGTAAAAATTTATGGACTCATGGCAAGGCAGGTGAGCCAATTCATCTTTATGCGGCTTATACCGAAATTGATGAGGCAACGTTTATCGCCGAGCAGATTCAAGATAGACAGGGGCGTTTAAAAGAAATTGCGATTTTGTATCGCACAGCAGCACAGTCGCGTGTACTCGAAGAGGCAATGTTAAAAAAATCTATTCCTTACCGTATTTATGGTGGATTACGATTTTATGAACGTGCTGAAATTAAAGATGTTTTAGCTTATTTACGTTTAATTTTACATAAAAATGATGATAGTGCATTTGAACGCATTATTAATACACCTAAACGTGGTATTGGAGATAAAACAGTAGAATCAGTACGCAAATTCGCACGGCAGCAGGGTATATCATTATGGGAAGCAGCACGCGAATTAATCACAACGCATCAACTAAGCAATCGTGCTCGTAAAAGTTTAAATGATTTTTTAGAGCTAATTTTGCAATTAGGACAAATTATCCAAAATTTTAAATTAAGCGAGCAAGTTTTATATATAAATGAACATAGTGGCTTAATTGCTGAATATAAAAAAGTCGAGAAAGATGAAGCGCAACGTCGAATTGAAAATTTAGAAGAGTTAGTAACCGCTGCTAAAGAGTTTGAAACTCAAGCAAATGATGAGCATGATCCATTATTCGCATTTTTAGCCCATGCAACATTGGAATCTGGCGGTACGCAGGCGAACGATTATGAAGATTGTGTGCAATTGATGACGTTGCATTTAGCGAAAGGATTGGAATTTGAAATAGTATTTTTGTGTGGTTTGGAAGAGGGTTTATTCCCACATGAAAATACGATTAGAGAGGATAAACTCGATGAAGAACGACGTTTGTGTTACGTTGGCATCACGCGGGCTAAACAAGAATTATATTTTTGCTACAGCGAAACGCGCATGAAACGAGGTGTACGAGATTTTGCTCGTCCATCGAGATTTATTCGTGAAATACCTGCCGAATTGATTCAAGAAGTGCGGATGAAAGCGACAATTGAACAAGTTGCATCAACGCAGTTTGAAATGGGGAATAGAGTAAAACATCCTAATTTTGGTGTGGGTTTAGTGCTTGAGGTAGAGGGGAGTGGTGATTTTGCACGGATTTTAGTAAATTTTGAGAAAGAAGGTAAAAAATGGTTGATGAAGTCATTATCTGGATTGGAGTTGTGTTAAAAAAAACAATTTTAATGATATTTTTTATCTATTCGTTAAATTAATGCACCAGCGTCCGCTAAATTTGACGTGGTGCGCAGAATAAGTAGAATTTTCCGTTATTTCAAACTTATCTAAACCTATCTATAGATAACTATTTATCGATTTAGTGTTGAATTCCTAATTCACAGAGGATGGTTT
>CAYMCP010000002.1:0-89467 GCA_964388965.1 uncultured Thiotrichaceae bacterium | reverse complement strand
CTCCTACACGGACTTTCACCATGTTGATAAAGTGCCTTTACAGGCGCACCGTTCCCGCGACATTGGCGAACTAAAACTCAGGGGACAATTTCCACATTTAAAAGATGTCTACGCCACCAATTTAGCCAACAACAGCAAAGACTTTGAGCGACTACTGAATGATTTGCCACATCGCTTAAAACAATTACCCCATATCGGCACACCGATTCCAAAATCATGGGCAACTGTGCGTGAAATTTTACAACAAGATAAGCGTAATAGTATGGATTTAAAAGAATTTTTAGACCTATGCGAACAACACGGTTTTAAACACAAACAAGACAAACTGCAACTCAGCGAAACGCTGCACGATTTAGGCAATATCTTACATTTTCAAAATGATGAATTACTATTCAGAACGCTTTTTCTCAAACCACACTGGGTTACACAAGCCGTCTATCGGGTACTGGATAGCGACATCGTAA
Organism: uncultured Thiotrichaceae bacterium; assembly: GCA_964388965.1. Lineage (GTDB taxonomy): Bacteria > Pseudomonadota > Gammaproteobacteria > Beggiatoales > Beggiatoaceae > Albibeggiatoa. The sequence continues at coordinate 89,003 of CAYMCP010000002.1, read as the reverse complement.
AACAACAAAATGGACAATTCACTAAAAACGACTTAGAAAAAATCTGGCATCAACCGCAATACGATTTCATGCACAATGAACTATTACATTTAATGCGCAACTTTCAACTGTGCTATTCACTCAAACACTCCGAGAACACCTACATTGCCCCGCAACTACTGAGCGAAGATGAACCTAAATATAGTTGGAATAGCGATAAAAATCTCACCGTGTTATACCAAAACTATGCTTTCATGCCCAAAGGTATCGTGACTCAACTCATCGTAGCCCTACACGAAGACATCGCCGATCAACAACAACTAGTGTGGCGCACGGGGGTGATATTTGAGAGAGACGATACACGAATAGAAGTCATTGAAAACTATGATAAACGTAGTATTTCGATCAAAGTTGAAGGACAACATTGTCGTGATTTGATGACCATCGTCCACTATGAACTACAAAAAATTCACAATAGCTACAAAAAACCATTGCAATATGAAGTGCTTGTCCCCTGTAGCTGTGATGAACCAGAATATTTTGAATGGCAAGAACTCAAAGAATTTGCCGACGATAATGAGCAGATTCAATGCCGTAAACGGGGCTGCCGTAAGATGCTAGATGCAAAAGATGTTTTGGCTGGCGTGTTCAATGTGCGGGAATCTGATGCGAGAAAATCAGGTGAACATCATCATAACTATTACATCAACTCAATTAGTGCCAGAGATATTAGAGATACTGAAAACTCTGAAAAAGTTTGTAAGTCATTGATTTTAGGTGGAGCGTATTTGCATAAGTGATTGATTTTATTATAGGCAAAAAAAGTTTTTCGGAGTTCTCAGTATTAGAGATAGCAATGTTAATACAGGTAATCATGTTAGGCAAAATAAATAAGTCTGGCTATTTTTATGAAATTTACAGCTAAAATTAAAATAAATGCTATAAAACCATTATTGCATCCATTTCTACTTGCGCGCCTTTGGGCAACGACGCAACGCCTATTGCTGCTCGTGCGGGATAAGGTTGAGAAAAATAACGCGACATGATTTCATTAACCAAAGAAAAATGAGTTAAATCTGTTAAATAAATATTCAGTTTTACCACATTCTCTAAATCGCCGCCTGCTGCTTGCGCTACCGCTTTTAAATTTTTAAAAACCTGATCAATTTGCTCTTCGATGCTATCTCTTACCAGTAGCATAGTTTCGGCATCTAATGGAATTTGTCCCGATAAATACACCGTATCACCTACTTTGACTGCTTGAGAATAAGTACCAATGGCTTGAGGTGCTTGGTCAGTTGAAATGATTTCGCGCTGCATATCATCATCCTTTTTTAATTTAAAACACGAAAAATTTAATTTATTAAAGCTATCAAAACTATTCTGTGGGCGTAATGAGTATATCTGACTTATGATACTAACTTATCATTAAATACAATTTTATCATAAATATCAATTAGCAAAATTTCTGCATTCACGCTATTTAATTGCAAAACTTGTTTAAAATCAGTAAGTAATGTCAATAACCATTGATTTTGTGTTTTTCGCTGATAGTGCTCAACACGATATTCATCTTGTGCGATTAAAACATAATCTTGTACAGTTGAGATATTTTGATATAGCATCATTTTGCGATTTCTATCGTAATTTTGAGTAGATTTTGATAAAACTTCAATAATGACATTTGGATTTAACAATGTATCAAATTGCTCATCTTCAAATTGCTCAACACCACAGATTGCAACCACATCAGGATAAACATAATCTGTTTTATTAACTTTAATTCTTAAATCATTAGCGTAAACGCTGCACTCTCGTTGTTTAAATTGCACATTTAAGCTAGAAATTAAATTACAAGTGATACGGACATGGTGGCGACTTGCACCCGACATGGCGTAAATAATACCGTCTACAAATTCATGTTTTTGCTGTATTTGTTCACGTTCAAAAGCAAGATATGCTGTGGGTGTAATCGGTGTATCCAATTGCGGTTGTGCTGACATGATAATCTCGCTAATAAAATTAATATTTGCATATCGTAATGATAAAATAACAAAAAATTATTTACCACGCTTACCCTTTACTTGTTGTAAAAAATATGCCTCCCAATAAGCTTTAACATCCACATCTGCTAACTTAAAATCAATACCAAACGCATCACTTTCATTACCAATTCCGCGCGTAAAACGTACCTCTTTATACATTGGATCATCGGTTAAAAGTTTAACTAATTCAGCAGCATCTGGGCTAAAACCTTCAATTTGAATCATGCCACCTTCCAATGTCAAGCGCGATAAATAACTTTGTTTAGGAATCACCTGATTTAAATGTGTTAATACTTGCTGTACTTTTTGTTTGGGAAAGGCTTGAATAGGACCAATTTCATCCTCAATCATTAATACTTCATGCTTGAGTTGACTTACATCCATCGTTTGACTACGCAACTCATCCAAATGCGCTTGTAATTGCTGCTTATAATACAAATTCGCCATAAAACCTAACACACCTAAAATAATCAAGAAAATCATTGCAGCTACTACATAAATACGGCTATATTGCTGTTTTCTTTTTTTCTGACGTAAAATACTAGTTGTTGGCACGAAAGCATAATCATATACTCGTTCGCCCGGCAAGGATAAATTTTCCCAATCTGACAACTGTTGATACTGCTTGATATGAGGTTGATTATCATCTACAAAAATTTCTTGCTCAATTTGCTTTCTAAATGCAGGAATATCACAATCTTGTTTTGGAAAATTTAACCAACGTTGCAATGCCGTGCCAGACCACTCACAAAATGTTACTGTTTCTTCGTCCTCGTCGTATAATTGGACTTGTACATCCTGCTCAGGTAACGTTAATAAGCTGCGCGGCACAATGCAAGATAAAAATAAACCTACTTGCTCAAACGCTAAAAATAATGATTCTGCACGTTTACTAGGCAACCATAATGCGACAGTTTGCTTACCTTGTTTTTGTGGTTGTACCGCTAACAACAAAGGTTCAGCATTACCGGGTAATAGGGTAGATAATTGTAAATTTACCGCACCTTTTAATTTTTCATCATCTATCGCCGGTAATTTCAAACCAGTCGCAATAAATTCATCCGCTGGTAACGCTAAAGCGATATGACGTAATTTTTTATTATTTAATAACAAACGTTTAGCTGCATCCGCGATACTTTTGGCATCAAGTTCTATGTCATGTTGAGCAACTAAATCCATCTTTCCCGTATAGAGCAAGGACGAATTGTACAACACGAGACAAGCATCTACTTTAAGCTGTGGACGCTTACGTTTTTTGATTAGCTTTAATTTAGGTAATTGAATATTAATATTTTTCATAGGTTTCTTTATGTACACAGTAGTAACTGGCGCAAGTAATCAAATTGGCTATTTTTTATTACCAAAACTCGCACAACAACACAAAGTCGTTGCCGTCAGCCGCCAAGCAAAACACATAATTCATCATCCCAATATTACTTGGATTCAACAGGACTTACAGACTACACCATTCATCACTTTTCAACCATTTGTGCTAATACACCTTGCACCTATTTGGCTATTACCACCGTTATTACAAGCACATACGCCGCAACGGATTATTGTATTTAGTTCTACCAGTCGTTTTAGCAAAACGGATTCTCCGGATTTGCGTGAACAACAGATTGCACAAAATTTAGCAGATACTGAAACAGTCATTATGCAGCAATGCGAACAATTACAAATTGCTTGGACGATTCTTCGCCCCACATTGATTTACGGTTGTGGATTGGATAAAAATATTACGTTCATTAGCCAATTTATTCAACGCTTTGGTTTTTTTCCTATTGTCGGGCAAGGATTAGGTTTGCGTCAACCCGTTCACGCAGAAGATTTAGCCCAAGTTTGTATTGATATTTTGCAAAATCCGAAAAGTTATTATAAAACGTATAATTTAGTGGGTGGTGAAACTTTAACTTATCAACAAATGGTGACGCGAATTTTTCAACAACAAAATAAGCCGGTGCGTATCGTTTCTATTCCCGAACAACTATTTAAATTTGCAGTCTATTTACTCAACAATTTACCCATGTTCAAACACGTTTCACCCGCAATGATTGAACGCATGAATCAAAATTTATGTTTCGATTCGCTCGATGCGCGACAAGATTTTAATTATAATCCACGTTGTTTCTTAAAATAACCATTCTTACTTGCTTGTGCTAATATAAGCGGGCGTTTTACCCTATTTGGAGGCGAGGATGTATTTAAATTACATCAATAATTTTAGAGGATTAGCGATTATTTTCATCGTAGCTATTCACGCATTAGCGAGTAGTATACTTGTTTGGGAGCGCGACGGGGAACTATACCAATTTCTATACGTTTTTTTCACGAATTCCTCTAGTTATTTTGTTTTTCTGGCGGGTTTTTTATTTCAGCATTTAGCGCACAAATTTAACTTACAAAAATACGCTCTGACTAAATTAAAATACATTATTTTACCTTATATTTTAGTTTCAATCCCGGCCATCTTAGAAGAATTATTTGTATCAACTGATGGATATTTTCACGCTTACCCGCTATATCAGCAAGTTTTTTTATACTATATCACTGGTATGCACATGGCACATTTCTGGTTTTTACCCGTAATTTTTTTATTTTATGTTTGCGCACCTATTTTCATCTGGCTAGACAAACATCCACGTTTTTACTGGCTTTTAGTAATTATTATCCTAATTTCGGCGTATATACCGCGTGAGATCGCACCACTACATAATCCACTACAATCATTTGTACACTACGTTTCTATCTACTTACTTGGCATGTATTTAAGTCACTATAAACAACAATTTGCACCCTATTTAGCACGTTACTGGCTAGGATTATTGCTCATCTTCGTAAGTTTATATTCCCTAGAAGTATATGTATACATTAATCCCCAGCAATTTTTTACAATAAATGGATTTCAAATCATTAAATTTATCACAGGTATTGCAGGTTGTATATTAATTATGGCAATATTCTACCGATTTGATCACTTTTTCAAAAAATCGCTTAATTTTCTCGCAGAGCCAAGTTTCGGTATTTATTTTCTACACAACTATTTTGTTGTTGCTTGTGAAATAATAATGCGTAAACTATCGTGGCAAATTGACGGTAACATTTTAACTCTCACATTATTGGTAATCGCGTTAACCATGATGTCTTACATCTTTCTGCGAATAACTAAAAAAATTTTTGGTCGCCATAGTCGCATGTTAGTTGGATATTAATAGATTTAATTCAGTTTGTTCACGATATTTTTAGTAAAATTAGATTTAAAACACAACAAAGTTTTCGCTACGATGCACATAAAATTTAGTAAAATGCACGGTTTAGGCAACGATTTCATTGTAATAGATGCCATAAATCAACAGATTCAATTAACTACACAACAAATTAAACAACTTTGTAATCGTCATTTTGGCATCGGTTGCGACCAATTGTTACTTGTTGAATCTTCTACTATAGCTGATTTTCGTTATCGTATTTTTAACGCTGACGGTGGCGAAGTCGCGCAATGTGGTAATGGCGCGCGTTGTTTTGCCAAATTTGTTAAAGATAAAAAGCTAACTAATAAAACAAAAATCGCTGTAGAAACGGCTTCAGGTATCATTTACCCGCGTATCGAAACCGATGGTAATATTACAGTTGATATGGGTAAACCACGTTTCCAACCTGCTGCTATTCCATTTTTATCGACTGCGCAAAGTAAGAAATATCCGCTTGATATTAATGGTGAAACTTATCAAATAGGTGTCGTTTCGATGGGTAATCCTCATGCAGTTTTACTAGTGGAAAATATTGAAACGGCGGCAGTTGCTAAAATCGGTGCAGCTATAGAATCCCATACGCAATTTCCAGAACGGGTTAATGTCGGTTTCATGCAAATTTGCAATACAAATGAAATAAAATTGCGTGTTTTTGAGCGTGGTGTTGGTGAAACTTTAGCTTGTGGTACAGGAGCTTGTGCGGCGGTTGTCATTGGGCAACTATGGCAACAACTTAATGTTGGTGTTACAGTGCATTTAAGTGGTGGAGATTTATATATTCACTGGGAGGATAACGTATTGATGACGGGTGCGGCAGTACATGTTTTTGAAGGAACGATTCAATTATGACTATGATTAGTGAAGAAGATGTTGAAAGTTATTTATACCAACATCCTAAGTTTTTTAATAATCACGCTGATTTATTGGCAGTAATGGAAATTCCGCGTAAACGTGATGACGCGGTTTCATTAATAGAACGCCAACTTATTGTATTACGTGGAGAAAATCAACGTTTTCAATATCAATTGAATGAATTAGTAACGATTGCAAAACAAAATGAATCATTAAATTATCGCATTCAAAATATTATTTTAACAATTGCTCAGGCTAGTTCATTAGAAGAATTTTTTGATACACTATACGAAACATTGCAAACGGAATTTAAAACCGATGCAATTACAGTGCGTTTATTTGAAGTGATTGAGCAATATGACAGAGTTGAATTTGTTGAATATGATGCGCAAGTATTTAATTTATTTGAATCTATTTTGAGTAATCATCGTACAATTTGTGGTCAACTGAATGCGGCACAAAAAACATATTTATTTGCAGATCAGGGGATTACATCGGCTGTGTTGATTCCTTTAGGTACGCCTAAAGCGCGTGGTATTCTCGCATTGGGCAGTGTGGAGGTTTCTCGGTTTCATGCTGGCATGTCTACTGATTTGTTAAAATACATGGGTGAATTGATTGGGCAATTGTTGCAATTATGGCTACGTCATTAAATTTTTAGACAGATTAACTCTTATTTAAGAATTATAAATTTATTTATATAAAACAACATTGTTTAAATTGACAATTTTTACTATGCAAACACATCCTACTGTTCTCATGATGGCAGGCGGTACAGGCGGTCATATTTTTCCTGCTCTGGCAATCGCTCATACCTTACAACTACAAAATATTCACGTTGAATGGCTGGGCACACCTAACAGTATGGAATCGCGTCTTGTAACACAAGCAGGTATCACTATTCACTTTATTAATATCAAAGGCTTACGTGGTAAAAGTAAATTAAGCTTAGTGCTTGCGCCATTTAAAATTTTATGGGCAATTATTCAAGCAATGCGTATTATTTGGCAAATTAAGCCGCAAGTTGTGATTGGCATGGGTGGTTTTGCCAGCGGACCGGGCGGTTTTGCAGCGTGGTTAATGGGTAAAAATTTGCTAATCCATGAACAAAATGCGATTGCTGGCATGACAAATAAAATTCTATCGCGTTTCGCAAAACAGTGCTTACAGGCATTTCCTAATACGCTTCCGCGAGCCAAAACGGTTGGTAATCCAGTGCGTCAAACAATTGTGGATTTATACCATACAGAAGTGAAAATTGTTCAATTTCCAATCAATATTTTAATTTTTGGTGGTAGCTTAGGTGCTAACGCATTGAATGAATTACTACCACAAACATTACAACAGTTAGAAAATATAAATATTGCAGTCAAACATCAAACTGGCGAAAAACAATTACTAGAAGTACAACAAAAATATCAACAAGCGCGTTTTCCAGTAGAAGTTATTGCTTTTATTGATGATATGGCAGATGCTTATGCGTGGGCAGATTTAGTAATATGCCGTGCAGGCGCGTTGACCGTGACAGAATTAGCGTATGCAGGTGTTGCAAGTATTTTAATTCCATTTCCCCATGCGGTAGACGATCATCAAACTAGAAATGCACAATTTTTAAGTGAACAACAAGCTGCAATTTTGATTCAGCAGCGTAATGTAAATATTGATAAATTGAAGCAGTTATTACAAAATTTACTCACAACGCCACAAAAATTACAAAAAATGGGATTTGCAGCACGTCAACAAGCTAATCCAAATACGACCCAAGAAATTGTACAAGTGATACAGCAATTTTTATAGAACTCATTTGACATTTAAAAAAATAACGATTTGAAATGCTAGTCATGACGCAGAGCGTCAAGGCTGAGTTACTACGCTCAGCGTAGTAACCAGATGAAAATTATTAATTTTTACTAACATCTTGTTACAACGGTCTCGGTTGTAATGCAGTCGAGACGCTCTACGTCTTAACTATAAAAAGATTAAAACAGCAGATATTAAATGAGTCCTATAACTCATTAATTATAATATTTATTTTGAAGCGGGTATTTAAAATATTTACTCCAAATCGGATTAATTAACAATTCTAGGCGTTACGCAGTTGAGTTCAAAATATAGCGTGAAGCTAAGGTAAGCCTTTAATGCCTCTCGAATAATCTGCATTTTAGCTTCAAACCAACTATATCCTGTCGCATAAGCGTAGATTATCACTCTTGTCGGGATTGACCAGATGGTCTGATTTCAGGCGAGTTAGCCTGTGCCAGTGAAAGCTACGGATTAGCTTGAGATTTCCTAACCTGCTGTACTAACTGTCAAAACACACCTATTCAGGCTTAAACCCCTTGGAATGCGCTATTTTTACCAGCGCGGCAAAATGGTCATTGTAACGCATAAAGGTTAAATTTTTATTTGAACTGCGTAACTCCTAAATAAATGAATATTAATCTAAAAAACGAGGGTTTGTAGAGGCAAGTCATACCTTGTTTCTACGATATGAAAATAATGATATTTTAACATATTTGCTAAGATTTCAAACTCGCTCTATAATATGAACGATGAAATAGGATTAAAACCGTCATCACTTCAGCCGGTGACATCGTAAATTAGCGATGACGTTTTGACTTTTTTAACGAAAAACCAAGCCCTTCAAGATATGCGTGAAGTCCGGGAAAAATGGATATTCAATATGCAACTAAAAAATAAAAAAATTCTCATTGGTATGACGGGTAGTATTGCGGCGTATAAAATTGCTGACTTAGTACGTCGTTTGAGAGAACAACAAGCTCAAGTACAAATTGTGATGACTCAAGCTGCAATCGAATTTATTACACCACTTACGATGCAAGCTGTTTCGGGACGGAAAGTTTATACGGATTTACTCGACGTGGACGCTGAGGCGGCTATAGGACATATTGATTTAGCACGGTGGGCAGACATCGTGTTGATTGCGCCTGCCAGTGCAGATTTTTTAGCTAAATTAACTTATGGTTTGGCTCATGATCTATTATCTACATTATGTCTCGCTACCACCGCACCAATTGCGGTTGCACCAGCGATGAATCAGCAAATGTGGCAAGCAACTGCAACTCAAGCTAATTGTCAAATTTTACAACAGCGTCAAATTCCGTTTTTCGGACCTGCCGTCGGTGTGCAGGCGTGTGGTGAAAATGGGCGGGGACGAATGTTAGAACCTAACGAAATTATGGATTGTTTACGAAAACATTTTACAAAGCAATTATTTAAAAATAAAAAAATCGTTATTACTGCTGGCGCAACACGCGAAGATATTGATCCAGTACGTTTTATCAGCAATCGTAGTTCTGGAAAAATGGGTTATGCTATCGCTAAAGCGGCGCAATTTGCGGGTGCTGACGTGACGCTAATTGCCGCGCAAACTTGTTTACCTGTACCTTTTCAAGTCAATCTTATTTCAGTTCACAGCGCGGAAGATATGTATCAAGCTGTGATGCAACATATTGAGCAAACTGATATTTTTATTGCAACGGCGGCAGTAGCAGATTATCGTCCCCAAAAGCAGGCTACTCAAAAAATTAAGAAAACTGAAGATACGATGTCTATCGAATTGACTAAAACGACTGATATTTTAGCGACGGTTGGGCGATTGCTGAATAAGCCGTTTGTTGTTGGATTTGCTGCGGAAACGCATGATGTTGAGAATTACGCTAAAGATAAAATGTTGCGTAAAAATTTAGATATGATTGCGGCAAATTTGGTCGGTGTTGATAATGCGGGTTTTGAAAGTGATTACAATGCGTTAACTGTGTACTGGCAACAAGGTCAACAAGTTTTACCACATTGCAGCAAAATAGAATTGGCACAACAATTTATTGAATTGATTGCTCAACGTTATCAACTAACAATTAACAATTAACAAACAGAATGCAGAATTTATTTTGCAACTAACGATTGGGTGGTGTACAAAACTTATTTTGCTAATGACTTGTTAATTGATAATTGTAGGTTGATACGGTGCTTATTTCAGAGATAGAACCCAAGCAACTAACGCATTTAAATCATCATCAGTCACAGTTGGATTCGCTGGCATAGGTATTTGTCCCCATGTACCAACAGCACCTTTTGAGATATGCTCTTTCAAAAGTGCAACTGCACTGTCATCACCGGCGTATTTCGCAGCAACATCCTTGTAAGAAGGACCTACAACTTTCATTTCAACTTGATGGCAAGTCATACAGATATAACCTTTTTCAGACATTAAAGCAGTTGCTTGTTCTGTGGTTAAAACTTCTGTTGAATCTGCTGTTGAAGTTGTTGCGACTTCTTCGGTTGGAGCGGGTGGCGTTGCTGCTGGTGTAGCTTGTACTGAGGAAACACTCAGACCTAAAATCCAGTCAATTAATTCACCCATGTGCTCGTCAGAAACGGTTGGATTAGGCGGCATAGGTATTTGTCCCCACGTACCAACACCACCTGCTTTGATTTTTTCGGCTAAAGAAGTAACTGCACGCTCATCACCCTGATACTTTTGAGCAACTTCACGATAAGAAGGACCTACCAATTTAGTGTCAACTTGATGACAACCTAAACACGCATAACCACTATCTTGAATTAATTTAGTCATACGTTGATCTTTGGGAGAAAGACTACTTGCAGCTTTATCGACTTTTACCTCAGCGACTTTTATGGGTTCGCCCACATTGACTTTGCCAATAGGTTGCAAACGCAATTCAATCGCCTGTTGTTCCAATTCAGGTATTTCACTTTTTGCAATGCTATTACCAAAATCAACCCCCAATTTATCCACCAGTAGGTAGATAATGAGACCAAGAATAATCAGACTTGGTATGGTTAACCACCAAATAAATTGGTTTCTTACACGGATAGAATCAGCTTGACTCATTGAACATTCCCCTTTGTGATTATTTTAACTGTTACCTTTTAGTTAATGAAATCTAACAAAATACGTTAGAAGTATTAGCCAATGCAAACTTGAATAATTTCAAGTCAGGGCGCAACCGCCAAAGCACGTAGAAAAATCCCACGCACGTCATTTAAATCTTGATTTACTTCGTACCACAATCACATTTCATTCTTTTTTACTTCCTATTTTGTGAATCTTCCCACAATAGAAGGACGCAACGCTAGGAAAAGATGAAAAATTTAAGTTTCGCAGTATAACATAGGAAAATATTAGGTTGTACAAAATATCATAGGACAATTCGCACTAAAATATTTTTTGAAGTAGAAGATGTTATGATTACAGGTAATATTTTTTCCTCGTCCCAACGGTTTTGGGGCGCAGTGAGGATGCTCTGCGTCCAAATTTATTGTGGGTTGCAAATGCAAAGTAAAATTTTCGATAACCGAACAAGCAAAATAAATTTTGCACTCCAAAATATTTTAGTGTACTCGTTTTCTAGCTGGTCAAACTGACAAATAATTTAGGCAGTTGTTCTGGCAACCGCTCAATGTGGTCAATGACTAGATATTGATTGCCAAAAATCTCCCCGACATATTCGTCTGCATGAGGGTCTAAATTAATACAATAAGTATAAATACCTTTTTGATCCGCTTCTTGCACTGCTTTATGTGCGTCGGCAATTAAAGCTTTTTCATCTTTCACATCAATATCTGATGGTTCACCGTCGGTCAAAACTAATAATAATTTCTTATCCGCTTGACGTTTGGATAAATAGTGCGACGCATGACGTAATGCCGCACCCATACGGGTTGAATAACCTGCTTGCATCGCGGCTAAACGCGCTTTAACATCATCATTCCAAGTTTCGCCATAACCTTTGACATGTTGATAACGTACTTCATGGCGCGTATTGGACGAAAAGCCGGCAATCGCAAACTCATCGCCTAATTTATCCACAGCCCAGCCTAATAATGCTACGGCTTCCTTGCTGAGTTCTAAAATGGTTTGCTCACACCCTTCAGGAATATTTGATACTGATTCAGATAAATCGAGTAATAGCATTACCGCAATATTACGCCCATCATGTTTATGACTCATGTTAATGCGTGGGTCTGGCGTTATGCCACATTTGAAATCTACCAATGAGCGAATCGCAACATCTAAATCTAAATCGCTACCTTCCTCTTGATAACGAATCCGTACATATTGTTGTGGTTTGAGTAAATCTAAAATTTGTTTTAATCGGCGTGCAGTGGATTCGTGTTTAGATAGTAACGCATCAATTAACATCGGGTCGCCAGAGGGGTGTAAATTTTCATATAAACTAACCCAATCAGGACGATAAGTCTGAGTTTGATAATCCCATTCTGGATAATGACGTGGTGGTAATTTTTCCGAATCTTCCTCATCAGTCTGTTTTTTCTCCTGCTCAAACAATTCCTCATCATCACTTTCTTCCACGAATAACCATAAGTGACGATTATCATCACGATAACTTACCTCAGTATCAGCAAAATACACATTCGCATTTAAATCTTGTTGGCGACGAGTACGTGCAATAAAGCCCATCGCTAATTTTGCCATTTCCGCCGTAGAACTTTCACCTGTCTGCATCGTTTTATTAAAAAGGTTAATAAATTCAATTAGTACCGGATTTTGATAAGGATGATCTTGTGCTAATACAGCGTATGAAAACATTGCCAAACGATGACGAATACAAGATTCTTTTTCAGGATTACAAGCGTCTTCAACTGGCATAGGATGTAAAGCAAGCCACAGCAAACGCAAACCGGGATACGCTTGTGCGGCTAAATATTCTACTCGTGAGTCTTCAAAAATTTCGATTGCAACTCGCTGGAAAGGGCTGTAATTATCAGCAACAATTGGTTTTGACCAACGTTTGTGCGCGATAACATGAGCGAGTAAGGCACGATAACGGTTAATGCCCAATACATCATTTAAGTCATCATACACATCTGGGATGCGGATACCAGTATCGGTAAAATAAGGCATGGGTTTGCGTAACTGGCTGAAGCCTTCGGAATAGGGTACAAAATGCTCTTTACTATCCCATAATGCACGTAAATATAAATCAAGTTTTCGCTCATTATCGGCAAATAGTGTCCCGTGACGTTCACGTTGTAGAATCGCGCGACTATCAGCAGACTGTAAACTGAAATAATCTTTTTGTCGATCGGGATGATGTGTATAGTTACGAACACCGTAATCTATCCAATTTTTTAAGCCTTCGAGAGAAAGTTGACTAAGTAGGTAAGTACTTTGTTTAAGCATTTCTGGCAAACCGGTACTGGGATAGGTTGCAGATTGATTATTGTGTACAGAGGTACTAGAGCGTTCCATCAAGTCAAATACAAGTTTGATATAGTAAAAAAATGGCTCAGGTGCGCCTAATCGCCGTGCCGCTTCGGGCAAACTTTGCATAAATGGCACAATAGCTTTGCTATTTGGACTACGCGACATTTTCCAAACTGATTCAGTGACAAGTGATAGCGTTACTTCACCAATTTTGTGCGCGATAAATGGCATTTCTTCTAAGTAAACTAAAACTGGTTCAAAGCCACGTCCCATGCGACAGAGTAATGATGCACCATCTAAATATTCCTCAATACCTTCCTCGCTGAGATAAAGCACTGCCTCAACCATACATTCATCAAATACATCATCTAATTGTTTGAAATTACAGGCAATTTTTTTTCTATAATCTGCAATATTGGTTTCTTCTACGAAATTTGACATGATTTTGCTGCTCCCTTGTCAATCAATAGTTATCAATTAACAATCGTCTAGTAAGAGTCAATTTATTTTACGCACTAATAATCTTTGAGATAATAATCAATATAAGGAGCGATGACAAAAAGTTTATTTTTGTGTTTTTTATAAATAAATATTATGGATAAATATAAAATAATAAATATTTAGCATGATAGCTAATTCTGTCTAGGCATGTCTGTTTGATAATTTGCGATGCTTTGCCTAGTTTTTATTTAAAATGAAAATTGTTGTTTTTTAATTGTTACATTTATATTAAAATTTGATTATAATATACGGTACTATCTGCCATTTCATTGAAATTAATCACATGATATTAACAATATTTTTACTTTTTATGCTGCAATACCCTGTTTATGCTGCATTAATATCCACAACTTATCAATTACCACCTTTACAACGTGTAGCTGTTGATAGTGAAATAGGAAAAATGGTACAAAATAGCCAAGTTATACAAAGAATTGAAGCACAAAAATTATCTTTTTCTAACATAGATGATCCAGATGTCTTTAATCAGCGATTATTGACAGAAATTCAAGCTAAAACTGCAATCGAATTTGAGCAACATTATTATTTTTCTGGGCAAACAACCCAAGAACTCAATGAGTTACTGCAATCCATTCCACCACAAACACGGGTTTATATTACAGCTAACCGTCTGTTGTTTAATAATCCAATCCATATACCTAGCCATACACAATTATTAGGTAATCAAACACTTATTACAAACGCAGATAAACAAGATAATATTTTTATTGCGATCAATCAAGAAAATTTTACAATTAATGACTTTATACTAGAAAATGCAAATATTGGTTTATATATTAAAAATTGCCAGCGATTTAAGCTCAGTCAACTGCGCTTAGAAAACAATCAACGTGGTATTGTGATTCAGGGACAAAGTCAATTTGGTATTATTGAGCACAATCGAATAACAGGGAGTCATAATAGTGGTTTATCGCTGATTGGCAAAGTAGAAAAAATGTTAATTCAACATAATCTTATCAGTCATGGTACGGATTATTTTAATTGGCACGCTGGGCTAGTTTTAACTGATACGCCTTTAATGACACAATTGCATGATGAGCATAAATATAATCATTTAGCAGTAGAGACTGCAATTCATGCTGCTAATGCAACAATACCAGGTTTTAATATTATCCAACATAATGAAATTCAACATAATAGAGCGTCAGGCATTTATATGGATGGTGGTGTTGCTAATGTCATTCAAAATAATGACTTAACGTCAAATGATAAAGAAGGTTTATGTTTAGATGGCGGTTCTGCGCTCAATGTGGTGCGCTTCAATCAAATCGCTAATAATGGCTTTCGTCAACGCCAAACTGATGAAGATTTAAAACGAGATTTTGTATTAGATTTTGGTAAATTAGCGGATGGTTCTTCTGTCGCCAAATTGCCCGGTATTTCTTTAGATAATGCTGCATATAATCTTATTTTATCTAATAGCATACAAAATAATGCAGGCGATGGCATTAAAATTGTCCGCAGCGGATTTCGTAATTTATTTTTGTTTAATAGTATATTAAGTAATAATCAAGGGCAAAATCAGCGTTTCCACTTTTTTGGCATATTATTGGGCAGTGCAGCCACAGATAATCCAGCCGATCATGGTTTATATGATTTTTTACCCAGTTTTGAAAATATTATTGCTGGAAATACGATTTATGGACAACATTTCTCAGGAATTTTATTGGATAAACATTCTGAATTTAACGATATTTACAATAATGTGATCTATAAATTTCATCATGCATCTATTGAATCAGCTTCACAGCAATTTAATAGTGTAGTAGATAATTTGTATCCAGATAAAAATGTACAAATTGCTCATTATTATAAAAATTGGGTTTGGGTGGGTATTATTTTACTTTTCAGTATGACCATGCTGATTTTACAAATTTTTATTCTTGTTAAACGGAGGTAAATACCATTATGTTTCGTTCTTGGTTTATGATTGGGCTATTAATGTTCAGCGTGCCGACTTGGGCTGAATTAACTTTGTTGTTCGATGATACGATAGAATATTCAGAAGATGATTATTCACGACGAATTTATGCTTATGATTTTGTTATAGATGCAACGGGTAAAATTCATATTCTCTATGGTCGTCCTGAGCCTGCGGGTGCAAATCGTACTCAAATTATTTACGCGACTAGACAGATTGGCAGCGGTTTTGAGCCGACAACTAAAATGATTTTGGAGGAATATGGCGATATGGGCTCTATTTCTAACAATATCGTTTTGGGTAATGACGGTACAATACACGTTAGTTATTTGGTAAAACGTGATTTTAAAATTCCAGAAACAGGCGATTTCCCTCATGCAACAGGGCTGGTTTATCAGGCAATTAGTCACGGCGTGGCGGGTGAAAAATCTAATGTTTCAGCAGGTAGTTTTCATACCAGAATGCAATTAGATACTGATGGAAGTGTGATTTTTATTCGTGAACGTGATTTGTACGAAGGTAATACTGTGCCTTATCCGCGTGCTTTTAGTTTGTATAAAAAACAAGAGGGGCTATGGGTAGAAGCGAAAGTAATCACTAATTTGCTTACTGCGTCGGGCTTGCTGGAATATCGTCTAGCGGATTTTATGATTGATCCAAATACTGGACGTTATCATTTAAGCTACGGCGACAAAGATGCAGACACATTACGTGTAAATTATCCAACCGCTAATCCGGGACAAGTTGCAACGCCTTTTCCCGCAGGTGCAGGACATAATTTAATTTATGCTTATTCTAATGATAAAGGTGAAAGTTGGCAAGCTTCTATTTTTGATAACAGCGGCTCATTATCTGAAAATGAGTTTTGGACTGATATGTTATTGGATGCTAATGGTAATCCGGTGATTGGTATGTATCATTACGCAACCGATGCAAACGGTATTCATAATAAAACTTCTAATCGTGTCGGACGCTACGATTTAAACATTGGTGCGTGGGATATAACGACAGTTGCAGGTAAAAGTCCATCAGTAACCAGTCACCGTGCAGGTTCGGCTTTGGGTTTGGCAATGGACGCGGGTGGTGGTTTACATGGTATATGGGATAATTCGCCAGACAGTCCAATTGACGCGCACGCTGCACAATCTCAGCACGGTGGAACAATGTACCGCTATAGTCCTGATGGGAACAATTGGGATACACGTCAAATTTTATTTAATTTTTCAGTTGAAGGTAAAGTGCGTACTAAAGTTTTTAATGATCGCTTACTCGTGATGTTTTTAGGTGATCATCGTAAGGTGCGTTTGTTATTAGCTGAATTTAAATTGCCTAGTCTAACTGAAAATTTGTTTGAAGTTTTGACTGATAAGAGCGTGTACAATCGCGGTGAAAACATTAATTTTTACGCACGCTTACAAGGCGATACTTATGGTGATTATTATCTATTGGTAGATGGTCCTTATGATTGTTCGACCAAAGATGATTTAAGCATTAAGCAAAATTGTAAGGCAGTGAGTAATGGTAATTATAAAACTTATTATTTAAATGCAAATCAACAGTGGCAAATAGCAAACAATAAGTCCGCAGCCAAACCCGCGTTGACGGTAGCGGGTACGCCCAAACCTCAAGCGCAAACTTGTTCATCTGATCAACTATGTAATTTTAGCTTACCGGTAACTGACGCAGGTTATTACGTTGCTGAAGTAAATTTAACGGAAGCGGCATCTGAAGGTGTGTGGGGGTTATCTATTTCTACTGCTGCAAATGAAGGTGGTTATAGCACAGGTGGTTTACTGTATTCTGACTTTGTTGGTTTCACCACGTTTACGTTGGCTAAAGAGGATAATATTACCATTACAGCTTATGAATATATCAATAATGGTATGGTAAATGTCGAAATTTTAGATTCAAGTCGTAATACAGTGTACGGACCAGTTGAAACGCAATCGGGTACAGCTCTGAGTATTCCAAAATTACCTGCCGGTTTTTATATTTCTCAGGTTAGCTCTGCGACAACTGGGCAATTTGGTATCGCGTTAAATGGGAAAAATTTTGCCGCTAATATGGACGCAGGTGGTTGGATTGATAGTGCGACTAAAGGTTTTATTGCATTCGCGGCGAGTAAGCCACAAACTATTAATTTATCTACGCTATTTGGTCAAAGTTATGGGGCGGCTGGTGCAAGTAAAATTGATGTAGATGTGTATTACGCAGGCTCGGACGGTAATCGTAGTTTATATTGGAGTTCTAATGCTAGTAAATTTGCAGGTGCAGCAAGTAGTAGTGGTCGAGCACAGTTTAAGAATATCGCGTTTTATGAACGTCCATTTGAACGAGTCCGCGCTATGCAGACAAGTACAACAACACCGTTTTCATTCCCCAGCACTTACTTTGTGACATCAGTTCGTACTATGCCGAATGAAGGTTCTATTGGCGCGCAACAAGTTTCGCCTGAATATAGTTATGTTCTGCACACAAATCCTTAAAAGTGCCAAATTCAGGAGTGCGGAATTTATTCTGCACAAGCAAAATAAATTTTGCACTCCTGTGATTAAAATGATGAGAGCTAATGATTATTTTCCTCGTCCTAATGCTCTCTCCGTTAGGATTACACATACTTTCTGATAACAATACTTCGGACAGTTTTTGTGAATTATTAAATATTTCAATAAGTTACAAATATAAGCGTTCTTTCGTAAGTTATTGATTTTATTATATGCTTTAAAAAAGTGTCCGAACCATTGTGATAACTGACTATTCGTAATGAATTATTTTTGCGACTAAATTTTGGTAAATTGTTTTTAATAGTTGATATTTATCTAAGATAAAATAAATCATTTCAATGCGTTCATCAATATCGTCGGGATAATCATGTGCAATCGCATTTCTGGCTTCTCGCAATTCATCCCAGTCTGTTACGGATTCAATAATATTTAATTTTTCCAGTAAATGTAAAACATCTAACATTGGGATTGAAAAATCATCAATTTCTTTTAACTCGTACAGCACTTTTTTAAATAGTTTAGCTCCAATTTTATCTTGTAATTTCCCAAAGTTAAATAAAAAGCTGTTTACAATACGAGTGTTGTTATAGTCAGCAAAAAATTGAGTATTAATATTTATATTTTTCAGTAATTGGTAATCAATATCACAATGGATAAAGAGTTTATTACATGTTTTAAATTGTTGTTTTAATTCTGATTTCACAATAAAACACCCTGTTGCTTTGCTATCTTATCAATTAAGCGATTTTGTTTTTTATCAAATATTACATCAATTTTTTGTTCACCAATTTTTTGTTTAAGTTTTGCTAGAAATTGAATTTTTTTACGTGTAAGTTGTTGGTCATCGTGCGGCACAATGTACAAATCAATATCGCCACCTTTTTTTGTATCATCTACGCGGCTGCCAAAAAGATAAATATCGCCTTGTTGAAATACTTCTAAAAAGCATTGTTTTATCATTTCATGTTGATGTGCTGACAGGCGCACGATGTTTTATTTTCCTCGTCCCAAAGAAATTTAGGGTGATTAAGCAAAACCGTGTTTTTGTAAGAAAGCTTCAGTAATATCGCTAGCGGGATTTGCAGCCCTGTCGCCCAATATCAAACGCTCCAGATAACGAGCAATAATATCTACTTCTAAATTCACTTTCTGCCCTATTTGCATTGTGCCTAAAGTCGTTTTTTCTAAAGTATGTGGCACAATATTTAACTCAAACACTGCACCTTTAACTTGATTCACAGTTAAGCTGATACCGTCTACACAAATTGAACCTTTTTCTGCGATATATTTTGCCAATATATCAGGAGCTTGAACGGCTAAATGTACCGAACGCCCATCATCATATCGCTCTATTAAAATCCCAATTCCGTCTACATGACCACTGACAATATGCCCGCCTAAATGCGTTTGCGGAGTTAAAGCTTTTTCTAAATTACTGACATCATTCACTTTCGAGTGAGTAAATGTAGTACGTTGTAGCGTTTCAGCAGACACGTCCGCCCAAAAACTACTCGTTGTCAACGTCGTTACCGTTAGACATACACCATTAACAGCAATGCTGTCACCTAATTGCACGCCTTCAAGAAAAGCTCGACCTGTATGGATTTTAAAACGTGCATCTGTGCCAGTAGATTGAATTTGCTCAATCTTGCCAAATGCTTGAATAATACCTGTAAACATATTTTGTTATTCGTTTGAATTTAGAGGTAAAGGTGCGTGGTATGCCACTTTTGCACCTTAGAAAAGAAATTGATAAGTTTATAAATGATCGTCTGTGGCTGTCGTTGCACCTTCTTTTTGTACTGGCATTAAATCTGCCTTACTAATTCCTAAATATAACGCAACTGTACTAGCAATATAAACAGATGAGTATGTACCTACAACGATACCTACAATTAAAGCAACTGCAAAATTATGAATCAACTCCCCGCCTGCAAAGAATAATACTAACAATACTAACAATGTAGTAACCGATGTCATAACGGTACGACCTAAAATCTGATTGATAGATTTATTAATAATTTGCTCTGCACTTTGTTTACGCATTTTCAGAAAATTATCACGAATGCGATCAAATACAACAATTGTATCGTTCAGTGAATAACCAATTACCGCTAATATCGCAGCTAGTACAGTTAAATTAAATTCCAAACCGATCAATGAAAAAAACCCTACAGTAATTACCGTATCATGTATTAGTGCTGCAATCGAACCTAATGCAAAACGATATTCAAAGCGCAACGTGACATAAATTAAAATTCCGAATAAAGTTAATAAAACTGCCATACCACCTTTTTCAATCAATTCACCGCCGACTTTCGGTCCAACAAATTCAACTCGTCGCATTTCTACATTAGGATCACTTTGCTGCAATAAGCTCAGAACCGTACTGCTAATTTGTTCATTTTTCACATTTTCGTACATACCTAAGCGAATTAATACATCTCTGGTTGTGCCGAAATTTTGTACTTCTGCATCTTCAAAACCGTTAGAATGTAATATTTCACGTACATCATTCAACTCAGGCGGCAGGTCATAATACACTTCGACTAATGTGCCACCAGTGAAATCAATGCCAAATGATAATCCATTGACGAAAAAAGTAACAAGCGAAATTATCATTAAAATACCAGATGCAATGACAGCAATTTTACGCTTGCCTAAAAAATCATAGTTGTAATCAAAACGATTCAATATATTCATTTTTCTACCTATTTTATCTACAAAACACTTAGATAGCTTGTTTTGTTAATATGTTCGACTAAATGGCTAATTTTACTTTTGATTTATTGCCATACAGTATATTAATAATTGCACGACTTACTAAAATCGCAGTAAACATCGAGGTGATAATGCCCAATGACAAGGTGATTGCAAAACCTTTAATTGGTCCTGTACCAAAACTAAGCAACATAACTGCTGCAATTAAAGTGGTAACATTCGCGTCCGCAATCGTACCAAAAGCTTTCTCATAACCTGCGTAGATACTGGCCTGTGGTGAACTTTTATTTGCTAATTCTTCACGAATCCGCTCGAAAATTAATACATTAGCATCCACCGCCATACCTAAAGTTAAAACAATTCCTGCCATACCGGGTAAAGTTAAAGTGGCTTGCAATAAGGATAATAAAGCAATTAAAATCACCACATTCATGAGTAATGCGATATTTGCTGCTAAACCAAATACTTTGTAACGCAATACCATGAAAATCATCACGGCAATAAAACCGATCAAAATAGAAAGTTGACCTTGAGCAATATTTTCTTTACCTAGACTTGGACCAATTGTGCGTTCTTCGACAATTTCCATTGGTGCTTTTAATGCACCTGCGCGTAAAATCAAAGCTAAATTAGTCGCCTCTCTCGCACCTAAACCCGTAATTTGGAAATTATTTGCAAATGGTTCTCGAATTGTCGCAACATTAACGACTTCTTCATGTTTTTTAGTGGTTTTAATAGCCTGATCATTAATGATTTTGGTTTCAACTTGGTATTCAATAAACACCACCGCCATAGGTTTACCTACGTTAGCTGTTGTCGTTTTTAACATCCGTTTACCACCCTTACCATTTAAAGTCACATGAGTTGCAGGTGAACCGCTATTCTGGTCAAAACCGGAACTGGCATTGGTAATTTGATCGCCCGATACAATCACACTATTTTTCAATAAGATAGGCGAACCATCACGACGATGATATAATTTTGAACCACGCGGCGCGACTTGCTGTTTATTGTCTACCTCTATCCAATCTTGATAATCCGTATCAGGTGCAACTAAGCGGAATTCTAAACTTGCTGTCGCGCCTAAAATTTCTTTTGCGCGCGCGGTGTCTTGAATCCCCGGTAATTGGACAATAATGCGATCTTCGCCTTGTTGTTGAATAATTGGTTCTGCGACCCCTAATTCATTGACTCGATTACGCAACGTGGTAATATTTTGCTGTAAAGCATCTTGGCGGCGTTGGATTAAGGCGCGTTCAGTAAAGCTAAATTGCAAACCATACTCATCTACTTCGCCAAATTCAGTGACAACTAAATCATTGTAATCTTTGGCTAAAATCTGCTTGGCTTGATTACGAAATTCAGCCTCCCTAAATAAAACTTTAATACCTTGATTTTTGGTGCGTTGCAAACCGAGATTATACAATTTTTTCTCACGGAATAATAATTTAAGCTCATCAATCAATAATTCTTCGTCTTGCTTAATTGCTTCATCCATATCTATTTCCATTAGAAAATGCACACCACCACGTAAATCTAAGCCTAAATACATTGGTTTTGCATTTAACGCAGATAACCAACTTGGTGTTGCAGGGGCAAGATTTTGCGCAACGACTAGGTCATTGCCCATTTCATCTTTTAATAGTGAATAAGCTTTTAATTGTAAATCAGTGTCAGCAAAACGGATTAGCAATTGCGTGTCGCTTAATTCAACATCGCCGTATTTTATATTTGCGGCTTTTAATTTCGCTAATGCTCTGTCTTTGACATTTTCATCTATTTTAGCATCGCGGGCATAACCGGCAGAAATTTGTACCGCAGGGTCTTCACCGAATAGGTTGGGCAATGCGTATAGCATGCATAGTGCAATGACAAAAATAATTAATAAATTTTTCCAAAGTGGGTAATGGTTCATTGTTTGTTATCACATCCTTGTTTATAAATTTTTCATCGTACCCTTGGGCATAATTGACGATATTGCTTGACGTTGTATTTTCACTTCAGTGTTTTGTGCGACTTGAATTTGGATGAAATTCTCACCCATGTCAGTAATACGCCCTAATAATCCACCATTGGTCACGATCTCATCGCCCTTTTGCAACGCATTGATCATTTTAGTGTGCTCTTTGACTCGTTGTTGCTGTGGGCGAATTAATAAAAAATAAAACACCACAATCAAAATAATCAATGGGATAAAGCTCGCAAATCCACCACCTTGAGGAGCAGTTGCACCTTCTGCATAAGCGGCTGCAATTAAGAAATCCATACCGTATCAATCCTTAGTTGTTATTCGATAAACGCTATATTATGCCATAGCTGTGAACATTTTTGATTTTTTAGTGAAGTTGCGCAATTTTCATTTTGACACCTTAATCCTAAATACACCTATTTCCTCATCTCAGTGGGCTTCGTTGGAACGAGATTTTTCCTTGTGAATGAGATTTTTCCTTGTGACAATGCACTGCGTCGTCACCCGATTGGACAACCAGCGTCCTACAACAAAATTGTCGGCTTAATCAAGTTGAGCCATCACCTCATCTGGAATATCCGCATTAGAATACACTTCTTGAGTATCATCCAATTCTTCTAACATATTTAATAAACGCAACATTTTTTGCGCACTTTCTAAATCTAACATCGTGCTGGTTGTCGCTTTCATCGTAATTTCAGCTTGTTCTGTCGCCAAGCCTGCTTTATCTAATGATTCTTTAACTATATAAAAATCTTCTGGCTTGGTCAACACATCAAATGAACCATCATCATTGTGTTCTATGTCTTCCGCGCCCACTTCTAAAGCAATTTCCATTACTGCATCTTCATCCACGTCGGCGTTGAAACTAATCAAGCCTATTTTATTAAATAAATAAGCTACCGAGCCATCAGTTCCCAAATTCCCACCCGATTTAGTAAACGCATGACGCACTTCTGCGACGGTACGATTACGATTGTCGGTCACACAATCCACCATCACTGCGACGCCAGATGGTCCATAACCTTCATAACGCACCTCTTCATAATTGTCACCATCCTGCGTACCTGCACCACGTTTAATTGCACGTTCAATCGTGTCTTTGGTCATATTGCTGCTCAAAGCTTTGTCAATTGCCGCTCTTAAACGTGGATTTGCGTTAGCATCTTCACCACCCATACGCGCTGCAACTGTGATTTCACGAATCAATCGAGTAAATAATTTTCCGCGTTTAGCATCTTGTGCATTTTTACGGTGTTGAATATTAGCCCACTTACTATGTCCAGCCATAAGTCCATCTTTGTAAATTAAGTTAAACACAATATCATGATTAAATGTTTAAGCAAATTTTAAAAATTTAATCACGTAACAATAAAAGGTAAACAAAGTTACCAAATAATTATTTTATCAAAAATTCAGTTTTTTATTCAAACGGATAGCTAAAATTGATTTCAAAATGAATACCATCATCTTGTAAATCATTATTTTGTTGATCGTCGATATTACGCAACGCATGACCCCAGTATAAAATCGCATTTACGTGCTGATTCAGCATCCAACGGAGTCCTAAACCTACACTGGAAATATTATCAGGTTTTGGCGTTTCAGCATCTGCATTCCATGCACGTCCGTAATCGAAAAATGGCGCGATTTGAACCACACCATCATCGTTATCCTTGCTAATACCCCGAATCGGAAATTTTTTGATTGGGATACGCCACTCAATCGAAGTGATTAAACCACTGTCACGAG
The DNA here is from genome assembly GCA_964388965.1 of uncultured Thiotrichaceae bacterium. GTDB lineage: Bacteria > Pseudomonadota > Gammaproteobacteria > Beggiatoales > Beggiatoaceae > Albibeggiatoa. Next base: position 64,274 of record CAYMCP010000002.1, on the reverse strand, counting down.
TCATTTGGTTTTCACGATAACCGCGTACTGTGGACGCACCACCAACAGAGAATTTTTCTAATGGTAATAAATCCTCTTTTGCCCACTGCATATCAGCACGTACTAGTAGTTGCGTATCCTGAATATTGAATATTGCAATTCGTTCTACCCATTGAAATTGTCCTAACCATGTAAAAAACTTGCCATCAGGTGAACCATCATCATTAATTGTTGCATTCCACGCATCAACGCCGAAATTAAAGCTAGAACGGGCTGCAATAACACGAGTACGGCTACGTTGTAGAAAATCTTGGGAAAAGCGTAATACAGAAATGCGACTTTCACCATCTTGGACACCGGGGGAAAATGAGAATTTTTGTTCAAGTGGCGTACCTTTAAACATATAGGTGGTGCTACTACGACGCTCTAGTTTTAAGCCTAAATTAAATTCTTTATTCGGCGTTTTTAACAAAGGTTGGATAATACCAAGCGCATAAGTTTCAGCTTCACTTTCGATATTTAATTGATTAAATGGTTCTGAAACAACTTCGGCATCACTGTGTTCAGCACTTAAATTAACAGTTGTACCGTAACGGCTACTTAATGGTAATGAATAATTAAAACTATAATCTTTTAAACCTTCCGTCAAGCCAAGACGTAAATAAATACTATCACCAAAACCCAATAGATTGCGATGTGTACCAAATAATTCGCCACGATACGAGCCAATACTTGGAGAACGATGATTACTAAAACGTGCGCCAACCTCCCAAGGCGTTGCTTCTACGACATCCAATTTTAAAATGCCATCGCCTAAACGAAGACCAGGACCTAATTCAGCATTAATGCGACGAAATAGGGGATTTTGATGTAATAACTGCAAGCGTTCTTGTAACCTGTTGATGTTTAACACTTCATTGTCTTTGCCATTAATGCGCCCTGCAATGTAACTGGTATGTAAACGACCCTGTTCACCATCGTTTTTTAAATTAATAATGTCCACTTCGACTAATTTACCTTCAATAATTTCTAGTGTAATTTCGCCATTTTTAACCTGTTGATCGGGAATAATCGCCCCGGAATTGATATAACCTGCTTCGATATATTTTCGTGTAATGATATTTTTTACCATTTGCAATTCTTCTGCTGAAATTGAACGTTCTTGATATTCTTCGACTAAATCAGATAAAAATTCACTGCTGTAAACTGTATTACCGCTAAAGATAAATTTTTTCACATCCACTTTAGGCAATGCTGACAACGGTGCGTCGCCTTTTTGATATAAATCTGGTAGCGGAGGTAATGGCGGTAAAATATTCACCTCTTGCTCTGCAAATTCATCGGGCAAGCGTTCTGCACCAGATGACAAATCGCGTCCAATAGAACTATTGTCTATCGCCACAACATTTAGGGAAAGTATTCCTAGAAATATTAAGCAAAATCGTATCAAGTGGTACACGGCTCAAGTTACCTCTTTAAATCAAAATGAATTGAAAAACTTAGGTAAATGATACCGATTTTTTATGTTTTATTCAAACACTTGTGACAGTTATAACTTGCTGTATTTTTAGTAGCATTTATTTTATTGGTAATATTTTTAATAATCTAACTAATTTGCTTGACTTCCATCTACTTATCACTTAGTTTTTTAAAAAAATTATTGTTATATTTTTACAATTAAAGTGTTGCTGACTAATTTTTAGAAATTGTTTAAAATCGGTATGATATTTATTCACTAATTGATTGAAAAGCGAGATTTTCATGGAAAAAATGCAAAAACCTGTGCGCAAGGCTGTTTTTCCAGTTGCAGGTCTGGGTACGCGATTTTTGCCTGCAACCAAAGCCAGCCCTAAAGAAATGTTACCTATCGTAGATAAGCCATTGATTCAGTACGCAGCAGAGGAGGCAATTGCTGCGGGTATTGAGCAATTGATTTTTGTCACCAGTAGCAGTAAACGTACTTTAGAAGATCATTTTGATAAAAATCAAGAATTAGAAGATGAATTAACCCGACGTGGTAAGTATGATTTACTGTCTATGACAAAAAATATCGTTCCTGCTGGCGTGTCGTGTATTTACATTAGACAACCTGAAGCTTTAGGTTTGGGACATGCAGTATTGTGCGCAAAACCAGTTGTTGGAGATGAACCATTTGCAGTAATTTTGGCAGATGATCTGATTGATGGTAAAGAATACCCCTGTTTAACGCAAATGGTACATATTTTTGAAAAGCAAAACGGTAGTGTGATTGCAGTAGAAGAAGTACCAAGACAAGAAACCGCACGTTACGGGATTATTGAACCTAGTACCTTGTATGAAGGTTTACACGGTGTGCAAAGTATTATTGAGAAGCCTTCACCAGAAAAAGCACCTTCTAATTTGGCTGTTGTTGGACGTTATTTGTTAACGCCTACCATTTTTAAGTATCTGGAGAAAATTGGACGTGGCGCAGGTGGTGAAATCCAATTGACGGATGCAATTGCAGGTTTGTTGGCGGAAGAGCATATTTTTGGCTATGAATTCAAAGGAGTACGTTACGATTGCGGTAGTAAAATTGGTTATTTAAAAGCAACTGTTAATTATGCTCTACAGCACCCGAATCTACGTGAAGCATTTAGGGATTATTTGAGAGAAGTGCATAATGATCGTTTACTTGATTAAATGGTAAAAAAACTTTTTTCTAAGCATCGAATTCTGAGAGTGAGTAGTGATAGAAATTTTTAAGTATCCTAGTTACTTGCGCTTAGAATTCAAACCATAAATTTTATAAATTCACAATTATGTCATATCAAGTTAAAGAAATTTTTTATAGTTTACAAGGGGAAGGTGCGCAAGCAGGTCGTGCAGCGGTATTTTGCCGATTTGCCGGGTGTAACTTGTGGTCAGGGCGTTCAGCAGATCGGGAAAAAGCAATTTGTCAATTCTGTGATACAGATTTCGTTGGTATAGACGGTGATAATGGTGGTAAATATGAAACAGCTTTAATTTTAGCGCGTATGATTGCAAAAATATGGGATAAACGTTCAGGACAGCCATACGTTATTTTTACTGGTGGCGAACCTGCATTACAATTGGATGTGGATTTATTACAAGCGGTACACAATTTGGGTTTTGAGGCGGGCGTCGAAACCAATGGCACGATATTATTACCAGAGGGTTTAGATTGGATTTGCGTCAGTCCGAAAGCGGGTTGTGATGTTGTACAAACTTATGGAGATGAATTAAAGCTAGTATATCCACAAAAATCATTGCAACCAAAACAATATTTAAATTTAGATTTTCAACATTTTTCTATTCAACCCATTGACGATATGGCATATCCTGATGCAATTCAACAAGCAGTCACCTACTGTTTAGCCCACCCTGAATGGCATTTGAGTTTACAAATACATAAATATTTACATATCAAGTAGATTTCATTACAACACTAGTCTCATAGGATGCAGGTGCGTCCAGTTGGACGGCGACGCTGTGCACCGTCACAAGGAAAGATGACAGTTAAATTTTGCATTTGAATAAAAAATGTCCTGTTTATAACAAAATTTAATTTTCTTCTCACAACGCGATGTTGCAAATCTTACAAAATTGCATTTTAACAAAATAATTGCTTGATTATTAAAATAAAAATATTCAGGCATAATCCATGCTGATGGTCTAGTTAGTCAATTTTTTGGAATAGGCTAGAGCCATCATGCAAAGCACAATTGTTAGCAGTCCGCATATTCATGCACCTGCGTCTGTACCTTGGGTAATGCGCCAAGTAATTCTGGCGACAATACCAACTGCTTTATTCGGGGTGTACTTGTTTGGTTGGCCTGCATTTAATTTACTTATCATAAGCTTAGTGACTGCAATAGTCGTTGAAGCGGGATGTCTTTATGTTGCCAATAAACCTATTAAGCCCTTTTTAAATGACGGTTCAGCACTACTGACAGGCTTACTCATCGCACTTACCTTACCGCCTTGGGCACCTTGGTGGATTCCAGTTATTGGGATTAGTTTCGCGCTCATCATTGGTAAACACTTATATGGTGGTATCGGACAAAATGTATTTAATCCTGCGATGCTGGCACGGGTAATGTTGCTGGTCGCATTTCCATTAGAAATGACCACTTGGATTACGCCTACGCCACTATTTTCTAGCAATGCGCTGGGTTTTTTAGATTCATTAGCAATTACTTTTGGTGGTGCAACGCAATATTTTGATGCAGTTTCTAGTGCCAGCTTACTCGGTCATGTCAAAACTGAAATGACTTTAAATCACACATTATCTGAAATTTTAGCCGATCATAGTCATCTACCTTCATTTTTTGGTTGGACTGCGGGTAGTTTAGGCGAAACATCCGGGTTTTTAATTTTAGCCGGCGGTATTTATTTACTATATCAACGTGTGATTACGTGGCAGATTCCGGTATCAATGTTGGTAACATTAGCCGTAATTGCAAGCATATTTAACTTTGTAGACCCTGATTATTACGCTAATGCATTATTTCACATTTTAAATGCTGGTACATTATTCGTTGCTTTTTTTATTGCTACCGACCCTGTCACCGCACCGTCTAGCAATCTAGGACGCATTTTATTTGGCGTTGGTGTTGGTTCAATTGAGTTTTTAATTCGGACTTGGGGTTCATTTCCAGAAGGTGTTGGGTTTGCGGTATTGTTAATGAATGCGATTACACCGCTAATTGATCACTATATCAGACCACGTATTTACGGGCGTGATCGTCGTGGTCGCCCATTGAATACGCAATCTAAATAAGGGGTAAATCATGGCATTACAAAAAACCGCAGCCAAAATCCCTTCTTATCGAAATAGGCTGTCTTATCACAGCATGTTACTAGGTGGGATTGGCTTTTTATCTGGTGCTGCACTCGTAATTGCCCATGTGGAAACACGCGACGCAATCGAGCAAGCTTTAGCTGAGGCACAGCGCGCCTCACTAGTACAAGTGATTCCACAACAACACTATGAAGGTAATTTACTCGCTGAACAATTGGTAATCCCATTGGAAAATGGCGAGGCTAAAATTGTTTTTATCGCACGTAAAGAAGGTATAGTAACCGCTGCCGCTTTTGAAATGGTAGAAGCTGGTTATTCTGGTAATATTCGATTGATTATGGGCGTTGATAAGCATGGTGAGATTTTAGGTGTGCGCACGTTAAATCATGCCGAAACACCCGGTTTAGGCGATAAAATAGAATTAGAAAAAAATGATTGGGTGTTAAGTTTTAACGGTAAATCTTTAACTAATCCTGAACAAGCAGGCTGGGCTGTACAAAAAGATGATGGTATTTTTGACCAATTTACTGGTGCAACAATTACTCCGCGCGCTTATGTGAAAGCAGTTAAAAATGGCTTGAATTTTTTTGAGCAACACAAAGTAGAAATCATTGAAAAACCGATACCTGAACCAGTTGAAGAAGCAAAAGAGGTGAAAAGCAATGGAAATGACGTATAAAACTCTTGCGCATGAAGGATTATGGGGTAATAACCCTGTATTAGCGCAATCACTAGCTCTATGTCCACTACTCGCGGTAACGACTAGCGCAACTAACGGCTTAGGTATGGGATTAGCGACCTTATTTGTTGTAGTCACAACGAGCGTGATTATTTCAGCATTACGCGAAATCATTACACCAGAAGTACGCATTCCAGTATTTATTTTACTCATTGCAGCAACTGTGACTGTCGTAGACATGATGATGAATGCGTTTGTGCATGATTTATATAAAGTATTAGGTTTATTTATCCCATTAATTGTAACTAACTGTATGATTTTAGGACGTGCAGAATCATTTGCTTCACGTTATCCCGTTAAATTAGCAGCATTAGATGGATTAATGATGGGCTTAGGCTTTTTATGGGTATTAGTATTACTCGGCGCGATTCGTGAAATTATTGGCAGTGGGACACTGTTTATGAATGCGTCATTACTATTAGGTCAAAGTTTTGCGTTTATGGAATTAACTTTAATTCCTGAATATCGTGGCTATTTAATTATGATTTTGCCACCGGGCGGATTTTTAGTCATGGGATTTTTGATGGCAGGAAAACGCTTGCTAGACGCGCGACAACAAGCCATTCAACCCGTAGCACAAACTGCTTAACGATGCAATTTCATATAGATTTGGATAGGTTTAATGAAACGGAGAATAGCATGAACGTTGGAGTAGCCTATGCCGATATGCGGCAACAAATTTGGTTGCGTTTGGAAGTTCCAGAAGGGAGCACTGTAAAACAAGCAATTGAATTATCTGGCATTTTATCCAAAGTACCTAGTATTGATTTGGATAAGTACAAGGTTGGCATTTATGGCAAAGTAAGCAAATTGAATGCTGTTTTACAGGAATACGATAGAGTTGAAATTTATCGAGAAATTATTGCTAATCCCGATGATTACAAGGACGCTGACGACGAAGAAGACGATGATGATTAAATTTTGGCGAATCTTTTGCTGAATTGCTCAATTTGCTACATTACATTTAGGATTTTGTAAGTTGAGTCTTATAAAACAACAGTTTTTCGGCGAGTAAATCACGATTAATTGGTTTAGATAAATAATTATCCATTCCTGCATTTAGACATTTTTCCTTTTCACCCTCTGTCACATTCGCGGTCATAGCAATAATAATTGGGCGCGAATCCCCATATTGTTTAATTATTTCACGGGTGGTAGTTAAACCATCCATTTTAGGCATTTGCACATCCATTAAAATAATATCATAGTGCTGCTGCTTTAATAATTCCAATAATTCTAAACCATTATTAGCGATGTCAACTTGATCATAACCTAATTTTTGTAAAATAATTTTAGCAATCTTTTGATTAACCTTATTATCTTCTGCTAATAAAATCCTTAAATGACTCGTAAATACAGAATCATCACTTTTATTTAATGCTTGTACTTCTAAAGTGGTTTGATTAAACACTTGTTGTAAAATTTCATATAATTTCTTTGGTTTTAATGGTTTAATTAAAATATGTAGATTTTTTCGTTTATAGTCTGATTTGAATTGATCAACATGTAGCAGTAAAATAAAAGTATATTGTGTATCATTTTCAATCAATTGTATGATTTGCGGTAATTCATCACCTACATCAATGATCACAACGTCGATCAAATATTGTTGCAACCCGTCAAGCTGCGTCACCTCTCTGATAGCCAAACCCCATTGTGTCAAAAAATGCCGTAAGATTTTTAAATTTGATGCTTGCTGACTACAAATAATAATTTTTTTATCGATTAACTCCGCAACACTATGATATAAATAGGGATAAGCTGTTTCATGAGTACAATTAAGTTTTACAGTAAAGAAAAATTTTGTATATTTATTTATTTGACTTTCAACCCAAATAGTTCCCCCCATTAATTCACATAAATTTTTACTGATAGTTAAACCTAATCCTGTGCCACCATATTCGCGCGTGACGGAACTGTCCGCCTGTACAAATGCTTCAAATAAATTTTCTACCTTATCGGCGGCAATCCCTACTCCCGTGTCATACACTTCAAATTGTAATGTAACTTGTTCTGCCTGCTGTGACTGAGTAGATACATGGATTGCAACCTCACCTTCATGAGTAAATTTTAGCGCGTTACTCAATAAATTAATTAAAATTTGACGTAAACGTATCGCGTCTCCGATGAAGACCTCCGGTATATTTTGATCAATAAAATAACTTAAATTAATTTTTTTTTGCTTATAATTCATCAATACCAAATCTAATGCTTGCTCGATGCAATCACGTAAAATAAACGCTATTTGTTCTAAATCAAGTTGTCCTGCTTCAATCTTTGAAAAATCTAAAATATCATTAACTAATGCTAATAAAATTTCACTGCTATGCTTAATTGTCTGCACATAATCATTTTGCTCATTGTCCAATTTGGTATCTAATAATAATTGCGCCGATCCGACTACGCCATTAATCGGTGTACGAATTTCATGACTCATTTTCGCTAAAAATTCAGCTTTTGCCTGTGCTGCTTTTTCAGCTTGCTCTCGCGCCTCAATAAGCTCTTCTTGAACAGCGTCTGCATGTTCAGTAATAGTTTGAAACATCAGCTCCATATCAGCTTTTTCAGCCTGTAAAGCCTCTATTTGTTGTTTAAACTGCTCGTGTTGTGAAAGTGTAGGCATAAAAAAATAAATGTAATTGAATTAATTGCGTACAAAGCTTAACTAGGAATGGTATTTTAAGCAACAACATTTATTGTAAATAAATCATTTACATATTTCGTCAAAATAAACTAACGTTTTACACGCTTCTTGTTGTATTGAATATTGCTTAACTGTTTCTAACGCATTGCTGGCTAAATGTTGACATAACGCTTGATCGTGTAGTAGGCGTAAAATAGCTTGAGCAAACACACTAGGTTGGCGTGGTGGCACAGTTAAACAGTTTTGTTCATGCCGCGCATATTCGGTCACACCGCCTTCACTGGTCAATACACAAGCCGCACCACAACTCATGGCTTCTAACGCTAAACGCCCAAAACCTTGATAATCTGAGGCATCTAAAAATATATCCGCTTCTGAATATAACGCAGCCAATCGATTTTGATTTGACACAACACCTTCATCACGATAGTCAAACGGGATGTGTTGACGAAATAACTGATTATCACCGAAAAATACAATTTCTAACTTTGGATATTCTTTTTTTACTTCTGTTAATGCTTGCACCGCCCATTTAAAACCACGCCAAGGCGTGCCCGGACGCGCCATCGTCACCAATATAGGGTGGGACTTTTTTTCAACATCGCGCGGATAAAACACTTCTAAATCAGTACCAATGCAAATTTTTTTGCTATGGTAGCCATCTTGTGATAATAATTGTTGCAACCAATCAGAAGTTACAATTTTATTTTTAATTAATGAATAAGTATCCAATACAGTTTGTTTATTTTGGTGTTCGGTGGAAAACCACGCTTCGTAATCTTGTAAATAATACACTGTTTGTTTAGTTCGTCGAATTGTAGCCGCCCATTGTGCAGTAGTCCAGTGTGTCGCAACAACAATATCCGTTTCTGGTAATTGATTGATTAGGTCATGTGCATTTTTAAATAACATGGGTTCGGTCAGCAATCGCCAATTGCGAATTTCTGGATCAATGAATAAAGTGGCAATTCGCGCTTCAATATTCATTAAAATTAATTCATTAACTAATTGTACAACCGATAAAACACCACCTGAAATGACTAATTTATTAACCAAATAGGTTATACGCAAACGATTTGGGGGCGTATTTTTGGCAATAAGTTCCGCATTGGGTGCAGCGACAAAAGCGTGAGTCATCTGTTTTAAACCGCGTATACTTTCAATTATTAACTGCGCGATCTGTTTTTGTTGCCAATTTTTAATGATTTTACGATAAGTTATCCACATAACGGGTGTGGGATGCCATCGAGATTGAGTGCGAAATAAATCATGTACAATGCGTAGCGGGTTGGCTTTTTGATAGGCGTGGAATTGCCGCCAATATTCAGTTTTCCAACGTTTATCAAAAATTTTTCGATTGGCAATGTAGCGCGCATGACTGTGAGTAAAACTGGCTTGACCTTGATGATACACGTAAACATTTGGTGTTATAACAGTACGATAGCCTTGTGTGGTAAAACGCATACATAAATCAGATTCTTCGCAATAGCCTTTGCCATAAACTTCATCAAATAGCCCTGTTTTTTGTAAAATCTCTCGACGTAACAATAAACAAAATCCAACGCCCGTAACTATGTCTAAAGCTATTGTTTTATCTGCAAAATATTGTTGTAATCTCCAATTCATGTCATAAAAATTATTCCCTTGTACCATTGCTAAATCAATTTGTGCTGCGTGGTTTGTTATAGGGTTGACGCTGGCAATTTTTGGGTCTGATTCAGCGCATTCGATCAAGTTAAATAGCCAATTAGGTGTGACAATCACATCAGAATTTAATAGCAAAAGGTAAGGAGATACGCCCATTGACATACCAAGATTGCAAGATTTTACAAAGCCTAAATTTGTTGAATTTGAGATTAAATGGATATTTTCTGATTTTTTAGCGACATTTTGTAAATAATCAGTCGTTGTTTTATCGCTGGCATCGTTGATTAAATAGAGTTGATATTGACTTTGATCCGTGTGCGCTAATACGGAATGAATACAAGTTTTAACGTAAGCAAGACTGTTGAAAATGGGTAAGATGATGTCGCAGCGCGGTATTTTTTTCAACATTGATTTTGTATCGCTAATTTATGGCGTGTAAAAATAAACACGGTCTAATCAGTTACTCAGCACGAGACTGTAAAACAACTCTAAAAATAACGATTTCAATTATTGTAAGTTACTTATTTTAAATCAATTTTAAATCGAAAAAGTAGTATTTTTACAGTCTTGCAGGATTTATAAAATATATCGGCTCAAATCCTCATCATTAACTAAATCACTCAAATGCTTATTAACGTAATTTTCATCAACGATAATGGATTGCCCACCAAGCACAGGCGCATCAAAAGAGATGTTTTCTAGCAAATGCTCCATGACGGTATGTAGGCGACGTGCGCCGATGTTTTCAGTACGTTCATTGACTTGCCAAGCCATTTCTGCTAATCGCTCAATTGCTGATTGCTCAAAGGATAAGTGTACGCCTTCCGTCTTCAATAGGGCTGAATATTGTTCCGTCAATGAAGCACTCGGTTCGGTTAAAATGCGTACAAAATCGGCACTAGTTAATGCGTTTAATTCAACTCGAATTGGTAAGCGTCCTTGTAATTCTGGAATTAAATCAGAGGGTTTGGCTAGATGAAACGCACCAGAGGCAATAAATAAAATGTGGTCAGTTTTGACCATACCGTATTTAGTGCTTACGGTACTGCCTTCGACGAGTGGTAATAAATCACGTTGTACACCTTCACGCGATACGTCCGCGCCTGATGTTTCCTGACGACGTGTTACTTTATCAATTTCGTCAATGAATATAATCCCATTTTGTTCAACACGTTCTATCGCATTGGCTTTTAAATCATCTTCATTGATCATGTTGGCGGCGGCTTCTTCTTCTAGCAATTTTAACGCATCTTTAATTTTTAGCTTACGGTTTTTAGTACGACCACCTGCCATATTTTGAAACATACTTTGTAGTTGACTGGTCATCTCTTCCATGCCTGGCGGTGCCATGATTTCTACGCCAATTCGAGCTTCACTAATTTCAATTTCAATCTCTTTTTCATTTAGTTTGCCTTCACGTAACATTTTGCGAAAACGTTGGCGGGTAGCTGATCCTTCACGTTCTTCCTCGTCGTCGTCGTCGTCGTCGCGTGCTGGGCGCAATAAAATATCTAATACACGTTCTTCAGCAGCATCTTTGGCCTTATCACCGACTTCAAGCATTGCCTCTTCACGAGTCAATTTAATTGCCATGTCTACTAAATCACGAACGATGGACTCTACGTCACGCCCTACATAACCAACTTCGGTAAATTTAGTTGCCTCAACTTTAATGAATGGCGCACGAGCTAATTTAGCTAAACGGCGAGCAATTTCAGTTTTACCAACACCTGTTGGTCCTATCATTAAAATATTTTTAGGGGTGATTTCATTGCGTAATGCAGGGTCAACTTGCATCCGTCTCCAGCGATTACGCAAGGCAATGGCAACTGCCCGTTTTGCTGCATTTTGACCTACAATGTGTTTATCTAATTCACTGACAATGGCTTTTGGGGTTAATTCTTCACTCATGATTAGTTCTCAAGACGGGCTATCAAGGCTTTCAATGGTTAAATTTTGATTAGTATAAATACAAATATTGGCTGCTATCTGTAATGATTTTTCTACAATTTGTAGCGCACTGAGTGCCGTATTCTCTAATAAGGCAGTTGCTGCGGCTTGGGCAAATGGACCGCCTGAGCCAATGGCAATTAAGCTATTTTCAGGTTCAATGACATCGCCATTACCGGAAATAATCAGTGAAGCGGAATGATCGGCAACCGCAAGTAAGGCTTCTAGGCGGCGCAACATATTGTCAGTACGCCAATCTTTGGCTAATTCGACGGCTGCACGGGTAAGATGACCTTGATGTTTTTCTAATTTGCCTTCAAAACGCTCAAATAAAGTAAACGCATCAGCCGTACTGCCTGCAAAGCCTGCTATCACTTTGTCACGGTAAAGTCTACGCACTTTGCGTGCATTACCTTTCATGATGGTATTGCCGAGCGTAACTTGTCCATCACCGCCAATGACAACTTGACCTGCTCTACGGACTGATACAATTGTTGTCCCGTGAAATTGTTCCATTATCTTCCTTTCTGCATTGATTGACATCCTCCGTGCCTTAAATGACGAGGATTCCCAAGTGTAGATGGGTACTCAGCTGTTTTAATCTTATGCGTATACGTTTTAGTTAAAACCGGTTACTGTTTCACCGTCGAAACTAACACCTGTATCAAATGATTGTCTTTGCTTTAGAATCGGTCGATTATTCTACAGTCGAAACAGGTTTAAAGCCAGTACTTTATTCATACGCAAATAGGGTAATCACATTAAAATTTTTGGCAGCTTAAAATTAAATAATGATAAAATACCGTTTTATAGTTGAGTTGAAAGGATGGAGACATTCAGGAGTACAGCGTTTGTTCTGCACAGGCAAAACAAATTGGATAACTGGCATCGTTTTGTTTGACTTAGTTAGCGATGTCTATTGCTCACATGCACGCCTGCATCAAAAAAAATCGCGATCTGAAGTGCAGGAGTGCAAAATTTATTTTGCAAATAGTAACTTAAACTAAAATAACACGCTCTTTTGCAGGACTACCAATTTATTTTACAAAACAAGTTTTGCACGCCTGCAAAAAAAATCGCGATCGCGCGTAGCGCGATAAAGGGTAAAAAACAAAAAAGCAAAGGGCTAAAGTACTAAAATACAAAGAGAAATCTAGGCGCGAACACTGCAAACAAAACGAACCCCGAAATTGTAGTACCTATTGTCTTGATTATACCTGCCACGATTAGCCGAACGACAATAATTCGCACTGTCGTCCCAAGAACCGCCGCGCAGTAAAGACTTGTTTTCATTATAGTTTTTCCACGCACTGCCATCAGTTGGGGCACCGTTATAATTTTCATGCCAACTATCTTCGCACCATTCCCATACATTCCCGTGCATGTCGTATAAACCAAATTTATTGGGCTTTTTCTCGCCAACGGGATGAGTTTTGCTATCTGAATTTTTGTCATACCACGCATAATCTTTTAATTGACTTTCATCATCACCACAACACCATTTTGTGGTTGAACCTGCGCGACAAGCATATTCCCATTCGGCTTCTGTGGGTAAACGATAGTGCCGTCCAGTCTGTTCACTGAGCCATTGGCAGTATTTTTGGGCATCATTCCAACTGACATTGATGACTGGACGTTTTCCGCGTCCCCAGCATTCATCATCAGGTTTTTTAGCACCAGTTGCCTCACAATATTTATCATAATCATCAAACGTTACTTGATATTTTCCTATCGCAAACGGTTGGGCAATGGTGACTTTGTGAATGGGTTTTTCATCATCATAATTGCTGCTGTCATCACCCATCATAAACTCGCCTGCTGGCACAATAATCATTTCTGGGGCGAGTGTGCCGTCTTTGAGCTTGTCTTGAATAATATCGTCTGCTTTGAGCTTGTCTTGAATAATATCGTCTGCTTTGAGCTTAGGTTCTAATGGCTGGCTATTTTTTAAAGGTAATTCCGTAAAAATACCTAAAATTACATTTGCAACAACTCTATAATCTTTGTTTATTTGGATAATCTGTCGCCAAACTCTAGGTAATCGCACACTTAAATCATTCTGCATAAAGGAAATAAATACCGTATCCCGTAAATCATCCCATTGATTAGTCTGTTTAGCCCAACGTTTTAATAACCACCGCATCGTCGCCACCGCTCCTTTTGGCAAGGCAACGTTAAATTCAAGCTCCGACTTATCAATTGTCTGCATCAACAACGCCGTTAACACCTCTCGTATTTGCTTATCCTGCTGCTTAGACAACCGTACAATTAACGCTCGCCGCAACCAATCTGGCATATAGCCATAACGCAACCAAGGCAACTTAGCCAACTGCCCCAAACGCGCTGCACTCAATACATTCAATTCTTGCCCTAAATATACTGTCAATTGCCATTTCACCTCTGGATACACCGCACACGCCGCCAACCACAATAAAGCTTTTGCATCTAAATATTCTTCTAATTGTGCCATTAACTGTGCCAACTCATCTTTATCCAATGGATGCCGTTCCAATACTCGATGTGGACGCAACAACAAATAACGCGGATAATGTTTTGAATCAGGCGATTGCAACGAAATAGGTTCAGCCCGCCACTGTGCTGCCAACATTGCCAAACCTTGCTCATTCGCTGGCACAACCATAAAATCCATACCCTGTAACAATTGCTGCCGATACTGTAAATGTGCTTCTATTGAGAACATCAAAACACTGCGCTGCTCCCAATCAAACAATTGCGATACCCAAACCGCTAACTGTCCGGTCAATGGGTCAATCAAGCCCTGCGCATCAGAAAAAATCAATAAACGATACTCTGGATAACGTGAAGCTAACATTAACAACGGAATCGGCTGATTATCATCTTTTGCATAACAACGACGTGGGTCAGCATCAAAATAAAATTGTTCAAAATACAATCCTTCATCATGCAAACGCTTTAATAACTCATCCACCAAATAACTGTGATGGTCTTTAAACGTGACTCTATCCACCAAAATTAAATATTCTGGTGATTGCTTGCGTGTGGCATAAACTGGCACAAAAAAGCCGGCATTGTCCAAAGTCGCGTTTAAACTGGCTTTAATATCCAATTCTTTCGATGGCACATCGATATGTTTGCGTAATTGCTGCGATGAACGAGCTAGTTGAATAGCAGGAAATAAATCTGTATCTATCGGCTTGATAAATAATTGCTTCAAATCAGGGGGAGAAATCGGTAATTGTCGTTTTAAAAATGCTTGTTGATTCCATCGCCACAACATTAAAATCAATACTAATAATAAAAATCCAGTCGCAAAATAAATCCATTGTGATATTTCTGGTTCAAGCATTAAGTCTGGTTTTGGCGCAGGTGTTGGAGTAGGTATTGATTGCTGTTGTGATGAATCAAAATAGTCTTGAATTTCTTGCTGATACACAACACCCGCAATAATCAATAATCCACATAAAATCAACCAAAAACTACTTTTCCACAATTTTTCCCGCCATTGGAATTTTTTAAGCACTTGTATTGTGTGTGATTTTTTAGATTCAGGTATTGATTGAGAATTAACAACTCGATGATTTTGTAATACAAATTGCTCAAAACGCTGATAAAAATCAATTTGTTCTTCTGGCGACTGACAAATAAGCGGGGCGATATAAGTTTTTAAATTTTTGAGGTCTTTTGGTAATTTTTCTTGTTCTGTCAAAGCAAAAATCAAACGCTCAACAGACACGAGTTGTCCCACGCCAATAATATAGCCTTCCTGCCGTAAATCGGTGAGAAATGAAAGCAATTGTTCTGTGAGGAGATTTGGAGTCATAGATTTATTTAATATTTCTATCAATATCAGCTTGTTATCTTGATTTAAAACGTAGGGTGCATAAGTGAAACGCCATGCACCTTTTTAAGCGTTTAGTTTAGGTGTATGGCACTGCGTTTATACACCCTACATTTGAACCATATTTGAACCGCATTTGAACCACATTTGAACCACATTTGAACCATAAGAGCAACATTTAAAATATCAGCAATTTTGAATGCTAATATTTTTACCTGTTGCAGATATATTTGATTTTTAAGGCATAGTCCAGATGAACATTTCCCAAAAATCTGGTTTAATTACACCTACATGCTCATAACCTTCACCTGTTGATTTGAACACGTAAATAGCACCTTCAGGTGTAGGTAAAATGCCCGTCGCTTCTTGCAAATTGACAGAATGAGATACGATTATTGTGTTTGTACCTTCTTTAGGTTGGACGCTTAACAATTGTGCTAAAGTATCAGCATATTCAATGCGTTGTTGTGGTTCTAAATGTGCGGCGTAAGTCAATTCTGTCATGATAGTAGCCTGTTTAAATACAATATTCGAGGTCTCTACGCAACGACAATAAGGACTGGTATACACATCACCAATGGGAATGGCTAATTTTTTAATCGCACTTCCGATCATTTCTGCTTGCTTTTTGCCTTGTTCAGACAAATTACGTTGTGTTTCGCAGTTTTCTAAATCAACATTGGTTTCCTCATCGCCTACTTCGGTTAAAGCATGACGCATGAAGAGAATATAACCACCAGATTTAAGTGCTTTTACCAACTGCGAACTACTCAATTTTGGTTGCAATTGTACAATTGTTTCCCTTGTCTCCCCAGTTGTAGACGGCGTTTCAGCGTGCAACGCAAAACTTAACGCCAATAATGGCAATACTAGCCAATAATATAAATAAACGGTCATGTTATTCTCCTTGATCAAAATGGGTTATATAATCCAATAAGCTGGATTTTCTGATTTGACCTCAATACAATTGTAAAGTGTCTTAGGTATAATAAATTAAATAACAAGATTTTGGAAACCACCATGCAAAACTCGATAACGCAAACTGAGATTTGGAAACAACTACAACAACATCAAGCTATTCTTGCCAGAGATCATTTAAAACAATTGTTTCAGCTTAATCCGCAGCGTTTTAACCAATTTTCATTAGAATCTTGTGGTTTACTCTTAGACTATTCTCGTAATCATCTGACTCAAGAAACAATTCAGCTACTATGTACCTTAGCGCAACAAGCTCAACTTGCAACATGGATTGAACGCATGTTTAGCGGAGAGAAGATTAATCATACTGAAAACCGTGCCGTTTTACACGTCGCCTTACGCAATCGTAGCAATACACCTATTCATGTAGACGGTGAAGACGTGATGCCAAAAATCAACACGGTACTAAATCAAATGCAGCAGTTTGCAGAATCAGTCCGCAACGGCATTTGGCGTGGTTATACGGGTAAACCCATTGAAACGATTGTAAATATTGGCATCGGCGGATCGGATTTGGGACCTGCAATGGTAGTACGTGCGCTTAAACATTATCACCATGAACGTTTGAAAGCGCATTTTATCTCTAACGTAGATGCAACACATTTGTCTGAAGTATTGGCTGAAATTAATCCTGAAACAACTTTATTTATCGTTTCTTCTAAAACTTTTACCACACAAGAAACCATGCTTAATGCAAATAGTGCAAGACAGTGGTTCTTAAATCATACCGATAATAATGAAGCGGCTATTGCACGTCATTTTGTTGCAGTGAGCACCAATCAAGAAAAAGTGGTTAAATTTGGTATTAATCCACAAGATATGTTTGAATTTTGGGATTGGGTTGGTGGGCGTTATTCATTATGGTCTGCGATTGGTTTATCTATTGCCATTATGATTGGTATGGATAATTTTAAAAAATTACTAGCAGGTGCGCACGAAATGGATAAACATTTTCAAACCGCACCTTTTGAACAAAATATGCCGGTATTATTAGGGTTAATCGGTATTTGGTATAACAACTTTTTTGAAAAGGCTCAAACACAAGTTATTTTACCTTATGATTTTGCACTAGAGCTATTGCCAGCTTATTTGCAGCAATTGATTATGGAAAGTTTAGGCAAACATGTTTCTCGTGATGGCAACGCAGTAGATTATCCAACTTGTCCTATCATTTGGGGTGCGCCGGGTAATAATGGTCAACACGCATTTTATCAACTATTACACCAAGGTACGCATATTGTGCCTGCTGATTTTATTATTGCAGTGGAAAATATTCACGATAAGCATAACCATGAAGTTGCAACCTTATCCAATGCGCTCGCACAAGCTGATGCGTTAATGAATGGGCGTTCTGCTGAGGAGACTAAAATACTACTAAAATCGAGCGGTGAAAGTGCAGAGGAAATCGCATTACAATTACCACATCGCACATTTAGCGGTAATAGACCAAGCAATGTACTTGTTTATCAACGTTTAAATCCAGAAATACTAGGGGCATTATTGGCTTTATACGAGCACAAAACATTTGTACAAGGAGTGTGTTGGAATTTAAATCCGTTCGACCAGTGGGGAGTAGAATTAGGCAAACAAGCTGCGAATGATTTGCTGTCCGATCTAGAAGGTAAAACCGATAACATTCAAACAGATGATGCTATTAGCGGTTTGCTGAATTACATCAAAGCAAGACGTTAAAGATGAATCGAACTATAGTTGATTTAATTTAAATTATTAAAATTGCTAGCGTTTTAAATTTGGAATCTGTGATTTTTATTTTTAGCGTCATACACCGATTTTTATAACGCTCACGCTCATTAGTGCATGACGCTACCGGTTATGTACCTTATGATTTTTGCTTAACTTAATGGCATTGACTCGTAGGGTGTATAAGCGAAGCGTCATACACCTAGTTACTCTCTATGGTTACGATGCGTCGAATCCATAGAGACAAAAAATCAGATTATTGCACAAATTTTAATCTCGCCTTACTACAACTTCGTAACAGTTTACCAACGGACACTTGTCCGGAGTCGCGTCTTTGTATTTAATTACTAAATTATTTTTAACCAGTCTATCGATAGCGTTATAACTTGTTCTACGAGAAATACCGTTCTCTTCAGTACTGAAAACTCTGAAAAAGTTTGTAAGTCATTGATTTTAGGTGGAGCGTATTTGCATAAGTGATTGATTTTATTGTAGGCAAAAAAAGTTTTTCGGAGTTCTCAGTTCAGTAATCTCTTTGTAACTAATACAGGTAAATAAATTGCCATTTTTTAATGGTTTAGCCTTCCTCTTTAGGAGACTTAGCACCTGATCGTCTGTTTCAGTGTAATAGCGTCGTTGCTGTACAGTCATGATCTCATCCTTCCTTACCAGTTAAAATTAATTTGACAGGCTCTAATACGCAAGAATTCATCCATTTTTGACCAAAGATTTTAAAAAAATATTTACTTTAAATTCAATAAGCTAGAATTTTAATTATAAAAAGTACGGCACAATTTTTATTCGATTTTAGCAATCATTAAATTTTAAAAATCAAGATATTACACAATATTTCAGCATTAATTTACCCTTTGAACATTAACAATAAGATATTATCAATAATTAAAATAAAATTTGATTTATAAAAGATAAAAAAATAAAACTACAACGCATTTCAATCATTTTTTAGCAGTTTTCAAAGATTTTTTTTATAAATTTTCAGCAGGTAAATTAAAAAAATACTCAATTTAAACAAGCTATTAAAAAAAACACCACAACTTTTCAGCATATTTTCAGCAGTTTTTGCAAAATTAAAATCATTATTTTAAAGATAATTTTCACTTATTCACAGACCTTTATGCTAAATCTCAAAAGCATAAAAATGGATAACTCTGAGTATAACAGGCTATTTTTCCAACGGTTCACCATTATGGCTGTGCTGAGCCATTGCGGAACAGCTCGAACTTAATTTTATACTTTTCGCATAGACAGGCTAAACAATTATTATTAGTTTATAAATATTTAAACCAATAATAGTAGTACAAACCTTTTTCTGTGGATAACTCTGTTTTTTATTTTAAATTCATAATGTTACCCTGTGGATAACTCTGTGGATAACTTGTGGAAAACTATGGGAAAACTCTAGCAAATGTTGGCTGATAAAAAGTTATCCACAGCTAAACCGAAGTTATCCACAGGTTATCCACAGAGTTATCCACAGGCTAAGTTATTGATTTTTGGTAGGGCTTTTAAGCTAAAATCTTATTTTTTATTTTTGTAAACAATGAGTTAGTTATAAAAATTCTTTTCAACACGCCTGTGGATAACTTGTGGATAACTCATCCCGCTTGTGGATAACTCACCTCGCCTGTGGATAACTCTACGCCACCTCCAAACAATGCACACTAAACAGGTGTTGCTCATCAGTCCAAGATTTCACAGCTCTAAAGCCTGCTTGTTGTGCTAATTGATGAAATTGCTCAATATTATATTTATAAGAGCTTTCAGTATGAATTGTTTCACCTGTTGAGAATTGAAAAACCTGCTCTCCAACCGAAGCTTTTTGTGTCGTTTGACTAACTAAGTGCATTTCAACTCGACTCTGCTGCTCATTATAAAAAGCATGATGCGCAAAATTATCTAAATCAAAATTACCCGACAATTCCCGATTGATTCTATCCAACAAGTTCAAATTAAATGCGGCAGTGATACCTTGCTCATCGTTATAAGCGGCATTTAATACCTCTGCATCCTTTTTTAAATCCACACCAACTAGTAGCCTACCCGCTTTATCCAAAGATTTTGCTACCCGCTCTAATAGCGTTTTAGCTTCATCTGGCTCAAAATTACCAATACTTGACCCAGGAAAAAAAGCTACACGAGATAAATGTTGAGGCTGATAAGGTAATTCAAACTCGTTGGAATAATCCGTACAAGTCGCATGGATTTCTAAATTAGGATAATCTTTGGATAGTGTCTGCGCCGCATCAAGCAAATGTTGCTTAGAAATATCCATTGGCATATACGCAGCAGGTTTGATGACTTGCAGCAAAGTACGAATTTTTTGACTGCTGCCGCTGCCTAATTCAACCAATAAACAACGTTCACCTAATAACTCCGCCATTTCATCACAATGAGTCTGTAAAATATCTAATTCGGCACGAGTTGGATAATACTCTGGAAGGGCTGTAATTTGATCAAATAAAACCGAGCCTTTTTTGTCGTAAAGAAATTTAGGTGATAAAGCTTTAGGATGAGCTTGTAAGCCATCCAATACTTCTTGCTTAAAATCAGCCATTGGCGGGTGTAAGTCGTAAAAATGGATCATGTCATTAGCCATGTGTCTATGCCTCATTGTGCGAGTCGGAAACCTTTAAATTGCCAACGTTCGTGTGGATAAAAGAAATTACGATAAGTTAAACGAATATGATTTTTTGCAGTCACACAGGAACCCCCGCGCAAAACAAATTGATTACACATAAATTTACCGTTATATTCACCAATCGCGCCTTTCGCTGCATGATAGTTTGGGTAAGCAACATAAGGTGAACGTGTCCATTCCCACACATCGCCGAACATTTGTTGTAAGTTATCAGCTTTCGCGGGAATAGGCTGTAAATAGCCAGTTTCATAAAAATTACCAGTAATATCAATATTTTGTGCTGCAAATTCCCATTCAAATTCAGTTGGTAAACGCGCATTTGCCCAACTGGCATAAGCGTCAGCTTCAAAATAACTGACATGACATACTGGTGCATTTTTATCCACAGGCTGTAAACCAGATAAGGTAAAATGCCACCATTCACCATCACGTTGTTGCCAATAAAGTGGAGCTTGCCATTGTTGTTGCTGTACAGTTGACCAAGCATCAGATAACCAAAATTCAGGGCATTGATAACCACTATCAGCAATGAATTCCATAAATTCGCCATTGGTTACTAAACGCGAACTAAGTTGAAAATTATCAATATATTGTTGATGTGCAGGTGATTCATTATCAAAAATAAATTCATTTTGTCCGTGCTGACCAATTTCATATATGCCTGCGTGGTATTGATACCATTGTTGCTTAGGTGCTACGATCTTGGGAGGCTTTGGTAAATCATCACGATAAATGGGATAAAGTGGATTAACTGAAAGATTATATTTTATGTCGGTAAAAAATAACTCTTGATGTTGTTGTTCGTGATTGAGACCGATTAGTACACGCTGTTGAATATCAGCTTGTTCCCCCATGATTTCAATTAATTGCTGCATTTTTTCGTCAACATAGGCTCTATAGCGATAAATTTCGGCAACGGCCGGGCGAGACAATAAACCACGCTTTTGACGAGGATGCATTATTCCAAGTTGTTGATAATAAGAATTAAAAATATAATGGAAATCTGGGTGAAATTGCTGATAATTTGGCAAATATGGCTTGAGTAAAAATGCCTCAAAAAACCATGTAACATGAGCTAAATGCCATTTAGTAGGACTAGCCTCTGGCATCGTTTGAATGACATAATCTTCAACTTCTAGGGGTTTGCAAATGGTTTCTGTGATTTGGCGCGTGGTCTGATAATCTTGCCAAAGTTGTGCTTGTGTTGGCAAAATTAGGGAATTCGATAAACTCATACTGATTTCCTAATACTTGGTAACTAGTGAGCAGTGTAACATTGCTGTCAAGTCAATGAATAGTCAGAAAGAATTTTTAATTGAAAAATTGTAACAGGTCATTCTAGCTAGTTTAATTTGATTAGAATCGTAGTTAAATATAAATTAAAATATAAACTTAAAGTTTTTTAGGCAATGCTTAACAGCGAAAATGCAGATAAATAAGTGTAAAATAAATTGACTCGACCAGAAAGCGTATTAAATTTTGTTTTCAATATTATAAAAATATCCGACTTTTAGAGCGAATCAAAAAATTTACTCACTAGATACAGAGAATTGAACATGTTAAAGAGATGGCTATTGATTTTTACTTTATCGAATGTCGCAGCAGGTTGTAGCTCCGTCAATTCTGTTGTACAAAAATTAGACTCATCCGGTTGGAACGAAAAAACACGCTATCACAAAGCTGAAACTTTACCGCCTTTACAGGTCGCTCCTAATTTAATTTCACCAGAATCATAAATCATTATTTCTTCAAGGTAATAACATGATACGTCAGTTGACCCTATTAAGCCTTATTGTTTTTTTAACAAGCTGTAGTTGGCTACGCGGTTTAGATGCAACATCCGATAAGGTAGATTATCGTAAGAGCACTACTGCACCTCCACTAGAAGTACCACCAGATTTGACCTACACGACAGACGAACAACTACAAATCCCACAAAAAGACGGGATAGCGACTTATTCAGAATTTAAACAACCAGAATCACAAATTGTTATTACAGGTCAACCAGATGTGTTGCCACAAACCAATAAAATAGAATTAATGCGTAATGCTGATAAACGTTGGCTGGTAATTAAAGATGAGATTGGTTCCGTTTGGAAAAAAGTACAACATTTTTGGGAAACCAATGGCTTAGAATTAGAGCGTATTGAGCCACAAATTGGTGTTATGGAAACTGTGTGGTTAGAAAATCGTGCGGACATTCCTCATGATGGCTTGCGTCGTCTATTGGGACTTTTGGGTGATCTCATCTATTCTGCGCCGACTCGTGATAAATTTAGAACACGTTTAGAGCGTGGCATTCAAGCAGGCACAACTGAAGTTTATTTAACGCATACTGGCGTGGAAGAGGTTGAATTTAGTGAGGATCAATTTGAATGGCGTAGCCGTCCGCCAGAGCCTGAATTAGAAGCAGAAATGTTAAACCGTTTAATGGTATTTTTAGGTGTGGATAAATCTCAAGCTGATGCGATGATTGCTGAAAAAATCAACGAGCCAAAACCAAAACGTGCAAATTTAACTATTTCTGATCTAAATTCTACCTTAACAATTCATGAAAATTATGAACAAGCATGGCGTTTAGTCGGTTTGGCATTAGACAAAATTGGCTTCACAGTTGAAGATCGTAATCATGAACGTGGCTTATATTATGTCAAATATCGAGACCCAGAAACCTTACACAAAAAGCGTGGTTTCTTCTCAAAACTGTTTGGTAAAAAAGAATTGGAAGAAGATTACATTGTACAGCTCAAAACTGAAAATAATGAAACTGATGTAACTGTTTTAGATAAAGATGAGGAGCTGAATAATAGTAAAACAGCACAACGCATTTTAACCTTATTGCACGAAGAACTCATCTAATCAATTTACGGATTGCCGAATATAATGCCAATTTTTAATTTAGCTATATTTTTCTTACTATGATCAAGATACCACACAATTTTTACATGCCTGCTGAATGGTCACCGCATCAAATTTGTTGGATGGGTTGGCCTGACCGTAAAGATACATGGATTTATGGTTTAGAAAAGCCGCGCCGAGCATTTGCCCAAGTCGCCCAGTCTATTGCCGAATTTGAGCCGGTTTATTTATTAACGAATTCCCGCCAAATGAATTCAGCATTAGAATATTGCCAACATCCAAATATTCATCTGATAGAAATTCCTATTAGTGACATTTGGTTACGAGATACTGGTGCCACATTTGTGATTAATGATACAGGTGGTATAGCAGGAATTAATTGGCGATTTAATGCTTGGGGTGAGAATCGAGAAACATTAAGCGATTATAAAGCTGATATTGAATTAGCTACAAACATTTTGACGCATTTAGAAATTGATTGCTATCACGCGCCGCTTATTTTGGAAGGTGGTGCGATTCACGTAGACGGTGAAGGGACTTTGCTCACAACTGAAGAGTGTTTATTAAATCCGAATCGCAATCCAAATTTAAGTCCTACTGAAATTGAAACTTATCTTAAACAGTATGTAGGAATCCAAAAAATTATATGGTTAGGCAAAGGGTTAGAAGATGATGAAACGGCTGGACATATCGATAATGTTGCTTGTTTTGTACGTCCGGGTGTCGTTGCTGCGCTGACTTGCCATGATCAGCAAGATAGCAATTACGAAATTTTACAAGATAATTTACAACGTTTGCGTCAAGCTACCGACGCGCAAGGTAGAAAACTAGATATTATTGAAATTGAGCAACCAAGTCGCCGTGATGACAAGGATTGGCGATTAGCTTTATCGTATATTAATTTTTATATTGCTAATGGTGGCGTAATCGTGCCTACGTTTGATGACGCAAAACGTGATAATATAGCACTCAATCAAATTCAACAAGCTTTTCCAAATCATAGCGTTGTACCTGTTGAAAGCTTAGATTTAGTTTATGGTGGTGGTTGCATACACTGCATGACTCAACAGCAACCCAAACTTGTTATGAATAGTTAAAATCAATAATTAATCGCAAGTTTTTTTATGCAATTACCCAAGTGGCTGCGCTAAACGTGGTTAGATGAAAAATTTCACGGCATCTTAAAGTAGCTAAAAAACGCTGTCAAAAAATGTCAAAAAATTTTTCTTTATTTTATTAATTAAATTTAAATTAGGAGCAAAGTAGTAATGAAATGGTTTATAGTATTATTATCGTTAATTAGCTTTTCAGTTTTAGCAGGCGATATGGCGAAACTGAAATTAATTGGTTTTTCTGGAGCGGGTAACTACTTAGCTTATCAGCAATATTGGATTTCAGACGGCGAAGATGCTGCATTAGTTGAATCGCATCTTATTGATGTATCAAGAAATCGTCACGTTATCGCCCCAATTAAACACCATCATCCTGATAGTAATCAGTTATTTGCACTCATTAGCAAAAATTTACAAGCTGCGCAAACCCATTTGAAAAAATATGACATTCAAGCGGGCAATAGTGGTGATTTATTGGTATCACAACATCCTAATCATATAAGTGCTAATGCAAAACAAGTTAGTTTTTCGGTCGGTACACCACTGGCAAATATGCCAAACATTAAATATCAGCTAAAATTAGAAGAGTTAAATACGAATATTAATTGTGGTAGTGCTGGTAATGCTAAAAAATTGAAATTGACCTTAATCAATGAAGGTACGAAAAAACAAAAGATATTACAACAAGATAATGATGTACCTAATGAGCGTGGTTGTCCAATCCGTTACCGTATTCAGGACGTTTACACATACCATGAAGAATTTATTGTTGTATTTATTAATGTTTTTCAAATGGGATTTGAAGGAGATAATATGCGCTATATGGTTGTCACCGGCACATTAAATTAATATTCCGACTATTCCAAAGGGAAAATGGTGTGCTATTGCTATATAGTCATATTTTTGGCATTTTTCACCGATAGTTTTTAATTTTTTAGGTATAGAGTATCTAAATGTTTACACAACTTACTTATGATTTAGCTCAAAATTTACAAAAACGCGATTGGAAATTAACGACTGCCGAATCTTGTACAGGTGGTTGGGTCGCGCAACAAGTAACTGAAATGGCAGGTTGTTCTGCATGGTTTGATCGGGGATTTGTCACTTATTCCAATCAATCTAAACAAGAAATGTTACATGTCGCAAAGGAGATTTTAGACCAGCATGGTGCTGTGAGTGAAGCGACCGTACTAGCAATGGCTCAAGGCGCAATACGAAACAGTGCCGCACAATTTAGCATTGCAATCAGCGGAATTGCAGGTCCTAGCGGAGGCTTACCAGAAAAACCAGTTGGTACAGTTTGGATCGCTTGGGCAACCGAAGAGAAATCAATAGCACAATGCTTTCTATTTCAAGGCAATAGACAAAAAGTGCGAGAACAAGCTGTTGCAGCAGCACTGCAAGGAGCAATTGAATTTATCGCTAAAATTTAGTTTTAATTAATATGTTATACATTTCTAAACAAGGACACGGACAGCCTATTGTTTTATTACATGGCTGGGGTTTTAATCATAGTATTTGGTATCAGCTCGCTCCGTACTTAGCGCAACGTTATCAAGTGTGGCAAGTAGATTTGCCCGGACACGGAAAAAGTGCGCTATATAATTATGATTTAAAAGTCTTATTACCTCTTTTCGCTGAATCTTTGCCAAAAAATGCAATTTGGGTAGGTTGGTCACTAGGTGGTTTGCTTGCAATGGCAATGGCTCGTTGGCATCCTGAGTCCGTACAACGTTTATTTTTAATTGCTAGCTCGCCTTGTTTTAAGCAAAAACCAGATTGGCAACATGCGATGCAACCAGCAGCATTACAACAGTTTGGCAAAAATTTACAAGTCGATACGGTAAATACACTCAAACGTTTTTTAATGCTGCAAGTTAAAGATAGCCCAGAAGCAAAAAGTCATTTACGCGATCTGTATAATTTATTGAATACATCAGGTTATCCTCAATTAACAGCACTACAAAGTAGTTTAAAATTTCTATCTGACACCGATTTACGCAATGAATTAAATGCTATTCAAGTGCCTAGTTTACTATGTTTAGGTACACACGATGCTCTTGTACCAACAAAAATGGCAAATTCATGCCAAGCAATTTGGTCAACGCTAAAAGTGGAAAAAATACACGCAGCAGCACATATTCCGTTTTTATCGCATTTTGATCAATTTTGCCCGTTAATAGACCAATTTTTGGAATGATAAACACAGGCAAGATAAATTTTCTATGCTTGTATCAGATTTAATTTCTAACCGTTCAAAATATCATGACTTTAATTTACGAATACTCTGACATTCGTGAAAGACACGGTGTTCACATCGTTGACAAATATTTTTATCTAACCGATTAAATACCGCTTGAATTGCCTCACTTTTACTATCAAAAACATGGTCTTCATCAAAAAATTTTACATATTCAGGCTTTTCTAATAATTTACGTGCTTCAGCCTTCATTTTCACAAAATATAAACCACCACCTTGTTGATGACGGCGTTTTGCCTCTTGCACAATCGTTTCAACACCTGCTACATCTACAAAATTAATTCCACTACTTAGAATCAATAAATGTTTTTTACTGATTTCCTGCCATTTTTTACTTACATAAGTCACTGCACCGAAAAATAATGAACCATCTAAGCGTTGAATTTCTAATTGTGGACATTGTGCTAATACTTTCTTTTTAGTATTAATTAGGCGATGATTTATATCTTCTGGATCGGGGGATAATTGCACGATATTTGGTTTAGAGGTGCGATTGAGGTACAACGCTAATGATAATAACACGCCAGCATAAATTGCAAATTCTAGTTCTAAGAATAATGTTGCTAAAAATGTAACAAGTAGGGTTGCGGTTTCGGATTGACTAGTTGATATAATGGATTTAATGTGGTGAAAATCAATTAATCCATAAGAAACCAATAACAAAATGCCTGCCATACTAGGA
The DNA here is from genome assembly GCA_964388965.1 of uncultured Thiotrichaceae bacterium. GTDB lineage: Bacteria > Pseudomonadota > Gammaproteobacteria > Beggiatoales > Beggiatoaceae > Albibeggiatoa. The sequence goes on along the minus strand of CAYMCP010000002.1, from coordinate 36,461 downwards.
ATGGGCACGTAGGCTGTGAGTGGTGCAATCAGTAAAACAATTAAAGCTAATGAAATACCCGCAAAAATAGCGGCTAAAGGTGTTCTTGCGCCTGCTTCATAATTCACACCGGTGCGCGTAAATGAACCAGAAGCTGCGTAAGATGAGAAAAATGGTCCCACCATATTGGATAAGCCTTGACCGATAAACTCTTGATTACCATCAATTTGTTGCTGTGAACGGGTTGCAACGGCACGAGCAATTGAAACTGCTTCAACTAGACCTAACACGGCAATCGCTAATGCACCAGGTGCCAATTGTTTAATGGTTTGCATAGAAAAATCAGGCAATGATAAAGGTGGTAAACTCGCAGGTATTTCTCCAACTAATTTAATGCCATTTGCTTCTGCGTCCATAAAATATGCCATTAATCCACCGACAATCATCGCAAACAACATACCCGGCCATTTAGGGGCAAATTTTTTAAAACCAATCGCTACCGCTAACGTTACAATTGCAATTAAAAAAGTATAGTAATTCGTTTCTGGTAATGATTTAATTAAATCAATCCAAGTATGAATAAATGATTCACTGGATGGAATATGTACTCCAAATACATTTTTTAATTGACTGGTGGCAATAATCACCGCCGCTCCCGCAGTAAAACCAATTACAACTGAATGTGAAACAAAATTTACTAGGGTGCCCAACCTTGCTAAACCTAATGCAAGTTGAAATAAACCTGCTAGAAAAGTCATAGTCAATGCCATTTGTATAAATTGAGCGGAAGTTGGCTCGGCATATACGCTAATGGTGCTAAATACAACAATAGACATCGCTACGGTGGGACCTGAAATCAGATGATGAGATGAACCGAATAAAGCCGCAATAATCGCAGGCACAATCGCCGCATACAAACCATATTCAGGCGGCATACCTGCAATCAGCGCATACGCCACACCTTGCGGTAACACAATGACAGCATTCGTTATGCCCGCTATCAGATCAATTTGTATGGTCTGTTTATCGAGTTTGCTAAACCATCCTAAAAACGGAAAAACTGCTTTTAAATTAAGGCTATTACCTTCCAATGTACTATCCTTATTCGTAAAAATGTGCACATATTCTAACAATATTACATTTATTAAGAAAAATAAATAATTTTTATTGAACTGCTTATAATATTGCGAATTTTATCGTATATTGCAATTGTCACGTTTACGATAAAACCTTATTTAGCTTGTCTATATCTATGTTGTAAAACGCACAAAATAATTGTTTGAGATTTTAACTGATTGATTTTAATAATATAAATATTCGGCATAATCCATGCTGTGCGATTGATAAAATAAATTGCTATTGATTTTAAATGCGGTTATCTTGTTCATAGCGTTCTGATTCAACAAAAAAAAGTTATCAAGCGATCTTGAAATTATTTTGTAAATGATTAAGAACCCTATTTCTTAAATAGAGAATTTGGGAGTAGAAAATTGAAATTAGGTATTTTTGATAAATCCTAATCATGGGGATTTTTTATGGCACTCAAACAGTTACAAGAAGATCATATTTTGCCATTAACAGAGCAAAATGCAAAAGCACTTAATGAATTTTTGCACCATCCACCTGTAGGTACACCTTCAGCTTTGCTTAATATGTTGGAAACCGTACTATTTCAAGATTCAAAAGGGGTGGCGGCAACTTTGCTGCCTCCTAGTTTATTCCGAGAGGTCGCGGAACAAGCTGAAATTGGCATTTCTGTGACTGACTTGAAAGCCAATATTTTGTACGCCAATCCGGCATTTGAGCGTATTACAGGTTACGAAGTCGAGGAAATCATTGGAAAAAATCAATCCACTTTCTCAGATAATTCTACACCTGAATTGGTTTATAAAACTTTGTGGGGGCGTTTGCAACAACAAAAAGCTTGGACGGGTGTGTTAGTAAACCGACACAAAAATGGTGCGCGTTATTTAGCAGAAGTCACAATTACACCCATTTTAGATCAGCGTAATGAAACAATTTATTATTTAGGTATGCACCGCGATATTTCCAACTTGCATTATTTGCAACACCAAGTGCAAGAGCAGAAAAAATTAATTGAATCCGTCGTTGATACTGCACCCGTTATTATTGCGTTATTAAACGAAAATGAAAAGTTAGTATTAGATAATCATGAATATAAAAAATTAATTGGTCGAGTTGGGAGTGAGCCGGCTAAACTATTTTTAAATTATTTACGCCAACAAGCAGGTGGTGAAGAATGGGAATTATTAAAAAAACAAGGTGGTAGATTTGATGTACAAGAAATTTGTGTTGAAATAGGACAACAGCGTCAAGTGCGCTGGTTTACCTGTTCGGCGATTTGGATAGTAAGCAAAGCCTCTGATGCTGAAGCTTTTTTTGCGGGCAGTCAAATTAATCATTTACTTTTGGTTGCGCAAGAAATTACCGACATTAAAAAACAACAAGAAGCAATTAGAATTAGTGCGTTACGGGCATTAATGGCAGAAAATGAAGTAAATGAAAGTATGCGCGAAAGTTTACATGCAGCTATTCATCAATTCCAGGGTCCCCTAAATATGTTAGCGGCGGCAGTGAGTATGTTACAAAGGCGCAATGTAGATAAAGGTTCAGACCCCTTACAAAATATTTTGACAGAAGCCCTACAAGAGGGACAAAAAGCGGTTGAAGCCCTACACAATACCATGCCACCACCATGTAAACAGTCTTGTGCGCCAGTTAATTTAAATAATTTATTGCGTGATGTCTTGTCGTTGTGTACCGAACGTTTGTTGTCGGAAGGTATTACTGTAGAATGGCAGCCTTCCATCTCATTAATTTCAATTAATGCAAGAGATGCTGAATTGCGTAGTTTATTTAAGCATTTAATTGATAATGCAATAGATGCAGTGTGTGAAAATCGGCATAAACGTGAACCTGAATTGTTTATTCACACTTTTGAGGAAAATGAGCAAATTTGTGCCGAAATTACCGATAATGGTGCAGGTATCCCATTAGAGCTGCGATTTCGTGTTTTTGAACCCTTTTTCAGCACTAAATCAGGTCGCATCAGTCATAAAGGCTTAGGTTTGACGCGAGTTCAAGAAATCATTAATAATCATGCAGGTACACTGACACTTGATCCACATTACAAACAAGGCACACGTTTTGTGGTTTGTCTTCCCATTCATTAACAAGGTGATTAATTGATCATGCAAACACGTTCGGAATTGATTGAATGTGAACTTGAAGCCTTGTTTGAGGTCGGCAAGGTTTTAAATCGTTCGTTGAATTTACAAACAACACTAGAAGGCGTGTTACAAAAGTTACATCAATATGCGCAGATGCAATATGGCGTAGTGACGTTATTGCGTGAAAGCGGTGAATTAATGGTTAATGCAGTTTATGCAGGCGGAAAATTACCACCCGGTGCCATTAAATATCAAGCAGGTGAAGGCATTATTGGTTCAGTAATGGAAGAGCGAAACACGATTATTATTGAGCGCGCGGGGCAAGACTCTCGATTTATTGGTAAATTAGGTTTGTATGAATTGCATTTGCCATTTATTGGTGTCCCAATTTATATTGATAAACAATTAGTTGGCGTATTGGCGGCGCAGCCTAGTGAATATGATGAATATTTGTCTGAACGCGCTCGATTTTTGGAAATGGTTGCGCAATTTATCGGGCAAACTGTGCGCTTAATGTGGGAAATTGAAAAAGAACGCCGAGATTTAACCGACGAACGCGACCACTTACGCCGCACGGTGCGTAGTAATTTTGGTTTTGATAATATTATTGGTCATTCACCTGCTATGCAAAAAGTATTTGAAATGGTGCGCCAAGTTTCAAAATGGAGTACAACCGTACTGATTCGCGGTGAATCGGGCACAGGTAAAGAATTAATCGCTAATGCGGTGCATTATAATTCACCGCGTCATAATGGTTCGTTCATTAAATTAAATTGTGCTGCATTACCAGAAAATCTATTGGAATCAGAATTATTTGGACATGAAAAAGGAGCTTTTAGTGGTGCGATAACGCAACGCAAAGGACGTTTTGAGCGTGCTGACGGTGGAACATTGTTTTTAGATGAAATTGGTGAGATTTCGCCGACGTTTCAGGCTAAATTGTTGCGAGTGTTACAAGAGGGTGAATTTGAACGAGTGGGCGGCACAAAAACGCTAAAAGTAGATGTCCGAATTATTACAGCAACAAATGTGAACTTGGAAGAAGCAGTTGAAAAAGGTGATTTTCGGGAAGATTTATACTATCGCCTTAATGTGATGCCAATTCATTTACCACCATTAAATGAGCGTAGTGAGGATATTCCAGAGTTAGCTATATTTCTAGTAGATAAAGTGGCTAAAACACAAAATCGGAAATTACAATTAACGGATAGTGCAATTCGTTTATTGATGCGTCACAATTGGCCTGGTAATGTGCGCGAATTAGAAAATTGCTTAGAGCGCGCCGCAATTATGAGCGAAAATGGCGTAATTGATCGTTCTGCTATTAGTCTTACTGGGGTTGAGGAAAAAATCCCCGTGACTCGTGAATATCAAGGCGTTGATTTGAATGATGAAAATTTGGATGAGCGCGAACGGGTAATTGCTGCATTAGAGCAAGCAGGTTGGGTGCAAGCAAAGGCTGCACGTTTGTTAAATATGACTCCTCGTCAAATTGCATACCGTATTCAGACTTTAGATATTAAATTGCGTAATATTTAGCATCTCATAAGCAAAATCCAGATAAAAATATCTTTTAAAACAATCTTATTAATCAGTTGAATAATTATAAAGTCGCTAAAACCGTAGTATTGTCGGCTTTATGGTCAAGCGTAGAGACAAGGCACGCCTTATCTCTACAAACTTACATTGAGCAGCCCAGACTCAATACCCTCGACACTAAACTTGCGTAACGGAGCTATGGATTCTACCTAACCGCAATTTGTTGCATCTAACTGGTTACAACATAGTAGAATTGTGCTAATTTCATTCATGAGCAATTGGCTGATAAAAAGTTGTGAACTTGTAATTTTTATTTTTTACCCTAATTGCTCTTTTTTGCCAACCTTTGGCGAAGATATTAGCCCTACTAAATCCAAATATATTGCTACTGATTATGACGACATTTACACTTCACAGCTTGGAACTAGGTCCAATGGATAATTTTATCTATCTCATTGAGGATCATGATTCTAAGCGAATGGCTGTTGTAGACCCTGCTTGGGACATCGACAGTATTCAAGCCTTTGCGCAGCGGAAAAGCTGTCAAATTACTGATATTTTATTGACGCACACACATAATGATCATATTAACGCTTTAATACCTCTAATTGAGCAATTTACCCCACATATTCACATTTCACCTGCTGAAGTTGCTTACTGGCAAGAGCCTTGTGGTAATTTACAGTTGCACCAAGACGGCGATACGCTCAAACTCGGAGAAACTCAAATTTATGTCATTCATACTCCGGGACACACTCCAGGCTCAAGCTGTTATTGGCTAGGTAATCATCTGATTACAGGAGATACGTTATTTGTTTATGGTTGTGGGCGTTGTGATTTGCGTGGCGGAAATCCTAAGCAAATGTATCATAGTTTACAAAAGCTTATTACAACATTACCTCCTGAGACAAAAATTCATCCAGGGCATTATTATTCAGTTAAACCGACCAATACAATTGCTGAGGAAATAATGGGTAATCCATTTTTGCATTGCGAAAGCGAGCAAGCATTTATCGATTATCGCATGGTAATACATGATCAAGTACGTTCGTCTCCTTATGATGCTGTAGTAAAAAATAGCGTATTACAGTAATTTTTTATAAATTAAATGCTAAAATATAAATAATTTTAAACGCTAGAACGGGCTTGCTATGTTGACAGACTTTTGTGCATTTAGAATGCTGAATATACTTTAATTACACTATTTATTTACGACTGCTAGGTTATTAATCATGTCTGAACAACAAACTCGTGAAATAGCTGAAATTATTGAAAATGCAATGATTCAATTTCAGCAGACAATGGTACAACGCTCTGAATTAATTGAAAGAGTTGAGCGTCGTAGCCGAAAAATTATTTATAGCACCATTTTTTTTATGCTGATTTTAAATGTTGTTTTATTTTATTTCGTTTATTCTATGAAATGGCAAACGGAATCGTTAATTGAAATCGGAGGTAAAGAAATTAGTCAGCAAATGCAATCTTTATCAGAACATGTTAAAAATGAATATAGTCAACAGGTTGCTGGTAAAATCGATGAATATTATACGCTATTATACGATAATGCAGATTTATTAAATAAAACGCTAAAAAACGTTGAAAATATTACAAAAACTTTTTCTAATAACGCAGAATTTATGGATTCAGGTCTCAAAGATATGGCTAAAACCATGCGCAATATTGAGCAAACGACACAAGCTTTATCGCCAATGGTTAAAGGATTAAATAAGAGTTTGATACAGGTGGAAAAAATGACCGGTATTCTGGTCAACACTGCGTCAACAGTAAATCACACCGCCACCGAAGCAATTACAACACTTGTCAGCAATCAAAAAAATATCCAAAAAATTACTGAATCTACCGCAAAGGCGGCTGACAATGTTGGTACAGAAATCACTAAAATTGGTCGAGATGTGCGCCATTTTACCGGTGATGCCTTACCGCGCATGAATACTTTAGTTATAGAATTAAATTCATTAAGCCAAGCATTGCGGGTGCTAACCCAAGAGATGCAGAAAAATCCAAATATGCTTTTATTCGGCAAATCAGCCCCTGCCGGCCCCGGCGAACGTTAAGCAATAACGCCAAGCGTTTTTAGGGGGTGACAGCTTAATTTTACCGCTTTGGTGAAATCATTAATAAAGTGAATTTTTAACTGGTTTGTTTATATTTTCGTGCCGCTTGAATAAAACCATTAAATAATGGATGTCCATCTCGTGGCGTGGAGGTAAACTCAGGGTGAAATTGGCAACCAACAAACCAAGGATGATGCCCATTTTCAATCACTTCAACTAAATTCCCGTCTACTGACATGCCAGCAAATACTAAACCCGATTGACGCAATAAGCTCATGTATTGATTATTAAATTCATAGCGGTGACGGTGACGCTCGCGGATAATTTCTTGTCCGTATAATTCATAAGTTTTCGTACCAGACATTAAATGACAGTTTTGCCCACCTAAACGCATTGAACCACCTAAATCAGATTGTGTTGAACGTGTCTCTATGTCACCTGAATCGTCTAGCCATTCAGTAATTAAAGCGATGACGGGATGTGGTGTTTTTGGATTAAATTCTGTGCTATGCGCCTCCATCAATCCCGCAACATGACGTGCAAAATCTACTACCGCAACCTGCATTCCTAAACAAATACCCAAGTAGGGCACTTGGTTTTCGCGGGCGTATCGGGCGGCTGTAATTTTACCCTCAATACCCCGTTCACCAAAACCGCCCGGAACTAAAATTGCGTCCATTTCTTCTAAACGCCCAAAACCATGCAATTCAATATCTTCTGAATCCACATAGGCAATTTCAACTTTGGTTTGATTTTTAATGCCCGCATGAATTAATGATTCAGTTAATGATTTGTAAGCATCCGTTAAATCCATGTACTTACCTACCATTGCTATTTTTACCGTAGCAGTTGTATTTTTTTGTGCTTCAATCACACGCTCCCACTCTGATAAATCTGCCGGTTGAGTATCTAATTTAAGTTTATCGCACACAATGTTATCTAATTGTTCTTCGTGCAATTGTACTGGAATTTGGTAAATACTTGCCGCGTCTAATACTGGAATCACCGCTTTTTCATCGACATCGGTAAATAAAGCAATTTTGCGTCTTTCCGCGTCTGGAATCGGGTAGCTAGAGCGACACAGTAGAATATCCGGCTGAATGCCAATCGAGCGTAACTCTTTCACGGAGTGTTGCGTTGGTTTTGTTTTTAATTCACCCGCAGAAGGAATATAGGGCACGAGCGTTAAATGAATAAATAAAACGTAATCTCGTCCTAAATCGGCGCGCATTTGGCGAATTGCTTCCAAAAATGGCAATGATTCAATATCGCCGACCGTGCCACCGATTTCAACCAGTGCTACGTCTACGCCTTGTACACCTTCGCGGATACAACGTTTAATTTCATCGGTAATATGTGGGATGACTTGCACTGTCGCACCGAGATAATCGCCACGCCGCTCTTTACGAATGACGTTCTCATAGACACGACCCGTTGTGAAATTGTTGCTTTTTGTCATCCGAGAACGAATGAACCGCTCATAATGTCCTAAGTCTAAATCTGTTTCAGCACCATCATCGGTTACAAAAACTTCACCATGTTGGAACGGACTCATTGTGCCGGGATCAACGTTAATGTAAGGATCAAGTTTAAGTAATGTTACATTAAGATTACGTGCTTCTAGGATGGCAGCAAGGGATGCGGCGGCAATGCCCTTTCCAAGTGAGGAAACAACACCACCAGTAATAAATATAAATCGTGTCATGTTTGCTTAGTTGGTTGGAATTTATAGTAGGTTCAAAATATCAAATTCACACCACTATCTCAATAGATTTCCATAGAGGTGTGAAAAAACAGGGTTATTTTTTGAATATGTTAATATTTTTAATATGTTATTGTACTTTGAATTCAACATAATCAAAAGGGTCAAATTGAATCAAGCAACCACTGATCAGGCTTGCAACTCAAAATATAAGTTTTAGCATTTACATTCCAATCACCGACAACGTAACGCCTTGTATTTGCATCTAATTTATGAATATGTGGACGGTGAGTATGTCCATGAATGAGGTTTAAAACTTGATGCTGTTGCATTATTTCTGTCACAACTGACGGCGTAATATCCATGATTTCTGATTGTTTTTGTTGCGTTTCAAATTGACTTTGTGCCCGTGCTTGTTGTGCGAGTAATTTACGTTGTTCTAGGGGATATGATAAAAATTGTTGTTGCCATGTGGGATTGCGCACTTGTTGACGAAATTGTTGATATGCCACGTCCAAAGTGCATAAACTATCACCGTGCATAATTAAAGCGGCTGTACCGTAAATATTTATTTTTTTAATGTCGGTTGTGATCAGCGTGCAACCTGAAAGTGCCGCAAATTGCGCTCCTAATAAAAAATCGCGATTACCATGCAAGACAAATATGGGTGTGACTTGAGCGAGTTCATGTAACGCATTAATGACGGACTGATGTGCTGGTAGCATTTCGTCACCTAGCCAAACTTCAAATAAATCCCCTAGAATGTATAAACTATCAGCCTGTCGAGCACGTCCATTAAAAAAATCAATTGCTTTTGCTATTAATGCTGGCGTTTCTGTACGCAAATGTAAATCGGCAATAAATAAAGTTTCGCGCATATCCATTCCCATCACGGCATTGCAAAAATAGCAGCTTTATGATCGTTATAAAATAATAATGCGTTGCGTACTGCTTTTACCACCGCTCGCGGCGTAATGGTCGCGCCACTAAATTGGTCAAAAATACCACCATCACGTTTCACATTCCAACCTTTACGCGAAAGACTATTTAACGATAAACCATTAAAACTAAAAATCCAGTTAGAACGTCGTGCTTCGATCATATCGCCTAAACCCGGTGTTTCCTGATGCGAAACCACTCGCACCCCAACTAGCGTACCATCATAGTCTACACCAACCAGTAAACGGATTTTACCGTTATAACCATCTGGTGCAATGGGACTTAATACCGCAGCCATCGGTTGATCTTGTAAACGTGCACGATATATTACAACAGGCTCATCAGCACCCAATAATTCTTTGTCTTGAAAATAAATAATATCATTAACTAAATCATTATCATATAAATCGTGTGAGATGAGCGTATTTAAACTTCTTACTAATGCAGCACGTTGATTACTAACAATTTTTTTATAGGTCACTTGATAACTGACTGCAACTAAACCTGCACCTAAAATGGCTGCGATTAATAAAGCCGTAGCGGTTTTTTTTATCATCTGTAGTAACATGCTCAGTTTGTTCCTGGTGAAGAAATAAAATATTTATTGATAGATTAATAGGTTATCTTGTGATTTGAGTCGTACTAGTCAACAGCAAATCGCGTTCATGTATCAACAAAAATCATTTTCATAAACGATACAAATAATTGTCGTAATTATCTGCTTCATTAATGCGAATTTTTTATTTATTTTCCAAACACTTTTGGTTTTGTCATGTAGTCAATTGTGGGTACAGTTAAATTCATTAACAATACGGCAAATGCAACGCCATCTGGATAACCGCCCCAAGTCCGAATAATGTAAGTCAATCCACCGATACCTAAACCAAATATCCAACGTCCTTTGGTCGAAGTGGCAGCGGTAACAGGATCGGTTGCAATGAAAAATGCACCTAACATAGCAGCACCACTAAATAAGTGGAATGAAGGCGGCGCGTATAAATCGCTATCAACAGCATTAAAAATCAATGAGATAGTAAAAAGACTGAGTAGCACTGCACTAGGAATACGCCAATCAATTGCTTTGATATAAATTAACCACAAGCCACCGATTAAATAACCTACAGCAATCCATTCCCACGCTTTACCTGCGATTATGCCGTATAAAGGATTTTGCATAATTTCATGAATAACAATAAATTGGCTTAAACTCGTTTTAATGTTATCGAGAGGCGTGGCGGTGGTAATTGCATCCAAAGCTAAATCAATACGCGGTTGTCCGCTAAAAATAATATTCCAACTTTCCCAAAAATTCAGCCCACCTAGTTCATTAATAATCACGTAAGAAGGCCATTGCGTCATTTCAGCCGGAAAAGAAACTAATAACACAATGTAACTCACCATCGCGGGATTGAATGGATTATGTCCTAAACCACCGTACAAGTGCTTGGCAAATACGATCCCAAAGCCAACACCTAAAATTGTCATCCACCAAGGTAAAAACGGTGTCGTCGCAAGCGCGAATAGACAGCCAGTAATTAATGCACTACCATCGCTGATAAAAGGTTGAATCGGGCGGTTGCGTAGCCATAACATGATCGCTTCAAAACTCAGCGCGGTAATACATGCAAGCACAAGATTAATGACAATTCCCCAACCAAAAAACCAAATATAAAGCGCAATACCCGGTAACAGTGCGTATAACACTTGAAACATGACGCGATCCACACGTTTACCAGAATGAATATGAGGAGAATAAGTAACCTTAAACTGCATAATTTTTAGCTCTTAATGACACTTTAGTATAAATTAAATTAAAAAATTTCGCGCGACTAGGAAATAAAAGTTAAAAATCAACCCAGCCATCATCTTGGTATTCAACCGTTTTTGTTGACTGATGTGAGGCGTTAGAAGATGAATTTCCATTAAACTCAACAGCCTTATTTACTTTTCGGGATTTTTTTCTATTTTTTCTAACGTAACCAATATCAAAAAACTCAATAAGTTGTTGTAATTTATTAGATTGATCACGCATAGACTCACTGGCTGAAGTTGCCTCTTCGACCATTGCAGTATTTTGCTGTGTCATATCGTCCATTTGGGTAATGGCTTTATTGACTTGACTGATGTTAGAGGATTGCTCTTGACTCGCCGCTGCAATTTCTCCAACAATATCATTAACTTTTTTCACAGCTGAAATAATACCTTCCAAAGTATCGCCAGATTGTTTCACCAAATCCATGCCTTCCTCTACTTTGTAGACACTTTCCTGAATTAATGATTTGATTTCTTTAGCAGATGTGGCACTACGTTGTGCTAAATTGCGCACTTCGGCTGCCACTACGGCAAATCCACGTCCTTGCTCACCTGCCCGAGCTGCTTCGACTGCTGCATTTAATGCTAACAAATTAGTTTGAAATGCTAACTCGTCAATTACAGCAATAATATCAGTGATTTGTTTGCTACTTTTACTAATTTCAGCCATTGCAGTAATGTTGTGACCCACGATAGCCCCACCTTTTTCAGCCGTCATTTTCGCATCTGCGGCTAATTGTGCTGCACGAGTTGCACTGTCTGCATTTTGTTGCACTGAGCTGGTCATTTGCTCCATACTCGCTGAGGTTTGCTCTAGGGACGCGGCTTGTTCCTCAATACGTTGGCTAAAATTGATATTATTTTGCGAAATTTGAGAAGCCGCTTCTGCAACCTCGATTGAAACAGTCGTAATTTCTGTGATCGTCGTATGCAACTGAGTCTGCATTTGGCTGAATGCTTTTAGTAATTCACCTAATTCATCATTTGAATCTACAACAATTTCATTGCTCAAATTACCGCTTGCCACTTCTTTTGCTTTGGTCGCCGCAAACATGATAGGATTAATGATTGAGCGTGAAACTGAAATTGTGATCCAAATAGTTAAAATAAAAATAATTAAAGTGATGATAATCAAAATAATGGTTGTCTTTTTAACTTCTTGATTCACATTTTTTTGCGTCGTAAGTGCAACGTGATTTGCGGTCTCAATTATTTCCTTCATCTGCGTTTCTAACTGACGTAATTGCTGATAGGCTTGTTTGTGGGTCATTTCAGCCGCTTGCTCATGTTGCTCTTGTTTAACTAATCCAGCAACATCTCCACGTATTGTTTTCCATTTGCTAAAGCTATCACGTAGGGTTTCAACTCTAGTTTTGTCACCTAAAAAACGTTCTAAAATAACATCAATATCTTGGTACACTAGCTTTTCAAATTGATCAGCCAAATCAACCGCTTTTTGCAAGTCCTGTTCATTCCTAGCCAAAGCCATATCTTTCATGGTTCTGTACACACGAGCGATATTGAAGTTCACATCACGTACTGCGTTACTGACAGTAAAAGGATGCCTATACATTTTATCTATGGAGGCAGAAAGTATTTGCATTTGAATGATGGTATAGGCACTAAATATCAAAATAAACAGCATGACAATACTGAAACTAAGCATCAATCGTGTACGAATACGCAAATTTTTTGTTTTTATAATCAAGTCGTTTACTCCTTAGTAAATTATGATGTGTACCACTTTAATCTAATAAAAACTGATTTTAGTAACCCTTGTCAAGCACGAGCAGAAAAGATGTTCATTCTAAAATATTATTGTTTGTGCAGAAAGCAGTATCATTCAGCAATGCAAAATTTGCAAGTGATTAAAATTAGCGGTAAATTGTTCATTTAGCAAAACTGTTTATGTACTCACAAGTTAGGCATCTTTTTCACGTATCAAACAAAATCAATGTGTTATAAAATAAATATCATTTTTAAATTATTGGAGAGCGTCACATAAACAAATATAATATCTTATATTACAATCACTTAACGAAATTTAGCAAGATACGATAGCCACTTGTCTTTAGCAAAATTTCAGTGTCATTACCGTTATTTTGCGCAAAAGTTCCTATTAAAATATTTTACTATCTCTAAAGACTGCACCTTATTACTTACATTAAAACCTATTGACATTATATTGTCACGCCCACGTGTTAGAGTAATCTGAACGATATTGCGTTTAACTATAAATATTTTGAACTAATTTAAAAAGATACGCTTATGACTACTACAGCAAATGAACATTCAGATTACGTTACAAAGTTATCACAACGACGTATTAGAGATTTGAAAATGGAGAGAGCGTTTTTACAGCCAAATCAAACAGTAGAGGAGGTTGGTAAATTATTTTTATCACATCAAGACTTGCAATCTATGGCAGTTGTAAAAAATGCAAAACCTGTGGGCATTGTACATCGTTACCAAATTGTGGATATATTTTTAATGAATTATGGTCGTGATTTGCATGGTAAGAAACCGATTATGTATTTTATGGATACAACACCTTTAATTGTTGAAGCAAGTTTACCAGTAGAAAAAGGGAGTCGATATATTACTGAAAATATGCAACAAACTGTCATGCAAGAATTTATTATCACAGAACAACAAGAATATTTAGGGATGGGTTCATTACTCGATTTGTTAAAAACGATTACTACATTACAAATTGAACAGTTAGAGCATGAAAATAAACGTTTATCTGCCGAAGTGGAAATTACTCGTCGTTTACAACAAATGTTATTACCCAAGACAGAAGAGTTAAATAATATTAAAGGTTTAGATATTGTAGGTTTTATGGAGCCAGCCGAAGAGGTGGGTGGTGACTATTACGATGTATTGCAACATCAAGGTTTGGTCAAAATTGGGATTGGTGATGTGACCGGACATGGTTTAGAAAGTGGTGTATTAAGTTTAATGGTACAAACGATAGTACGAACCTTATTAATTAATAATATTACTGATCCTATTGTTTTTTTAGATGTTTTAAACCGTACTATTCACGCAAATATTAAGCGGATGGAAGTTGAAAAAGAATTAACTTTGCTTATTATGGACTACTTTGAAGGCAAGCTACGCATTAGTGGACAACACGAGCAGCTGGTATTAGTTCGCAACGGTGAAGTTGAATTAATTGATACGATGGATTTGGGTTTTCCGATTGGTTTAGAACAAGATATTGAGTCATTCATTTCTTATACTGAAATTATCTTGCAAACGGATGATGTCGTTGTTTTATATACTGATGGTATTCCAGAGGCAGAAAATAAACAAGGTGAGTATTATTCAATGGAACGTATGTGCGATGTAATACAACAAAATTGGCAAAAAACAGTAGCCGAAATTCATGAAGTTTTACTTGCTGATGTTTATGCGTTTATTGATGGTCACACTATATTAGATGATATTACTTTAATTGTTCTGAAACAGAAGTAAAATGCAATTTATTATGTCGTTTTAAAAATATCCTGTTTTAATGAAAACTGTTAATCGAGGATAATAAGACGTTATTTTTAAATTTCAAATCGGTTTTGTACAACATATTTTTTACGGAGGAATCGGATTCGTGGATGAATTAAAATCTGATACTTATAACTTGTGGTATGACTCTGATACAGAAACAATCTACTGTCAAGGCACGTTGCGCCTACGAGGCATACCAGATTATCAACCTATCATTGAATTATTTAATCGTGTTATTGATAGTGCGCCGGCAAATTTGGTCTTAGATGTCACCAAGTTAGAATTTTTAAATAGCTCTGGTATACATGTTTTATCTAAGTTCATTATTGGTGTGCGGCAGAAAAAAACAATTGAAATGTCAATGCGTTGTTCTAAAGATATTCCTTGGCAAGGTAAATCATTAAAAAATGTACAGCGTTTAATGCCTACGATGAAAACAGAGTGGGTTTGATTTGGTATTTTTAGCTTAAAAATAAAAATTTATAAAAGTCTAACTTGTAATCAAACTCAACAGGAATTTGGTTAAGGGTGGAGTTTATTGGTAGTTACTTATCAAAAATAATAATAAAATGTTTTAAAATAATATTTGTTTATATTTGTTTGCGATAACGAAATTATCAAGTTGTTACCATGTCGCATGACAAAAGATAACAAAAAATAATGAAAATTTCCCCATCTGTTTTATTGATCACATCAATTGCATTTTCAGATCAAAAATCATCAATCAAAAATCAAAAATTCTGTGATAGGATATACTCAGTCTGAAAAAATGCTAACAAAGGAAAATACAGATGACCTCAATGAAACCTTATCTAATCCGTGCGATGTATGAGTGGATGGCAGATAATTATTTAACTCCGTATATTGTTGTAGATGCTGAGGAAAAAGGTGTTGAAGTACCAGAGGCTTATATTCGTGATGGTAAAATTGTATTAAATATTGCAATGGATGCGGTGCGAAGTTTGGAGTTAGGTAATGAATGGATTAGTTTTAGCGCGCGTTTTTCGGGGCGAGCAATGATGATTCACGTTCCAATCAAAGCCGTGCAAGTTATTTATGCTAAAGAAAATGGTCAAGGTTTGCCGTTTCCGCCAGAAATGGACGAAGACGCAGAACTTATTGAAAATATGCCGCCTGCCAGAACTGAAAGACATTTTAGCGTGGTAGACAGCGAAACCGAAGTGACACCAGAAGATGAGCCAATTGAAGCAAATGATAATCGTCCACGCGGCAGACCTTCATTAAAATTAATCAAATAAATACGCAGTGGTGCATTTTGCAATATTGATGCGCCCATGCCATAAAATCTTGCTGTGACATGGCGGGTGCATAAAGATGACCTTGAGCAAAATCACAACAGTTTTGTTGTAAGAAATTGCGCTGTTCAATAGTTTCTACGCCCTCTGCAATAACGACCATGTCCAACGCATGAGCCATATTAATCATACCTTTAGTAATTTCTGCATCGACCTTAGAATCAATAATGTCTTTAATAAAATTTTTATCTATTTTCAAACAATTAGCAGGAAAACGCTTTAAATAATTCAACGACGCATACCCGGTTCCAAAATCATCGATTGTCACACAAATTCCCATTTCTCTGAAACGATTAATTGTCTTAATTGCTGTTTGCGTATCTTCCAGTAGTGAATGCTCAGTTAATTCCAGCTCCAAATGTTGCGCATCTAAATGGGTTTCGTGTAAAACTCTGGCGACTAGACTGGCTAAATTTTGACTTCTAAATTGCAACGCCGATAAGTTGACTGCAATCCGCTGCATTGGAAGACCTTTTGTCTGCCAGCGTTTAAATTGCGTGCAAGCGGTGTGTAAAATCCATTCGCTCAGGGTGACAATCATACCGTTGTCTTCCAAGATTGGGATAAAATCTATTGGTGACATCAGACCTTTGCGCGGATGATTAAATCGAATTAAAGCCTCTACACCACTGATTTGCTCAGTGCGTAAGTCTAATTGCGGCTGATAAAACAAAATGAAATCATCTCGCGCTAGACCTCGATGCAATTCCGCTTCAATTTTTAATCGTGATAACGCATTGGTTTCCATACTTTGGTTATACACTGCATAACGCGATTTACCCATCGTTTTAGCACGGTACATGGCTGTATCCGCATTTCGTAGTAAATTTGCACTGTCTTCACTATCACCATGACTGTAAGCAATACCAATACTGGCAGAAGTCATCACCTCACAGCCATCTAATAAAAACGGGCACGCTAATTTTTCATTAATCATCGCGGCTAAACGTGTTGCATCCGCTAAATCCTCGATATTTTCTTGAACAATCGCAAACTCATCACCGCCAAACCGTGCTAATAAATTATCTGATGCAACACAACTTTGTAGACGTTCGGCAATTTCCATGAGTAACCAATCACCCATATCATGCCCTAAACTTTCATTAACCATCCGAAATCGATCAATATCAATAAATAATACTGCCAACCGTTTATGATTATGTGATAATTTTTGTACAGCATGTTCTAAGTATTCGACAAAAAGTTGTCGATTCGGCAAACCAGTTAGATGATCGTGTAAAGTGGCATGAGTTAATTGTCGTTCAATATCTTTGCGTTCGCTTAAATCACGCCCTTCTGCCAATATCCATATTACTTTGTCCATTTCATTTTTAATTGGTGTCAAACTAAAATCCATCGCTACCGTACCGCGTTGTTTAGTTTCTAATTCCAATTCATAATGAATAAATTCACCATGTGCAGCAGTGGTGATTGCGACTTTAAATTGACTTTGATTATTTTTAGCCCACGCAGTATCCCACACGTATTGATGTCGAATCTGCTCTAAACTACAATTAATGTAATCTAATGCAGTTTGATTGGCATCTATCACCTTACCTTGAGGTGAAAGAATACTGACAAATTGAACTGCGTATTTAAAGGCAAATTGATAATATTGAGAGGAATTTTCAATTTCAAGTAGCTGATTAATATAATAAATAATTCGATATAATAAATTCCAACTTAATTGTTTTTTTAATAAATAATCCACTTTATGCGCTGTTAAATCAATATGTCCCACATCTTCCTCAAATTTGAGGAGTAGAATAACCGGCACACTGACAAAATGATAAAGCCACTTCAAAAATGTTTCTTGTTTTTTGTGGTGTGGATAATAACCAATTAAAAATACATCGTAATTATTCAACTTAGCTGATTTCAGCGCGCTTTCATAATTTGGTGCCCAATCAATTTTAGACTTTCCACTTTGTTCATCCAAAAATTGGCGAATAATGAGATAATCTTGAGCATCTTCTTCAACAAGTAAAATGTGCATAAGTGTCTAGTCTTGAGTTCTCGCCAAAAAAATTTATGATCTTGTAAAAAGATATAGCCATTGATAAGCTCGCTAGCAATTTTGAAAATTATTAGACATCACACAGCATAATAAAAAGATATTGTTTTCTATGCAAACAGATTTTCTCATATTATTGATGCCACGCTATTGGTTGACTTGGTTAGGTTTAGCATTGTTGTGGTTAATCACCCGCTTACCTTATCGTTGGCAATTAGGAATGGGTAAACGACTTGGACGCATTGCCTACCGCTTCGCAAGACGGCGGCGTAGGATTGCAGCAATTAATCTGGATTTATGTTTTCCAGAATTAACCGAGTCTGAGCGAGAAATTTTATTATTACAACATTTTGAATCTTTGGGTATGGGCTTGTTGGAAATGAGTGCTGCGTGGTGGATTGCAGACAAGCGTTTGATACATCTAGGAAATATACAAGGTTTTGAGCATTTGGAGGCGGCTTTAGAGCAGGGTAAAGGAGTCATTTTGCTTAGTGCGCATTTTACTTCATTGGAAATGGGTAGCCGTTTTTTAACTCTAAAAATCAGAATACATGGCGCTTATCGTCCACATGAAAATCCAGTAGTAGAATTATTTATGAAAAAGAGTCGTGAATCACACGCAGAAAAAGCGATTCCACGCGAGGCGATTCGGGATATAGTTCGTAGTTTAAAACAAAATAAGCCGCTTTGGTTTGCGACTGATCAGAATTTTGGTCACAAAAATAGTGTATTCGCAAAATTTTTTGGGATACCCGCCGCGACGAATACAGCTACAGCACGTTTAGCAAAATTAACTGGGGCATCAGTTGTTCCTTTTTTTGTAAGGCGTTTGCCAAATGCGCAAGGCTATCAAGTTATTTTACAGCCGGCTTTAGAGCATTTTCCGACAGGCGACGATATTGCAGATATGGAGACGATAAATCATTTAATTGAGCAGCAAATCCGTCAAGCTCCGGAGCAATATTTATGGGCGCATAGGCGATTTAAAGATAGACCAAGTGGAGAATCACGTTTTTATTAATAGTTATTGTGCTAAATTAGGCGTTACGCAGTTCACACAAAAATTTTACGCTACATTTGCAACTCATAATATTTGTAACTCACAATCAATCAGGACACAAAGCGTCCATGCTGCATCTCAACGGAAACTATTGAGACGAGGAAACAAGACAAATTTTTATTTGAACTGCGTAACGCCTATAAATGATAAAAATTAAGCTTAATTTACTAACCAAATCCGAGTAAAGATTCAGTAAAATCGGCAGTTGATAATGCCATGACTTTGAATGATTCACCCATTTCTTGTGGCATGAGTAAAATTTTTGCTTGCTGACTCAAATTAAAATAAGTTTTACTTGTTTTATCTTCCACATTTTCCATAATTTGCAATAAACCACACTGGAGTAAAAATTGCGCTTGATTACTGTAACCCGCTACTCGTAGACCTGATTTTATTGCTTGCTCACCTACTACTGTAAAATCTACATGTGCAGTAATATCTTGTAAACCAACGTAAATCAACGGATCAGTATGCGCATGGTGCTTGTAATGACACATCAATGTACCCATGCTCCGTTGTGGATGGTAGAAAGTTTCTTGTAAATAGCCATAATCAATCAACAATACGATACCAGATGCTAAACTATCAGCAATCGCTTGAATCCAGCCTTTAAGTTGCGGATTTATTTCAGATTCATAACCAATTGGCAAGTGATATTTTTTAACTAATTTAGCAATTTCCACATCAGCACAAACGTTGGTTTGCCAGATAAATTGTTCATTTTCATAAGCAACATAAAATATTACGACACCTTGCTCTGTCACTTGAAATTTGTTTACTGGCATCGCGTCCATCACCTCATTAGCGATGATAATACCGTGTATTTTTTGTTTGGGTAAAGTCTGTAACCACTGCACCCGATCCAATAAATGCGGGACATATTTTTTAATTGTTTCCCGTTGATATTGCTGCAAATCAGCACTCAATTCTAAAATCAAATATTGTTGCGGTAAACAAGCTAATTGCTCTAAAGTTTGTAATAATCTCGCGGCTAAAATACCCGAACCTGCGCCAAACTCTAAAATTGTGTCATAATCATTTAAAACTTGTTGGCATTGACGAGCAAGCGTTTGTGCAAATAAGGGGGATAATTCTGGTGCGGTAATAAAATCACCTTGTCGCCCAAATTTATATTTATTTCCAGTGTAATATCCCAATTGAGGGGCATACAAAGCAAGCTGCATAAATTCAGCAAAAGGAATTGCACCACCAGCAGCATGGATTTTTTGTATAATAATTCGCCTTAATTGCTCGCTATAAACTTGTTCTGACGCGGTTGGTATCGGTAATTGAGACATAATAGTTGACTTTATTTCAAGGAGAACAAAATGACAAAAGCCCTGCACGGTAAAGTAGCATTAATTACAGGCGGTGTGAAGCGGGTCGGTGCCGCTATTGCGCGTCAATTACATGCAGAAGGGATGAGACTAGCCTTACATTATCGCCATTCGGAACAAGAAGCGCATAGTATACAAGCTGAATTGAATAAGCAACGTGCTGATTCTGTGATTTTATTACAAGCTGATTTAAATCATGTGGCAAAATTGAACAGTATGGTTCACCAAGTAATTGAATCTTTTGGACAATTAGATGTTTTAATAAATAACGCATCAAGTTTTTATTCTACACCTATTGGTAAAATTGAAGAACGCGATTGGGATGATTTGATAGTAAGTAATTTAAAGGCACCCTTATTTTTATCTCAAGCTGCTGCACCATATTTAATAAAATCAGAAGGTTGTATTGTTAATTTAGTGGATATTCACGCAGAAAGACCATTGAAAAATTATGCTGTATATTGTTGTGCCAAAGCTGGTTTAGCCATGTTGACCAAGAGTTTAGGACGCGATTTAGGTCCGCATGTACGTGTGAATGCAGTTGCACCCGGTGCTATTTTATGGCCAGAAAACGATGATATGGATGAGGTTGCGAAACAACGTATTATTTCGCAAATCGCTTTGAAACGGCATGGTAGTCCAGTGGATATTGCCAAAACCGTATTATTTTTAGTTAAAGACGCAGGTTATATTACAGGACAGATTATTGCGGTAGATGGTGGTAGGACTTTGGGACAATAGTAGACTTGTTTCACGGAACTAAAGATAGTATTTTATAAAGAGGTAAATTTATAAAAGTACAAAAAAGACAAGCAAATAAGGAGGACACTTAAAATAAAACTACAAGCAGTAATTCTCATTTTAAATTTCATGAATGTCGTAGAACGCTGGTGCGTCCTGCTGGGTGACGATGCGGACGAGTCAATTCTCGTTCTACGCACTGTGTAGAATGCGTCATTGACGCACTGCGTCAAGTATGTAGACGCTTATAATGGAAGCTGGTGCGTCCCACTGGGTGACGACGCAGTGCGTAGAATGAGGTCTTTAAGACGGGCTAATCTTTTGCCTTCACCACGTAGTGCCACTCATGATGTAAACCCATATACAAGCCAACACACATTAAAATCAACACCAAAGTGAATGGCAAACCTATTGTTATTGCGGCGGCTTGCAATGCGCTTAAAGCGTTATCGCCTCCACCAAATAGTAATGCACCTGCAATAACACCTTCCATCACAGCCCAGAAAATCCGTTGTGGTATGGGCGCGTCCACTTTACCGCCTGAGGTAATACTGTCAATTACCAATGAGCCAGAATCAGACGAAGTAATAAAAAATACTAATACCAATACAATCGCAGTGAAAGAGGAAAATTCTGCTAATGGCAAATTTTGTAACATTTGAAACATTGCCAATTCGACTTCACCTATACCATTCACTAACGTTCCGATACCCGCTTCAATTTGCGCCAAAGCCGAACCGCCAAATGTTGCCATCCAAACGAGGCTAACGAGAGTCGGCACTAATAATACTGCAATGATAAACTCACGCACAGTACGCCCCTTTGAGACACGCGCGATAAACATTCCAACAAAGGGCGACCATGAAATCCACCACGCCCAATAAAATACAGTCCAACCATGATAAAAAGTTTCATCTTCGCGTCCAAACCAGCTAGATAAGGAGATAATATTTTGCGCATAAGCTGTCACAATCATGAATATATAATCAAAAATTGCTAATCCAGCTCCTACAATCATCACAAATAATAGTAATAAAAAAGCAATACTCATATTAATATTAGATAAAATTTTAACGCCACCATCTAAACCGCGTATAACTGAAATTAATGCGATACTGGTCACACCAACGATAACGCCAATTTGCGTGCTAATATTATTTTCGACACCAAATAGAAAGTGTAAACCACCTGCCGCTTGCTGCGCGCCAAAACCTAGCGATGTTGCTAAACCAAAAATGGTTGCCAACACAGCCACGACATCAATAACGTGTCCAAACCAACCCCATGCACGATCTCCAATCAAAGGGAAAAAACCAGAGCGTATTGTAAGTGGTAAACCCTTGTTATAAGAGAAAAATGCTAACGATAAACCAACAACCGCATAAATTGCCCAAGGATGTAATCCCCAGTGAAAGAGTGTTGTGCCCATTGCTATTTGTGCCGCCTCTGGTGTATTAGGCGCAACATTTAGTGGTGTGCTATACCATGCGGTATAATATGCTACGGGTTCGGCTACACTCCAAAACATTAAACCTGTACCCATACCCGCAGCAAACAACATTGCAAACCACGATAGTAAAGAAAATTCAGGTTTTGCATCTTGTCCACCTAAGCGAATATGACTAACAGGTAAAAAGATTAATACCAAACAGAAGATGACAAAAATATTACCACTGAGGATAAATAACCAATCGAAATGATTGATTGACCAATTCTTAGTACTCGCAAAGATAAGATTTGCTTCTTTTGGCATAATTAATGTGCCAACAACAAACACCAATATTAATAAAGTAGAAATCCAAAACACCGGGTTGTGAATATCCATACCGAAAGCTTGCAAATTATCTTGTCCAACTTCGTAATCAGTATCATAAATATCTTCAGTATGCTGCATGTTTTTCCTTTGTTTAAGTCTTGTGACGTTGTACACGGGTTACAATTTCTAAGCGTTTCAAGGCACGCATAATATCTGCTAAATGTTTACGATTTTTTATCATTAAGCAGAGACGTAAAATACTAAATAAACCATTATTTTCACTAGAAATACCTTCAATATTCACATTCATATCATCGGCTAATAACGCACTCACTTTTGCTAATACACCGCGCTCATGTTTCACTTCTACTTGAATATCTCCTAAAAATTCGCCTTGCACATCATCACTCCATGCAACAGGCAATAATTTTTCTGGTTGTGTATGACGTATCATCACCATATTTTTACATTGACTGGTATGTATTACGATACCCTTATCTGTAGATAGATAACCGATTATTTCATCACCGGGAATGGGACGGCAGCAACGTGAAAAAGTGACAACATGTCCTTCATCTCCTTTAATAATCAGTGGCTTATTAGATTGATTTGATAATTGATCTTTGTCGGCGTTAGGCTCGAAGTAATTGGCAACCAGTATCGCCATTAAGTTTCCAAGACCAATTTCTTTTAATAAATCATCCCAACTATCTACTCTAAAATGTTTTACGACATGTTCACGTTGTGACGCTTCAACATCATCTGCAAATAAATTATTTTTTAACAAATACTTATTTAACAAACGTTTTCCTAAACTGACTGCTTTACTAGTATGCTGATTTTTTAAGTAATGCACAATGTGATTACGTGCTTTGGCACTGATTACAAAATCTAACCAGTCGGGACTAGGACGCGCCCACTCAGTTGTAACAACTTCAACTGTCTGACCGCTTTTCAAGGTGTTATACGGTGATACTTGTTCACCATCAATTTTAATTGCAATGCAACGATTACCAATTGCACTGTGGATTGAATAAGCGAAATCTAAACCTGTTGCACCTTTGGGTAGTTGCTGAATTCGACCTTTAGGCGTAAAGACGTAAACTTCTTCTGGTACGAGGTCTCTTTTTACATGATTGATAAATTCTAATGAATCTTCTACATTTTTTTGCATATCCACTAAATTTTTAATCCATTCAGCGGCACGCTCGCGTGCTTGGGCGACATCTACACTATACTGGTTTTGTGTATCTAAACGATTGTATAAACCGTAAGCCGCAATGCCATATTCAGTGAGTTCGTGCATGGTTTGGGTGCGAATGTGTACTTCAATTAGCTGTCCAGATTCAGAGCTTAATACAATGGTATGTAAGGATTGATAACCATTAAGTTTGGGGATAGCGATATGATCAGTAAAACAACCCAAAACAGGTTTGTATAAGCTGTGAATACCGCCTAACGTGCGATAACAATTGTCTACGCTGTCGGTGATAACGCGAAATCCATAAGAACGGGTAATTTTTTTAAATGTGCGGTATTTGCTTGCCAAAGTTAATTGTTTAGATTCACGAATTTTTTTATAAATTGTGTAGGGATGTTTTTCGCGTTCTTCGATTTTTAAATAAGGTAAATTATAAGTTTCTAAACGTTCTTGTAGTGCTGCGTGGATAACTTTAAAATGCTCGTCGCGTTTATTACGAATTCGTATTAAGCGTTTTTTGATCGTTTTGTAGCGTAATGGATATAGTGCAGCAAAACTTAAATCTTCTAGCTCCAAACGAATTTTATTCATGCCTAAACGACTTGCAATCGGTGCGTAAATATCCAAAGTCTCGCGTGCAATTCGCCTACGAGATTCAGCTTTCATTGCGCCGATGGTACGAATATTGTGCAAACGATCAGCAAGTTTAATAATAATAACTCGAATATCTCGACTCATTGCCAATAACATTTTACGAAAACTAGCGGCTTGAGCTTGTTCGCGGGTTTCAAATTCCATGCGATTGAGTTTACTTACTCCATCTACCAATTCGGCGATTGTTTCACCAAATTCATCAATAATCGCTTCCTTGCTATTATTTGTATCTTCAATCACATCGTGTAGTAACGCAGCCGACAGGGCTTCCATATCCATGTGTAGCTGTGCCAAATTGTAAGCAACTGCAATTGGGTGATGAATAAAATCCTCACCAGAACGCCGTCTTTGCCCCCTATGAGCCTGCTCTGCGAAGGTATAGGCGCGATAGATTTCCTGAACTTGATCCTGTGGCAGATAACTTTCAAGTATTTGACATAAATCATTGATATAGAGGCGTGGAGGACCTATCGGTGGCGATTCAGGCATACTATTTTGCCTTGCCTCCGTCAAAATTGCGTTGGGTAATTTTACCTTCTGCAATCTCGCGCAAGGCTATGACGGTCGGCTTGTCTTTATCTTCTGGAACCAAAGGAGTTGCTCCCATCGAAATTTGTCGAGAGCGTCTACTGGCTAATAATACAAGGTTAAAACGATTATCAACGTGTTCTAAACAATCTTCAACTGTTAAACGTGCCATGAGATGCTGAATGCTCCTTGAAAATACGCGGGGAATTAAAGAGCTAATTTATCAACTCAGTGTCAATTTAGCAACGTACAATTGAGATAAGAGGAGAGCAATCGCCCTAAAATATTTTTTGCTATCTCAGTATAGAACCAGTTTGAAATCTTAGCAAATATGTTAAAAAATCAATATTTTCTTTCACATCGTAGAGACAAGGCATGCCTTACCTCTACAAAACCTTGTCGCTTTAGATTAATATTCATCTATTTTAAAAATGTCAAATGCGTGCTATATGGAAAATCATCCAACAGCATCAATTTGAATAGAGTAAAACCTTTATTTGAACTGTGTCACTCCTACGAGTATAAGTTTTAATGCGATTGTCCTGTGATCAAAGTCTACCGATTCCAACAATATCCCAATTTAATGAAATGAGTAAATTGAATATCAGCAATCAAAAATAGGCTTATAATATCAGGTAAGCTATTAGGAAATGAATTAATCAACTCTACAAACTTGCTGAATAGATGTTTGTTTTTCACCATAAATATTAATTTATGATAGACTTAAAAATTATGTATCCTGCGGACGTGAACTGTGTAAATGAAATCTACATACTCTCTCTTAAAAACAATAAATACACCAGAACAACTGAAACAATTACCAGAATCAGAGTTGCCACAACTTGCAGAAGAATTACGCCACTTTTTACTGGATTCGGTTAGTCAAACAGGAGGACATCTTGCCTCTAATTTAGGAATCGTTGAATTAACCATTGCTTTACATTACATTTTTAATACGCCACATGACCGTTTGGTGTGGGACGTGGGACATCAATGCTATCCGCATAAAATTCTGACCGGGCGACGCGATAACATGCATTCATTACGACAATATGCCGGCTTATCTGGTTTTCCTAAGCGCACCGAAAGTGAATACGATAGCTTCGGAGTGGGGCATTCTAGTACCTCGATTAGTGCTGCATTGGGTATGGCGATGGCTGCGAAACAACAAGGCATTGATCGTAAAGCAGTTGCAATTATTGGCGATGGCGCAATGACAGCAGGTATGGCATTTGAGGCATTAAATCATGCAGGCTCCCTAGAAGATGTTAATCTACTCGTGATTTTGAATGATAATGACATGTCTATTTCTCCTAACGTCGGTGGTCTATCAAATTATTTTGCTAAAATTCTTACGAGTAAATTATATAAATCAGTCCGCGAAGGAAGTAAATCGGTACTTAGTCATGTCCCGCCAGTACGCGAATTTGCTAAGCGTACCGAAGAACACGTTAAGGGTATGGTTGCACCGGGTACGTTGTTTGAGGAGCTTGGTTTTAATTACATTGGACCAATCGATGGTCATGATTTATCTATTTTGATCACCACATTGCGTAATATGCGTGATTTAAAAGGACCACAATTTTTACACGTCGCTACGACGAAAGGTAAAGGTTTCTCCGCCGCAGAGGAAAATCCTTGTACTTATCACGGTGTGTCAGCGTTTGATAAAATTACAGGTAAAATGAAACCGAAAATTGTTGCTGCAAAAACTTATACTCAAATATTTGGACAATGGTTGTGTGATATGGCAGAACAAGATAAGCGTTTAATTGCTATTACGCCGGCAATGCGTGAAGGTTCGGGATTAGTGAATTTCTCTGAGCAATTCTCAGATCGTTATGTGGATGTCGGCATTGCAGAGCAACATGCAGTAACTTTGGCAGCCGGTATGGCGTGCGAGGGCTTAAAACCGGTCGTAGCGATATATTCAACTTTCCTACAACGTGGTTATGATCAATTAATACATGATGTCGCTTTGCAAAAATTACCTATCGTATTTGCCATTGATCGCGCGGGAATTGTCGGCGCTGACGGTCCTACACATATTGGTGCATTCGATTTGGCATACATGCGTTGTATTCCTAATATCGTCATCATGACACCTTGTGATGAAAATGAGTGCCGACAAATGCTAACAACAGGTTTTATGTATGACGGTGCGAGTGCGGTACGTTATCCGCGAGGCTGCGGTATCGGTGTCGAAATAGACGAAGATTTGACAGTCTTACCAATCGGCAAAGCAAAATTGTGTCGTCAAGGCAAAAAAGTTGCTCTACTCGCATTTGGTACATTGCTACACGTCGCGCTAGAAGCCGGTGAGCAATTGAATGCAACCGTAGTCAATATGCGTTTCGTCAAACCATTAGATACAGATTTGATTCAAGAAATGGCGAAAAAACATGACTTATTGGTCACAATCGAAGAAGGTGTCATTGCAGGCGGCGTGGGCAGTGGCGTAAGCGAATATTTACATGCCATTGCAGATACAACACCTATATTACAGCTTGGTTTACCTGATCATTTTGTCGAACATGGCTCGCAAGACTTATTACTGCGCCAATACAATTTAGATGTAGACGGTATTATCCGTACTGTGCAACAACGCTTAGACGTGTTACAACAATTACACTTTCAACATGATACAAATACGGTTGCCGCCTAAAAGGCTGGTTTTTTGCACCATTGTACTCAAATAATGTAGAGTAAACTTTATTTCTCGGTTACAGGAGTACAAAACGCCTTTTGCTCGTTGCAAGATAGCTATAATCGTTTATAAGGCTAGTTTTTTGCTTCACTATACCTATATCTGTATTGTTGGCTATATTTTTCATTATAGGATCATTTTAATTCGTGCAAAATTGCATGATATATTGAGGGACACATTTATGAGTCAAGATGCAACACCTGCTATTATTCCTGATATACAAAGCAGTGCTGATACGCGCCATATTGCAATTGATAAAGTAGGTATTAAAGACATTAAACATCCTGTGTGTGTCAGTGATCGTTCTGGACGTGAACAGTATACGATTGCTAATTTTAATATGTATGTGAATTTACCACACAATTTTAAAGGGACGCACATGTCGCGCTTTGTGGAGATTTTAAATGAGCATGAGTATGAAATTACGGTGCAATCATTTAAAACCATGTTGAAAGAAATGATTAAACGACTTGAGGCGCAATCTGGTCATATCGAAATGACGTTTACTTACTTTGTGCGTAAAACTGCCCCGATTTCTGAGGTAAAAAGTTTACTGGACTATGATGTTACATTCATTGGAGAGGTTGTAGAAGGCGGCACACCAGAAATTTCAGTTAAAGTAGTCGTACCCGTAACTAGTTTATGTCCGTGCTCGAAAGAAATATCACGTTATGGCGCGCACAATCAGCGTTCTCATGTCACTGTAAATGCAAAAACCAATGGCTTTTTATGGATTGAAGATTTAATTGACATTGTTGAATCACAAGCGTCCTCACAGTTATATGGCTTACTAAAACGTCCGGATGAAAAGTTTGTTACTGAACATGCTTACGAAAATCCCAAATTTGTCGAAGACATGGTACGTGATGTGGCAGCAAAATTAAATAAAGATAATCGTGTCGCTGAATACGTGGTTGAATCAGAAAACTTTGAATCTATTCATAATCATTCAGCCTATGCACTGATTGCGAATGATAAAAAAAGCTAAATTTGTCACTTGGCAATCGTAATTTTGGAATATTTGTTACCAACTGAATAGTTACGATTGTTTTGTGTAGGGTGGATAAGGTGCGTCTTTTAATGTGCTGTCATCCACCAAATCCCAAAGAGAGTTTTGTTTACGCGCTTTTTTTATTCTAAAATAATCAAAATGTTATCGCTATCATTACGCCGACATCACATTAAAATAATATGTACTTCCGCACTTCAATTTGATAATTTCCACTTAGCACGTGAACACATCACCATCATGAAAGCAATGTTACTTGCGGCAGGGCGCGGCGAGAGAATGCGCCCACTCACAGATACAATTCCTAAACCTTTATTATTCGTTGCGGGAAAAAGTCTGATTGAGCATCAATTAGAAAAATTAGTAAAAGCAGGTTTTAATGATATTATTATTAATCATGCGTATTTAGGCGAACAAATCGTACAAAAATTAGGCAACGGTGCAGCGTATGGTGCTAATATTCGCTATTCGGCTGAAGCTAAAATTTTAGGTACGGCGGGCGGTATTGCGAATGCGTTACCGTTGTTAGGTGATCAACCTTTTTTAGTCGTGAATAGTGATGTATGGACTGATTTTCCATTTCAGACTTTGCGTAAACCATTGGAAAAGTTAGCTCATCTCGTTTTAGTACCCAATCCAACACATCATCCCGCAGGTGATTTTCACTTGCAACAAAATCTAATCCATCAAGATTTAGAACCAAAATTCACCTTTAGCGGCATTGGTGTATATCACGCTGATTTATTCAATTTGCCAGTAGACGCGCCCATTTTTGGACTTGCACCTTTATTAATCAAAGCAATGGAAATGCAGCAAGTGACAGGTGAATTGTTTACGGGCACTTGGGTTGATGTAGGTACGCCAGAACGATTAGCTGCATTAAATTTATCTCTTCAAAAAATGCGTTAAAGGATAAAAATTTACAGAATTCCAGCAATTCTCATTTTGAATTTCATGAATGTCGTAGAACGCTGGTGCGTCATCACGAGTCAATTCAGCTATCATTACAGCGTACAAACCTGATAGTATTTTTTAGGTGACGCAGTAATTATTCACATTGGCAGGGTTTAGATTGTGGGATTTGATATGTTGAAGCGGCACAATTCCCGAATAGTCGCAAGATTTTGATTTGCATTAGAATCCCGTTAGCTATGGATTTGTATGAACCAATGATTAATGATTGATGAAATTATGCTTAATCTTAAACCTACTCATAAAGTAATCAAAGATTACTACGCGGCAATTCAGAACTTACGCGATACTGGTCATGTTAAAGAGGAGTCAGTTGCGCCTTACTTTGCAAATTTGTTGCGACATTGTACTGGATTGAATCAAGAACTTGATCTAGTTGAAGAGAAAATCAAGCTATTTTTAGTCAAAAAAAATCAGCGTTTCTCTTTATCGCCCTTTTGTAAAATCTCATTTATTCTTTGATAGAATTATGAATGAAGAGGTTTATGTTTTTCTCAATTCTCCCAACACCAGAAACCGAAGCAGAAAAAAAGTAATTACTGTCAGCTTAAAGACTGTCGATATTGTAGAACAACTCCATGAACAAGCGTTTGAAGATTAAAAACAGTAGCAGTTTTATTGGAAGAATTTAGACGAATAGCTGCCAAATGTTGTGAGTTATAACAATTGTTGAGTTAATTGCAATTCCGCAGTAACGCAAGTTAATCATCCATATCTATTAAACTATGCTGTTTGGTACAAAAATCATCTGCGGCGTTATAACCGTTAATTTTTAAGTTATGATTTCGCACGGCGGTTTCTAGTAGGACAGCTAAATTACGCCCTGGCGCGACAGGTAAAAAAATCTCAGGAATACTCACTTCTAACACATTACGCATTCGATAGTCACCTTGCAAACGATCAATACTTTTCATCCGTTCTGGACTCATGTGCTGTAAGTGTATAATTAATCTTAGAAATTTATCACGTTTAATTGCACTATCACCATACAATGCCTGCACATTCAAAATCCCTAAGCCACGTACTTCTAAAAACGCACTCATTTCCGGGAATGGCGAAGTTCCAGATAAAATCTGCGGCGCGATACGTGAAAATTCTGGCGCATCGTCCGCAATCAAACGGTGTCCGCGACTGACTAACTCTAAAGCGAGTTCACTTTTACCCGTACCACTTTCTCCCATAATCAATACACCCATGCCCAATACATCCATAAATACGCCGTGTAAAGTAGTACGTGGCGCAACCATGCGAGCAAATGCGGTATGTAAATGATTAATAACGTGTTCACCAGAAATTTCTGATGTGAAAAGCGGAATATTGAATAAATTAGCATAATCAGTGAGATGTTGCGGAATGTCTGACATATCCACCACTATCATGCAGGCTAAGTTTTGGCTTTCAAATAAACGATCAAGTGTATTTTTGCGCTCTTTGGCACTTAAAGCATCCAAGTAGGCAAATTCATAAATACCTATAATTTGAATTTGATGGGGATGAATTGGATTTAAATAACCAATGTTGGCAAGCTTATAATCGCTTTGTAAATGAATTAGCCGCTGCTCCCCTAATTGTCCTGCAACCCAATGTAGTGCTAGACTGTCTGCATAATTTTTATGTAAATAATCAACGCTAATTTGTTGTAACATTTTGATAAATTTCGTATATTTGTTAATTGTTCAGTGTTTGCCATTCGGTCAGTAGATGAAATTTATCTTCACATTTTTCCGTATTGCGCAATTGGCGACGAAATTCAGCACTACTGAATAATTCAGCTAAAACAGCTAATAAATCTAAATGCTCTTGGGTACATTCCTCTGGCACAAGCAAGGCGAATAACAAATCAACTGGCTGACGGTCTATGGCTTCATAGTCTACACCTGTTTCCAATTGTAGGAACGCGCCTAGAGTCACGTTACATTGACTTACTCGTGCGTGAGGAATAGCAACACCATAGCCTATGCTGGTACTACCTAAACGTTCACGATTTAATAAACTTTCGTAAATTTCTCGATTACTAATGTCGTGGGTTTCTGTCGCAAGCAGTTTACTAAAATATTCTAAAACACGCTTTTTACTACTTGCTTCTACATGACACAAAATACGTTCTGGCGATAGAATGTCTACGATTTGCATAGTGGGTTAGAGGATAGTTGGTTAGAAGGTGGATAGATGTAGAGAATAGATATTGTCACCCATTCTCTATCATCTACCGTCTATTTCACAGCATGATTTATGGCGCGACCGTCAGCTTGATGATGATCTTTGATTTTTTCTTTATGTTTTTTAATCTGGCGGTCGAGTTTATCGGTCAGCGCATCGATTGCCGCGTACATGTCTTCATTTTCTGCATTGGCGAATAAATTCGCGCCACTAACATGTATGGTCGCTTCTGCCTTCTGACGGAGTTTTTCTACACTAAGTACAACGTGCATATTGGTCACATGCTCAAAATGGCGTTCCAATCGTTCCATTTTATCTGCCACGTAGGCACGTAATGCGGGGGTAATATCTATGTGGTGTCCGCTGAGATTTAATTGCATCTCATCACTCCCTGTTACTGATTAGTTTAAGCCAGACGCTTGCGCTCGTTTGACGGTGGAATAACCATCGCTTCTCGATATTTCGCAACAGTGCGCCGAGCTACCTTTATCCCTCGCTCGGAGAGGATTTTGGCGATTTTGTTATCGCTCAGGGGTTTTGCAGCATTTTCTGCTGCGATTAACTTCTTAATCAATGCACGGATTGCGGTTGACGAACATTCACCACCGCTTTCAGTCCCTACATGACTAGAGAAGAAATACTTTAATTCAAAAATCCCTCGTGGGGTGTGAATATACTTTTGCGTCGTAACTCGTGAAATAGTGGATTCATGCATATCCAATTCAGTTGCAATGTCGTGCAGAATCAAGGGACGCATCGCCTCCTCGCCGTATTCTAAAAAACCTGCTTGACGTTGCACAATACAACGGGCGACTTTTAATAACGTATCATGACGACTACGCAAACTCTTAATAAACCACCGCGCTTCTTGTAAATGATTTTTTAAGTTATTAGCCTCATCCGATTTGTCCGAGCGGGTAATCAAGCTTGCATAGCGTTCATTAACTCTTAATTTGGGCGCAATATCTGGATTCAAATCTACTTTCCATTCACCTCTGACTTTTTTTACAAATACGTCAGGGATAATATAATTTGGGCGATGCGATTCAATTTTACCGCCAGGACGCGGTTCTAAAGATTGAATTAAGTCAATAACTTGCTGTAATACTGTACGCTCTAATTTTGTTTTACGCAACAATTGATTGTAGTCGTGCGAACCCAATAAATCTAAATGTTCGGCAACTACTAAGCGTGCTTCGTCGCGCAATGGTGTGTCTTCACTCAGCGCACCAAGTTGTAATAATAAACATTCGCGTAAGTCGCGTGCACCAATACCAATTGGGTCAAAATGCTGTATACGACGCAAAACAGTTTGCGCCTCCTCGAGCGTAATCGGTTCTTCAACGATTTGCTCTGACACGATTGCTTCATTAATACTATCACAGATTTCTTGTAAAATATTGGTGTTGGGTGTAGAAGATTTTAAATAACCATCTGCATCAATAGAATCAATAATTGCCAGCGCAATAACACGATCAATTTCGCTAAATGGCGTTAAATCCAATTGCCAAATAAGATAATCTTGTAAAGTTTCTGGTGCAGAGCCTTGTTGCAAAGCGAGTTCTTTACCATTAACATTAGGATTATTGCTGCTATTACTTAAATCTTGTTGGCTGTAGGTGTTTTCATAAATATCTTCCCATGCACTATCAACTTCTAATTCGCTAGGAATATCGGTCTGAGCTTCAAATTGTTCACCGATTCCTTTTATATTTTCATCAAAATCAACATCATATTCTTCACCGTTTAACTGTTCACCATTTAACTCAAATTCCTCTTCTTCATCCATTTCTAACATGATATTGGATTCTAAGGCTTGTTGAATTTCTAGTTGTAGGTCAAGTGTGGACAATTGCAACAGACGGATAGCTTGTTGTAATTGTGGGGTCATTGTAATTTGTTGACCTAGACGCAGTTGTAAACTTTGTTTCATAGCTTCATTTTTTTCATTTTTTTGACTGACAACATTTTTTATTTTAATTGCAGAAGTGTAGAACGCATTTTGCTTATGAATCTAGCATTTACTTCATGCACGCAAACTAAATTTTGTTCTCCTGCACGCCATTCCTATTTATTTCTACAGTGTAAAATGGTGTCCTAAGTAGACTTCTCTTACATGGTAATTCTGTAGGATATTTTCGGGTGTTCCTTCTGCAATCAATGTCCCATCACTGACAATATAAGCACGATGACAAATATCTAAAGTTTCACGCACATTGTGATCGGTAATTAAAACACCAATACCTAATTTACATAAATGCCCAATAATTCTCTGAATATCGGATACTGAAATAGGGTCAATACCGGCAAATGGCTCATCTAGTAAAATAAAGCTAGGTTCAGCCGCCAATGCTCTGGCAATTTCAACCCGACGTTTCTCTCCACCAGACAATTGCATACCTAACCTATCTGTGATGTGAGTTATATGCAATTCTTCTAATAATTCATCTAAGCGTTGTTGGCGTTGTTTTTTATCTAAGTGTGATTGTAATTCCAAAATTGCCCAAATATTGTCTCTGACGCTTAATTTTTGAAAAACTGAAGTTTCTTGCGGTAAATAACCTAAACCCATTTGAGCACGTTTGTGCATGGGATAAAAAGTTAAATCTTGTCCATTTAGAGTAATTTGTCCTTCATCGCAAGGAATTAGACCGACTATCATATAAAAACTGGTGGTTTTACCCGCACCGTTCGGACCCAACAAGCCCACAACTTCACCGCTAGAAACTTGTAAGCTAACATCGCGCACCACTGGGCGAGATTTATATTGTTTAGCAAGATGCTGTGCAATCAGTGTTGTCATTGTATTTTTTAATGCTTGACTTTATGTTCAATAAACTGTTAATTATTCACTGATTTGGTTGAATTGTTACTGAAACCCGACCATTTTTGTTTTTACCCTTACCCGCTCGGATAATACCACGTTTAGTATCATAGCTGATATGCGCACCGGTGAATTTATCTTCACCCTGCCACACCATTGCTTCTTGCGTTAAGTGTAGCATATCTTTATGTGCATAATACTCCATTATCTGCGCTTTGGCATGAAGATCAGGTTTTTTACCGTCTGGCGTTTGTTTAAAACGTACCGGATTACCAACAGCAACCGCTTTTTCTAAAGTTTGTTTATCAGTATAGTGCAGAGTCAATTTTTCTGAATTAATTTGTATCGAGCCTTGTGCGACAATCACATTACCAGTATAAACCGCAATTCCTTTAATATCATCGATCATTGCTTCGTCCGCTTCGATGGTAATCGGCTGATTGCGATCAGTAGATAAAGCGAAACTCGAATTAATTATTAATAATCCAATCCAAAAAATAATCATGTTACTTCGTTTCATAGTACCCCCTTACGCGAGAGAATAACTCAATTTGTTCAATTTGTAGATAAGCTTTCATGCCAATACTCTGGGTTATAGTATTGTTATTGTGAATAATACTAAGTGCTTTACTTTCTGCGAATTGGGTTGGCTTATGAAAATACACATTTTTGGATAAAATCATCATAGCCATTTGATCAGCGGTTTCTTCTCGCCAAAAAGTCGTCATACCTTGCAACCATATTTCTTCACCATTGGGTGTAATTTCACCCTTTTCAGCTTTTACATGCCAATTGGGTTGCTCTCGCTTATAAAATAGCATAATTGGTGTAGATAGTTTAGTGTTTGATTTTGGATAATGCAGCATATTTTGAGCTTGCAATCGACTGTCAATTTTACCTTCGGGAGTCATGCTGAAAGTGATAAAGTTTTTTAATGTATAATCAGGACGTTGTTGCTCATTTTGTACGCTACTATCTGGCGTTTCGATACTTTTATTAATTTGTACAAGCCATGTTGTCGCAAACGCAATAACACATAATATTATCCAGCCTATCCAGCGATAAACACTATATCGCACACCAAGCCAGCGTTGTTTTAAAGTTTTAGATTGTTCGTTCAAGGTATACCCAAAATAATATGCACTTCTCTCTAATTTGAGAGACTATAACGCAATTTTTTTGAATTTTACAGTTGCTTTTACAGAATTAGAAGTTACGCAGTTCATACAAAAATTTTACTCTATATTTGCAACTCGCAATAAATCAGGACGCAGAGCATCCTTGCTGCTTTCCAACGGAGACCATTGGGACGGTGCGCCTGTAAAGGCACTTTATCAACATGGTGAAAGTCCGTGTAGGAGTATGCCATAAACTCCGTAGCTGAAACTGAAAACTCCGAAAAACTATTCCAACGCAATTCCAGCATAGGCTTGCATCT
>CAYMCP010000001.1:0-89741 GCA_964388965.1 uncultured Thiotrichaceae bacterium | reverse complement strand
AGCAAAAAAGTTTAAAAACAGGATAGGCGTTACGCAGTTCACACGAAAATTTTACTCTATATTTGCAACGCACAATAAATCAGGACGCAGAGCGTCCATGCTGCATCTCAACGGAGACCATTAGGACGAGGAAACGAGACAAATTTTTATTTGAACTGCGTCACTCCTAACAATTAATAAAGTGCGGATTTAAAAAAATTCAATAAAATAGCAATTAATGCTTGCCACATCTCTATAAAAAAATTTATTATCCTATCTGTCTGACTTATAAATTATAAAAATTACGGAAGATGTTAAATGAAAGATTTTTTTTCTAAAACTACTTTGGTCGTAGCGTTGAGTTGTTTTTGTTTTACATCGCAAGCATCTGAAATGTCAAGAGATGTGCCGCTAGAAATGGAGCAACCAAGCTATAAAGCACCTTGGGAACGTTACTCAACTTGGGAACAAAAAGACTGGAGTGAATTTAGTACGTTGCGCAAAATTGTTTCACCTCAAGTATCGTTTATACAGAAGCTGGATAAGTCTACAACGTCAGATTCCAATATTATCTTAAACGATGATGAAAGTGACGTGATTGTCGGTAATCCTGCAAAAGGTAAGGCATTAGTCGCTGATCGCAAACGTGGTGGTAGCTGCTATGCCTGTCATATTTTGCCAGATGCTTCGTTACCCGGAAATGTGGGTATTAATATCTCTAGTATTGGTGTTTGGAATCGTGATGATGAGTATTTATTCAATTACATTTACGACCCACGCATATTTAATCCTTCTACCGTCATGCCGCCCTGGGGAACGCACGGTATTTTTACTAAAGATGAAATTAAAGATATTGTGTCTTATCTGAAAACCTTGACTAAACCGGTCAAATTTGCAAATCATGAGGAAAATCCTGATACGCGCACCGTACCTTTGGAAACCCGTGATAATTTTGATGAATTTGTCAATCCCGCGATGTTAAGCGTTGATTTAGGTAAAGAATTATTCGAGACTGAAGGCGAAAACGGTAAATCTTGTCAGTCTTGCCACGAAAAACCTGATGTGGAATTTGCGACTTGGGCGACGAATATGCCAAAAGTTGAAACTCGTATGAATAAAGTCATTGGTATTGAAGAATTTGTGACTCGTCATGCGCGTGCAACTACCGGCACTGACTACTTATCACAGTCAGAAGAAAATTTAGCGATGGCAATTTATTTACGCTTTCTAGCAAATGGTCACCCTATCGCAATTGATAAGAGTGATCGTAATACGCAACTAGCAATTCGGCGTGGTGAGGAGTTAGCAAAGCGTAAAATTGGTCAATTGAATTTTGCTTGCATGGATTGTCATGAGTCTGGCGCGAATAAGTGGATTCGGGGACAGTATTTAACTGGTTTCGTTGGCATGATGGATCATTTTCCAACTTATCGTACAAGTCGCGGTGAAATTTGGGATATTCGTAAGCGTTTTCAATGGTGTGGTGTTGCCGTCCGTGCGAATGAATTAGCACCTGATGCTCAGGAATATGGTGATATTGAAATGTACCTAATGGCTAAAAATAATGGTCGGATTTTAAGTATTCCAGGTATTCGCCACTAATTTAATTGTATGATTTCCTCGTTCCGACGCAGACCGCTGGGACGAGGAATTTAGCATTTTTGAAATCAATCAGTTAATTTTTACAGTTCTTTTTATAACTTTAGCGCATTATTCTATTCTTTCTCAAAAAATATTCGATGATGCTAATCTCTATCATGGGACGATGAAATTGTTAATTGCTTATGAATTTCGTCTAACAAAGTTTCCCGATGATAACTGCTTTTTTGTAAGACTTTTTGTGTTTTTTCGCTCAATTTTTGTCTATCATCCGAAGTAATATCTTTTGCGGTCAATACAATCACAGGTATTTGATACCAATTAGGGTCATCGCGCAAATGACTTAAAAATTCAAAGCCATCCATTTCTGGCATCATTAAATCTAATAAAATAATATTTGGTTTTTCTTGTTCCAACAATCTCAATCCACTACGTCCATTATCCGCTTGCACCACTTCCAGCCCGTCACGGGTTAGCATCGTCGTTAGCAAGGTTAATGTAGTCCTATCATCATCAATCACAAGCACCTTTGATGAATGCTGTTTAGGCAAATATTTCTGTAATAAATCATCTAATTGCATCCTATTAACTGGCTTAACTAAATAATCTGCCGCTCCCAGCGAAAAACCAAGTTGCTTATCCTCAATAATAGACACCACAATCACCGGTATATTAGCCAAATAAGGGTCTGTTTTTAAAGCAGATAATACCATCCAACCATCCATACCCGGCATCATCACATCCAAAGTAATCGCATCAGGTTTATTCTGATAAGCCAAACGTAACCCCTCGTCGCCACCAGAGGCAAGCGTAACGTGATAACCTAATTTGCGTAAATGATTGTAAAATAAGTCTCTTACTGCTGGATCATCATCAATTACTAAAATATTACCCAATGTCGTATTTAAATCAGATGCTGCAATGATTTCAGCTTCGGGCGTAGTGGTATGCGTGGGCAAGAAAAATTCAAAGCGACTACCTCGATTATATTCACTTTCAACTGTCACATTACCGCCCAACATTTCTGCAAAACGTTTCGTAATCACCAACCCCAAACCCGTACCACCATATTTGCGCGTTGTAGAAGCATCTGCTTGTGTAAACGGTTGAAATAATTTATTTTTTTGTTCCTGCGTCATACCGATACCGGTATCTGATATAACAAACCGTATCCAATCAATATCATTTTTGATAAAACGTTCAACTTTAAGTGTAATCGAACCATTTTCAGTGAATTTACAAGCATTACTCAATAAGTTTAATAAGGATTGGCGAATCTTAGTTAAATCCGAATACATCGTACCCAATGGCTCGACATATTTAAATTCTAAGTGATTTTTACTGTTTATTACGTTAGGCTCTATCGTTGCGCGCACTTCATCTAACAATGTTTTAATATCGAAAGTTTCGGTATAAATTTGCATTTTGCCCGCTTCGATTTTAGAAATATCTAATACATCATTGATTAAAGACAGTAAATGTTTACCAGAAGCTTGAATTTTTTGTAAATCACCACAAAAACCTACCTCTCCTATCTCTTGAGCCTCTTCTTGCAACATTTCGCTATAGCCAATAATTGCATTTAATGGTGTGCGTAGCTCATGACTCATATTAGCAATAAATTGGCTTTTAGTTAAATTGGCACTTTCAGCTTGCTCTTTCGCTTCGATTAATTCCTGCGTATATTTTTCCAATTCATTTGCATAATCAATTAGTTGACTTTCTCTATCCATCAAATAACTTGCCATTGCCTGAAACGACTCTGCTAATCTGCCTAACTCATCACGCCCGTGTATTTCCAATTTTATATCAAAATCACTTTCACCAATTCTTTGTGTTGCATTGAGAAAATCATTCAATGGTTCAGTAATATGCCGATCCATTATGTAATATAAAATCACTAATACCATTAATAGCGAAATACCGCCCAAAATAAAAATATACTGTGCGCTTTCCCAAGCAGTTTGCGCAAACACGACTTTTGGCAATATAGTGACGTAATACCAATCTGTCGTTTTCATTTTTGTTGCAATGATATAACGATGGTAACGTTTATCATCAATAATTCCTAATCTTGGATAATTTATAACGAGATTAAATGTATGTTTTAAACGTAAATCAGCATGAGCTAAGATATTGTAATAACCGCCTTTTTGTTTGATTTCGTTCATTAATTTGGAATGTGCGATTAAATAACCATCTTCTTTAAAAATCATATTGTAACTATATGGAATAATTGGTTTTTGAGTATTTTTAATTAAATGATCAAATTCTGCTAAACGATAACTAATTGCGGCAACTTGTTCACCATTCACGTCAATTGGCGTAACGCCTGAGATCATCCATTTTTGCTGGTTTGAATTAAAATAAGGATGCGTCCAAATGATGCGACGTTGCGGATTGTGTTGTTTGTCGGACAGCCAGTACTCAGTGCTATCTACAACATTAAATTTATCATCTAGGAGTTGACACCATTGAGGGTCTTTAGGTGCGAAAGATACGATAATGTTATTTTTCGTTAAAACATAAGTGCTATCGAAGTGGCGGCGAGAAACTGAGCCATATTGTGCAGTTAAATCATATAGATATAAAACTTTTTGTTGAGTTTTTGGTGTAAGGGGAACATCTTTGTCAATATAAACACAGCTTTGTTGCGTTGAGTTAAAATGTTCAAGGCGGTTGCGTACTGCATACTGTGCATCTTGCTCAAATAATTTATCAAAACGAATCATTTTCTCCTGTACGGGTTTATTAGTCAGTGCATTCCAACGTTCAAGTAAGGTTGCTTTGAAAATTTCTTGACTTTCTTGAGTTAGTTCAAAAAGTTGATTTTCTAATTGTCCGCGTTGGATAACGTAGTCTTTTAATTGAGCAATAGTTTGTTTTTCAATTTTGTTGGAGACTTCAAAATAGCTAATAGCAGCAGTTATAACAATCACTGGTGTGACCCACAAACCAATTTTTGTTAGCGTATTCCGAGTCAGCGAGCCTCTTTCTTGTGCCCGACGTTTTTTATATTGCATGATTGATTATTTTCATCGTTCTGAAAACTACAGCATGAAATGGTGTTCATTTAAATTGAGACCGATTTCGAGGATATTGTGATGCCCTCTATTTCTAACAAATCTTTCAGTTACAAGGAAATTTTTTCATCAGTCGCTTTTTATCAGAACCCTTCTTCAAAAACGCCGATTCATATTAGTTATTAAGTCGGTATTTGATTGAGAGATTAACGCATTATTATACTGTTTTCAACAGCATCTTTACATACTCCCAACAGAGACCATTGGGACGAGGAATAATTATAGCGATTTCGTGCAAAAGTCTTTTTTTACTCAGCAATTCTCATTTTAAACTTGACGCAGGAAGCGGATGCTGAGAATTAAGTCCACCCAACATAAACTGTAAGAGAATTAGCCACGAATCAAAGCAAGAGCAAGTCGTGAGGACAGACATAAAAATTAATGCTGAATATGCTTGTCTTGAATCCAAATTAAACTAATTAGCATCGCCAGTAAACTAACAATTGTTACAATAAAATAAGTCCAGTACGTGCCTAAAAATCCCCAAGCATAACCACTCAATAAACTGCCTAATGCGCCACCTGCTCCAAAACTTAAACTACTGTACAAAGCTTGCCCACGTCCTTTTAATTTGCCGGTAAAATATTGGTGAATCAAATGGATAGCAACGAGATGATTTAAACCGAAGCTAATAGCATGAAGTAATTGCGCAAAAATTAAAATTGGAAACGACGTAACAAAATGACCAATCAGCCACCAACGTAATGCAGTGATAAAACAGGAAAATGCTAATAAATGA
Source organism: uncultured Thiotrichaceae bacterium (assembly GCA_964388965.1). Taxonomy (GTDB): domain Bacteria; phylum Pseudomonadota; class Gammaproteobacteria; order Beggiatoales; family Beggiatoaceae; genus Albibeggiatoa. The sequence goes on along the minus strand of CAYMCP010000001.1, from coordinate 84,341 downwards.
GCTAGAGAAAAACGTTTTAATATCCAATACGAACCGCCAAATAGAGCAACTTCTGCAATGACACCTAATGCCCACATCCAGCCTATCACGTCCCGCGTATAGTGGTGTTGGTCTAAGTAAATTGAGTAGAATACATAATACGGACTATGGCTAATATGTATCAAAATACATACGATAAATAATGCAATGATTTCTGGACGAAATGCAACTTGAAAAAATGAATCATGTTGGATATTCACGTTATTAAGTAAAATTTTTTCAGGTACAAACAAGCTGCTTAACCACAAGCTAATATATAATATAATCAATAAGTAAGGTAGTAATAAAATACTAAATTGCTCGAAAAATATTCCACATCCAACGACTGCAATGGTAAATCCCACCGAACCCCATAGGCGAATATGACTATAACGTTTTGGATTCTCGTTTAAATAATTAAAAGTCGTTACTTCAATTAATGGTAAAACTGCATTCCAAAAGAAGCTAAATGTTGCCATCACCAATGCGTACCACCAAAAACTGGTATCTACGAGCAAACCAGTAACGCAAATCGTTGCTAGTAACGCGCCGCCACGTACCCAAACTAGAATTTTACCAGTTGAATCCGCTAACCATCCCCAAATATTTGGCGCAATGAGTTTAGTAACCAATAAAATGGCGATTAATTGCCCAATTTGCTGCGGATTAAATTCTAATTCTTGTAAATATAGCCCTAAAAATGGCATTAACGTGCCAACGGCGGCAAAATAGAAAAAATAAAAAGCGGATAATTGCCAGTAAGGAACGCCGTTCATATAGTTGCAGGAATAATAGGTGTTTGAGAGTGTACCGCAGCATTTTGTCCACGATGACGCAGTACATGATCCATTAAAACCAAAGCTAACATTGCTTCCACAATCGGTACGGCGCGAATTCCTACACAGGGGTCATGGCGACCTGTGGTAATAACTTCGGTGGATTGTCCATTAATATCTACGCTTTGTCCCGCTAAACGAATACTAGAAGTAGGTTTAAGCGCGACGTGTGCGATGATGTTTTGTCCGGTACTAATTCCGCCTAAAATGCCACCTGCATGATTAGATAAAAAGCCATCTGGCGTGATTTCATCGCGGAAATCCGTTCCCTTCGCTTCGATACAATCCAATCCGTCACCGATTTCAACCGCTTTTACTGCATTAATACTCATTAAAGCATGAGCAATATCAGCATCTAACCGATCAAAGATTGGTTCACCTAAACCAACGGGTATATTATTCGCCACAACGGTGACTTTTGCGCCAATTGAATTACCTTCTTTGCGCAACGCATCCATATAATTCTCTAATTCAATGATTTTATTGGCATCAGGACAAAAAAACGCATTTTGTTCTACTTGCGTCCAATCAAAATGGTTTGTTACGGTGTTAATTGCACCTAATTGGGATAAATAGGCACGAATTTGTATTTTATAGGTTTGATATAAATATTTTTTTGCAATTCCGCCTGCTGCAACTCGAATTGCTGTCTCTCGTGCTGAAGAGCGTCCGCCACCACGATAATCACGGATGCCATATTTTTGTTGGTAGGTGTAATCTGCGTGTCCGGGACGGAATATATTTTTAATTTTGCTGTAATCTTTAGAGCGTTGATCGGTATTTTCAATCAACAAACCAATAGGACAACCTGTTGTTTTACCTTCAAAAATACCGGATAAAATTCGGATTTTATCATCTTCACGACGCTGTGTTGTATGACGGGAGGTGCCGGGTTTACGTCGATCTAAATCAACTTGTAAATCGGCTTCGGACAGCGGTAAATTTGGTGGACAACCGTCCACAATCCCACCTAATGCTACACCATGACTTTCACCAAAGGTCGTCACAGTAAATAATTTTCCATAACTATTGCCAGACATAAGCTTATCATTTGTTATTGCTAAAACGACGCATTATACAATCAACATTAAGATGTGTACTATTTTATCGTCATATTTCATGGGCAACACTTAATTTAAATCATTGCGGGAAGAGTGCGTTTCATCTCGCATTAGGCAGGGTTACAAAAGGCGGTGTATAATTTAGGAGTTACGCAATTGAAGTGTTAGTCAATTGATTTTATTAAACTATTCAAAATTAGCACAAAAATATAACGCTCTGAATAGAGTAAAATCTTTATTTGAACTGCGTAACTTCACTGTAGTCGATTCTACCTAAAAAATACACTAAATTTCCGCACTACGTTCTGCATTCAACTGATAAGGTGACGGGTCTATGATTGGGTCACGCTGCAATAATAATTCTGTCAGTAGGCGTGCTGAAGCTAAACCTAAAACAATGCCATTACGAAAATGTCCAGCATTAATAAATAAACCTTTTATTTCAGGATGTTGCCCAATGTAAGGTATACCACTTGGTGAACCCGGACGTAAACCTGCCCATTGATGTATAACGGTATAATCTGTTAAGCGTGGAATTAAGCTAAATGCTAAATATTTTAAATCTTCTAAGGCTGCTAAAGTGGTGAATTTTTGAAATCCAGTATTTTCAATGGTACTACCGACTAAAACATGTCCATCACGTCGAGGAATAATATAATGATTATTTGTTAGGATAATGCGTGAAATAAGTCCCGGTTGCGTTTCAAACATAATCATTTGTCCACGAATAGGCTCAATCTGCAGTTGCGCACCCAAATCAGTTAATAATTCCGTCGTCCACGCGCCCGCTGTGATGATGACATAATCCGCATCAAAGCTACCATGATCTGTATCGATACCACAAATTTTATGTTGAGTGGCACGAATTTTTGTAACACTGTGATGTTCTTTAACTTCAATGCCGCGTACTTCCATTGCTTTGCGCAAAGCTTTCATTAAGCGTGGATTGCGTACTTGTCCAATATCGGGAAACCACAATGCACTATTGTACCCAGACAATTCAGGTTCGATTTTGCTCAACATTTTTTTATCTAGCTGTTCTAGTTGAACTTGGTATGTTTCTGCCCACGCTGTTACCTGTTCAATCTCGTGGCTTTCAAACATATCCAATATTAAAAAACCATTACGGATATATTCTGGATCAATTTTCGTGAGGTAGAATAAATCATCAAAAAAAGTGGGGTAGCGTTCTTGGCTCCAGTGCGCTAACTGTTTGACACAGTTTGGATAACGCCAAGGATAAAGCGGTGATAAAATCCCACCACCAGCCCATGATGATTCTCGACCTAATACACTTTTTTCGACAATTGTGACGGTTAAACCTTCCGCTCGTAGATGTAATGCTGTCAACATTCCACTGACACCACCGCCAATGATAAGGCAATCAGACAATGTTATTCTCCTATCAGTTCAATTACTTAGTTATCCATTAGCGGTCATCAAATGTCGTTTATTTCTTGTTTTTTTATTGCAATACCGCTTAGACACGCTACACATCTTAATGATAAAAATATTAAAATTGTAGCGTTTAAACAGGCTCTATATTTCGTTGCCTACCAAAATCTTTCTTGTCTGATAAAATTATCCCATATCGCTGTAATATCAGTAAAATGTGTATGGTATAGATGTGCGTACCAACCTGCCAGAAAATGACGTGCTGGGTGTTCATCTGATAATTCCAGTTGCGCTATTAATGATTCAGACACACTAACATCATTCAAAATCCCTAAATTATCTTGTAGTGAAGACAATGCTTTTATAAAAGGTTTAGTCGTATGATTCGGATACAAGTCAGTAAAAAAACGTGTACCATACCCTAATTTTTTCACTATGATTCTTATTTCATGCCGTGCTTCTGGCTCTAGCTTGGTTAAATATTTACCTTTTTTGCATATACGCATATATTGTTTTTGTAAGCTATTGCTGGTAAAAGCTTGAATAGGTTGCTCTAATTTACTCAGCATTTTTTTATCAGCCTTATTACGCCATGCCTGTGCTGTCAACCACTGACCTAAATTTAATAATAAACGAGTGTAACGCACTGAACGTATAGCTTCTCGTACTTGAATGTAGGTTTGTTTTTGCAACATAGCAACTTTTTCTATGACAGGATCAAGCAGTTGTGGTTGGTATGTATTGATATTTTGTGCGGTTTGTAAGGTCAAAGCAAAAACGTCCCAATCTCTGGCAACGCCTAGTATGTCATTAAACCATTTAATTTCATCGCGTAACCATTTATTGGTTTCTGCTGGAATAAGTGGCTTGAATAAACTAAAAGCAGAACGCAATCGGCGCAGAGCAACACGCATTTGATGCACACCCTCAATATTATCACCATATAACACAACATCTTCATTCGCTTGTAGATGCGATATGCAGTGCCAACAAATCTGTTCAAAACCTTGTTCAGCCGTTAAATCAATATCAAGTTCTGGATTTGCTGCTTTGTAATGTCGTAATGGTTGCGAATGGTGTAAGCCATAGCCTCGCGCCGCTTTACTGTGATTTTCTAGGGTGAGTGGGATGGATTGTAAGCAATCTAATGCTAATTGATATAATTTAACTATAGAACCTGATTTTAATTCTAATTCTACTTCGTGTAGGGGTAAGCGATTATCATCGGTTTTAATTTCACCCTGGTCCAATACAATTTCTACTAAACTACCATCATCAAAACTGACGTCCCATTGAGTACGCTTAAAATCTGTAGTGAAAATAGGTTGTATCGTTTGCAATTTCTCTGGCTGTTGACACCAATTAGGCAATGCCTTTTTCGGTAATAGCTCATAATTTGGCGTATTGCTATCAATCTCAGTTTCCCATTCCTGACGCTGGTGTAATCCGCCACAACTTTTACCCGCCGTTTTTAAAGTCTGAATACGTTTTTCACCAATATGACGTACTCTCAAAGCAATTTTAGCGCGTAAAAAATCGTGTTCTGGGGTATCAAAATACGTGTTATATAGATTTTTTGGCTCATACCGTGTTGCAGTTTGCAATAGCGATAGTTGAGTAAAATCATTAGCGTGTTCTGGTGCGATGCGTAATTTAAGCTCAGTTTCATTAGGCATTGGCTTAGGACATTCCTGTAACAACGTTTTAAGCCGTCAAGTATACTACGTGCAAGCAGGATTTTCGATTTTTGATTTACGATTTTTGGTTTAAAAGGCAAAATATGGCGGCATCATTTTTATATTTTTCCTTGCAAAATAATGTACACGTTTATGTGCTTTAATCCGACTTGCGAGATAAGTTTACCTTCTTAAACTCGTACTACCAAATTAATCAACCAGCGATATTTTTACTATGCAAATCGAACAACCTATTTTTCTTGTTGGTGCAGAACGTTCTGGTACAACGTTATTGCGTTTAATGTTAGATCATCATCCTAAAATTGCATTTTTATATGAATTTGAATTTGCCGTTGATCAAATAGATGAACAAGGTCATTATCCAGATATTCAGCAATATCATAACTATTTGGCATATCATCGAATTTTTCTCGGTACAAAGTTCGACATTGACCGCCAATTAGATTATGTCGCATTAATTAATAGTTTTTTACGGCAAAAGCAAACCCGTGATAATAAATTATTAGTTGGGGCGACGGTACATCACAAATTTCAACATTTATCAAAAATTTGGCCACAAGCAAAATTTATTCACCTCATTCGAGACGGACGTGACGTAGCACGTTCAAACATGCAAATGGGCTGGGCTGGCAATATGTATATGGGTGTAGAACGTTGGATTGAAGCGGAATTAATTTGGCGGCAAATGGCGAAGCAATTACCACCTGAACATCAATTATCACTACATTATGAGACACTTATTCACAGTCCAGAATCTGTGTTAAAACAAATTTGTGAGTTTATTGGCGTTGATTTTGACTCGGAAATGTTTAGTTATACACAAAAAACGAGCTATAGCGCACCTGATCCAAAAATTTTACAGCGTTGGCGCAAATTACCACAAAAAGACTTGCAATTGGTAGAATGTCGCATTGCAAATATGCTGACAGAACGCGGTTATCCGTTAAGTAATCATCCTATTTTAGCTGATAGTGCGGGATTAAAATTGAGGATGAAAATAGATAATCGAGCACGTAATATTTTATTCAGAATCAAGCGTTATTCATTTCGCTTATGGTTAGCAGATTTGTTATCCCGACGATTTGGATTACAAAAATGGCAACAACAAGTGCGTTTAAAAATGAATGCAAAAGATCAAAAATATTTACAATAACGGTAGCGATTACGTGTCATTAAAAATATATTTTGCTTAGGGACGCGGTGCGTCCCCGTTGTACTCTAACAGAAATCGTTAGAAAATTAGAATCAAACATTATTCATCTACAAAATCAACATTATTTCATAAGTTGACTAAGTGGTACATTTAGCTCATCGTGCATGATAACAACAGTATTCGCAATTTTATCATGCCAACCTTGTTTTTTCTTATCCCACAAAATCCACAAAAATCCTAAACCGGCCGGTAATGCGGAAATAATATAAGCTAAATAACGTAAAATTCCTTGTCCTAATGAAATTGGCGCGCCAGTTGTTGCGTCAACGATTTTACAATCTGCTAATATTTTGCCCGGTGTTGCTGCATAACGTATCCAAAAAAATAAAATTAACAAAAATGGCAATATGTCATTTAATAAAAAAAGTTGCCAAATAACCGTATTCGATAATTTAATATCACCATGCAGTAACGATATAAAAATGTCTGTATCCAATAAAAAATACATACTGCCAGCAACGATAATACTCAACCACACGAGGTCAACAATTGCTGCAATAAAACGCAAACTAAAATCGGTATATTCTTCAAAAATCATAATTTATATCCTGAATGCAATGCAACTAAACCCATTGATAAATTGTAATATTCGCAGCGTCCAAAACCTGCTTCAAGCATCATTTGTTTTAACGTTTCTTGATTAGGGTGCATACGGATAGATTCCGCTAAATATTGATAACTTTCAAAATCATTCGCAATCAACTTTCCCATCATCGGCAAAACATTAAATGAATACCAGTCATAAACAGGACGTAATGGTTTAACTTGTAATTCAGAAAATTCCAGTATTAGTAAACGTCCACTTGGTTTCAGTACGCGCAACATAGAGCGCAATGCCGCTTCCTTATTCGTCACATTCCGCAAGCCAAAAGCAATAGTAATTAAATTAAAACTATTATCATCAAATGGTAGCATTTCAGCATTAACTTGGGCGTAATCTACTACAATTCCTTTGTTTAATAAGCGTTCGCGTCCGACTTCCAACATAGAACCGTTAATATCGGCTAACACCACTTGTCCAGTCGCGCCAACTTGTCTTGCGAATTGCAACGCCAAATCACCTGTACCACCTGCTAAATCTAATACTTTTTGTCCGGGTTTAACACCTGCCATATCCAAAGTAATTTTTTTCCAAACCCTGTGAATGCCCATAGACATTACATCATTCATAATGTCATATTTCGACGCGACAGAATCAAAGACATCTCGTACTTTATTGACTTTTTCATTGACAGGAACTTGCTGATAACCAAAATGAGTTGTTTGCTCTTTATCCATGCGCAAAGCCTTGATGAATGTTTAATAACTTGGCATCATATATCAAAGTATTTGGTGGGTAAACACTTATGGGCATGACCTTGCCGCCGCAATGGCACGTAAAGCTACAAACTGAATTAAATCAAACTTATTTTCAGCAACTTGCTAAATTTATTCATCATGAATATCAACATGCGACAGTTTATCCGCCGTTTGATTTGATTTTTAATGCGTTTTATCACTGTAATTTTGATGATGTCAAAGTCGTTATTTTAGGACAAGACCCTTATCACGGTGCAGGTCAAGCTAATGGTCTTTGCTTTTCCGTTAGTGATGGTACAAAACCGCCTCCTTCGTTAAAAAATATTTTCAAAGAAGCTCATGCAGACGTTGGTTCACCCATCCCAACATCTGGTAATTTAGAGCGTTGGGCAAAGCAAGGTGTTTTACTACTTAATTCTATTTTAACTGTCCGCGAATCAGAGCCGGCTTCACACAAAAATAAGGGTTGGGAGCAATTTACAGATGCCGTCGTTCGTCTAATTAATATTGAAAAGCAACAAGTTGTGTTTATCCTGTGGGGTAACTATGCACAACAGAAAGGTAAAATTATAGATGAGAACAGACATTTAGTTTTAAAATCAGCACATCCTTCACCATTTTCTGTAAAAAAATTTCTTTATAATCATCACTTTAGTCAAACTAACCAATATTTAGAAAAAGTTGGGAAAACACCAATATTGTGGTAAAAACACAACTAATATCATAATTCCTTACTAAATAGCTTAAATTATTAACTTAGTTGAATACGGATTGTCACGGATATTTTATATAAGTATTTCCTAAATATCTTATAATCACCTTTTTTTATTTATAGTTATTTAATATAGCATTTTTTTAATTTTAAATGCTAATTTAGATATTCTGGCATTAAATTGATATTACTGCCTAACCGTTTGATAGCTTATCTATTTGTATTTAAATAAAAAATAAAACTAAACTTAGTGAATTAATCAATAAAATATCAATGTTATAAAAAAATATAAAATTACCTGTTGACTTTTTATGAAAACTTACCAATAATGTCAAATATTGGATACAATTTGTAGCAGCATAAATATAACGTCTTTTAGCAGTGCTTTGACTATGTTGGAATTGATTACTAGACCAAGTTTCAGCCGTGTTGCGGTACTGTTTTCTCCAACCAACCAAAACAAAAGAGGAACACTCCAATGAATAAATCAGCTTTAGCTCTTGGTTCTGTTTTTACTATCGCGGTAGCGACTACGCCTGTTTATGCTGAAGAAGTACCTGCAACTGAAACATCTGAAGAAGCTGTAGAAGAAGTTAAAGGTATGTCAGAAGCTGCTCCTGAAGAAGTCATTGAGGAAGCAGAATCAGAAGAAACTAAAGGTATGTCAGAAGAAGAACCTTCTGAAGAAGAAGCAGAAGAAGTGGAATAATTTACTCACTTTTGCTATTACTCTCGCTATGAATTATAAAGTACGTGGCGCGGGTTTGGGGCTCCGACGAGATTTCTTAGATTCGTTGGAGCAACAGACTCCTCAACAAGTTAGCTTTATCGAGCTAGTGCCTGAAAACTGGATTGGTGTAGGCGGTCGTCTCGCCAAGAAGTTACGTTATTTCACTGAAAATTATCCCGTTGTAGCGCATGGTTTATCATTAAATATCGGTGGTCCCGCACCATTAGATGAACCCTTCTTACAACGCATTAAACAATTTCTTGATACTCATCACGTCCTAGATTATACCGACCATTTGACTTATTGTGCTGATGATGGACATTTGTACGATTTAATGCCAATTCCTTTTACCGAAGAGGCGGTTCATTATGTTGCCGCGCGCATCCGTCGTACTCAAGATATTTTGGAACGTAAAATTGCAATGGAAAATGCGTCCTATTATGCAGCACCCGGAATGCAAATGGCAGAAATTGATTTTATTAATGCAGTTTTGAGTGAGGCAGATTGTAATTTACTGCTTGATGTAAATAATATTTATGTTAATAGCGTTAATCATGGTTATGATCCAATATCATTCTTGCGAGCTTTGCCTAGTGAACGCATCGTTTATGCGCATATTGCAGGTCACTATAATGAGCAGGATTTTATTATTGATACGCATGGTGCAGCGGTGATTGAACGGGTCTGGGAATTGTTGGCTATAGCTTATCAACATTTTGGTGTATTTCCGACCTTATTAGAACGTGATTTCAATATTCCGCCATTAGAAACATTGATGCAAGAATTAGATATGATTATTAAAATTCAGTCTCATTACACTGAAACAATTAAAAAAGTGCAACATGGCTAGTTTTCAACAGATTCAATACGCTTTCACAGCCCATATTCGCAACCCAGAACATGTGCCATTGCTTGCCGATGTCTCTCAGCAACGTATGACTGTGTATAATGAATTATTCTACAATAATATCAAAAATTTACTAGCGAATACCTATCGCGTGTTACACAAAATCTTGTCACCTGAGCAATGGCAACATTTAACGCGGCAATTTATGATTAAACACCAATGTAAAACGCCGTTATTCCCACAAATGCCGCAAGAATTCTTACGTTATTTGGAAGATGAGCATGAATCATTACCGGACGAGCCAAATTTTTTATATGAATTAGCACATTACGAGTGGGTCGAGTTAGCAGTAGCGATTGATACCCGTGAAGCGGATTTAAGTCAAATTAATCAAACAGGTGATTTATTAACGGGTGTACCTTCTCTAAACCCAACAGTCTGGGGTTTGGTATATCAGTATCCTGTTCATCAAATTAGTCCAGATTTTCAGCCTGCCGAGCCACCAGAGCAGCCAACTTATTTATTGGTCTACCGTAATTTGACTGATAACGTTAAATTTATATTGTTAAATCCTGTCAGTGCGCGTTTACTAGAAAAATTGCTTAAAAATGATGCAGATAAAACAGGACAGCAATTGTTGAGCGAAATCGCAGAGGAATTACAGCATCCTGAGCCAGAGACCGTAATTCAAGGTGGATTGGGTATCTTGCAAATGTGGTTGACACAAGAAATAGTGTTAGGTATTAAAAAATAATTTTTTTAGCGCAATACCTAATTTATTAATATTTATTTTCTAACTGCATTTAAATCTAGCATTCTGGCTGGATATTTCACAGCACAACCGTATGGCTCTGTTTCTTGATAAGTGACTGTCTTACCTGCTACTAACTCATCTAATGCAGCTTGCACGTAATTTAATGTTGCAACACCGCTTGGTGCGTTATCTATTGCACCTTTATACACTAAAATACCTTTAGGATTAATGATAAACATTTGTGGTGTTACTTTTGCTTGTAATGCTCGTCCTACTTCACCACGATGGTCGTCTAAGACACGGTAAAAAATTTGATTTAATTGTCGCCAACGCTGATTATCTTCTTGAGTCATGTAATACGTGCTATTAATCGCTAACCATATAATATCATCACCTAAATAGTTATACGCTAAATTTTGCATGGTTTTTTGTATGTAATGGCGTTTAACGTCCGGACAATCAGGATTAATCCACTCTAAAACGACATATTTACCCGCAAAATCAGATAATTTTACCGGATCGCCCCAACTATCAGCTAAGGTAAAATTTGTTACAGATACACCAATTTGTGTTATTGCTTGCAATGGTAAACTGAAAAAATACAGAAAAAATATAATAAAATAACGCACAATAATCCTCCTTTTTATGACTAATAGCATTAATTCTTTGTTGCCAACAGCTTGATAATGGCTTGAGCTGCTCGGTCGTCGGCTGATTGTCTTAATTGTAGATGTAATTCTGTAAAACGTTGAGTTAATTCGTCAGTTGCATTGTCCAACCAGTATAATACAGCTTGCCCTAAATTTTCAGGAATAACTTCATGTTGCAAATATTCTGCTACAAGTGCTTCATTTGCCAATAAATTAGGTAAGGAAAAATAAGGAATGTGCACCATTTGTTTGGCTAGCCAATAAGTTAAAGGCATTAAGCGATAGGCAACGACCATTGGACGTTTAATTAACATCGCTTCTAATGTGGCTGTACCCGATGCCATTAAAATAACATCCGCCGCCGCCATAACTTGATGTGATTGTTCGCTCGTTAAAAATTGAATAGGTAAATTAGGTGCAAGTTGTTGTAAATATTGCTGAAAAATAACAGCTGTTTTTTGATTAGCAAGTGGAGTAATGAATTGTAAATTTTCGCGTTGTTGTAGTAGCCACTGTGCAGTTTGAATAAAAGGTTTAGCTAATTGTTTTAATTCTGTTGCACGGCTACCGGGTAAAATAGCAATCCATCTGACATCTGATGTTAAATTTAATTCACGTCTTGCAGCCAGTTTGTCGGTTTGTAAAGCAATGTTATCTGCTAATGGATGTCCGACGAAAGTAACAGGATGTTGTTGTTTCTCATAATAAATTGCTTCAAAAGGTAGTAAGGTAAGCATTAAATCACAAGCTTGTTTAATGTTTTTTAAGCGATATTCACGCCATGCCCACACCGAAGGGCTAACGTAGTGTACTGTAGGAATATTTGCTTTTTTTAATGATTTTTCTAAATATAAGTTAAAATCTGGTGCATCAATGCCAATAAAAACATCTGGTGGATTGGCTAGAAAATAGTCACGTAATTGGTTGTGGCAACGTTTTATGCTGCGGTAGTGTTTTAGAACTTCAAATAAACCCATCACTGACAACGTTTCCATCGGATGATGGCTTTTAAAACCCATTTGCAACATTTTTCGCCCACCAATACCCTCAAATTGTGCTTGAGGATAGTGTTGTTTAAGGCTTTGAATCAGTCCAGCCCCTAGCATATCGCCAGAAATTTCGCCCACTACGATACCGATCCGCATATTGATATACTACCTTTTAATGGTGTTGATAGTTCAGACGGTTTAGGTTTGAATGCTAATTTTACAGGTAAAATAAGCTATATTAGCAATAATTATTAATTAATAACAAAAATTATTTATTGATTGTTCTAAATATTTTCTTGTTAAATTTACATAATTTTGAGCAGAATAGTCCAAGTATGTTTTTTCTTCACTGGTTAAACTTCGTACCTTAACCGCTGGGCTGCCACGCCATAGAAATCCACCTTCTAGCTTTTTATGTGGCGCAACCAAGCTGCCCGCCGCTAGCATCGTATAAGGCTCTAATACTGCGCCGTCTAAAACAATAGCCCCCATACCAATTAGGCAATGATGCCCTATATTACAAGCATGTAGCGTAGCATTATGCCCCACTGTAATATCGTGTGATAACAGCAATGGCAACCCACCAGCACAATATTGACTATCATGAGTCACATGCAAAACGCTACCATCTTGAATGTTCGTTCTTGCTCCAATAACAATACGTTGTATATCGCCGCGCAGCACCGCCATAGGAAAAACTGAAGCATATTCATTAATTTCCACTTGTCCTATAATTAATGCTAGTGCATCCACATAGGCTGAGGCAGCAATTTTAGGTTGGTACTGGTCAAAATTTCGGATCATGCTAATAAACTATAATTTGATGTATACACCATTAAGATTATCATACTTATGCTTGCTTATGTTAAAAGTTAAGAGCCAAAGTTAAAAAATAAATTCCGATTACCTTGAGACAATTATAAAATTATAATCTCCATAAAATTACATTTTTAGGAACAGCATTTTGCGCTAAAACTCCTTTAATATCCATAACAAGACAACGCTTAGTATCCAAAAGTGTTTGCAACCACGTCCAGCCCTTTGCTAAATAATCTCGATGAGCAACAGCTAAAATAATGCACTGCGCTTTTTGCAAATGTTGCTCTGTAGATAAAGTTAAACCATATTCTTGCTCTACCTGCTGCGGATTTACCCAATTATCATGTAGTTGCACTCGTATGCCGTGCTGCTGTAAGATTCGCACAATATCCACTACTCGCGTATTACGCAAATCGGCTACATTTTCCTTAAACGCCAAACCCAAAACCGTCACAGTCGTTTCTTGCAATAAACAACCAATACGAGTGAGATGTGTAACCGCTTGCAAAGCAATAAATTCCCCCATTTCATCATTAATTTTTCTACTAGCTGGGATAATATGCGGTGTATAACCTACTTGTTCTGCTTTGTGTTTTAAATAATAAGGATCAATACCAATGCAATGTCCACCAACTAAACCGGGTGTGAATGATAAAAAATTCCATTTTGTTGCAGCAGCTTGTAACACATCATGCGTATCAATTTGTAGTTTATTAAAAATCATTGCTAATTCATTAATTAAAGCAATATTAACATCGCGTTGAATATTTTCAATGACTTTAGCAGCCTCCGCAACTTTAATACTTGATGCGCGGTGCACACCAGCTTTAACGACTGAACCGTATACATTTGCAATAATATCTAATGATTCTACATCTAAACCAGATACAACTTTAATGATATTCTCAAATCGATGTGTACTGTCTCCCGGATTAATGCGTTCTGCCGAATAACCTACTTTGAAATCATACCCGCATTGCAAACCAGAGCTACGCTCTAAAACAGGAATGCACATCTCCTCAGTTGCACCGGGATAAACTGTGGATTCATACACGACAATATCGCCTTTTTTTAATTTTTTTCCAACAATTTTTGATGCTTTTAATACGGGCAATAAATCAGGCGTTTTTTGCTCGTCTACTGGTGTCGGCACTGCAATAATATGAAAATCAGCTTGAGCTAATTTGTCTGGATTGGTAGTAAAATGAATTTGCACATTCTCCCAGTCGGTTGGAGTCAGCTCTTGAGTTGTATCATATTGCTCATTTAACTCTGCAATACGTTGCGGATTAATGTCAAATCCGATAACAAAACCTTGTTTTGCAAACGCCATAGCAACAGGTAAACCGACATAACCTAAGCCAATAACTGAAATTTTACGTTGATGAGACATAAATATTACTTTTTAATTAAAATAATCGTGATGTTTTGATAACCAGAAGCTACCATAATATACCCAAACCATTAATACATTTTAAAAATCTAAAAATTATGGCTAATTTAAGTTGTTTAACTGAAAAGTTGTTTATGTAAAGAATAAAAAACTTGATAAAATTTTGTGATATTTTCCACATCAAACTGCTCTGTCACAACTTTTAAATCTTCACTATAAGCGACTAAAGATTGTATTTCATATTGCTTGGCTAAATTTTCTATATCTTCAGTCACTTCAATCAAAGAAAACATATCTAAGTAAGATTCCGCACGGGTAAATTTTTCTTCTATCTCTTTGAATTGTAAAATAAAATCTTGTTGAAAATTTTCTTTTTGACTCACAAGATCAGTAAAATCATAATTTAATTCAGAGGTATTCTGTTTTTTAGAATAAGGCAAATAATGCGTTAATATTTTCACAATATCGCTTGAAAAATAAGGTTTAATAATAACATGTTGAAACAAACTTTTTATATTTTGCTGACCAATATTAGCCGTAATCAACACTTTAGGAATTGTCTGATATTGTGTATTTAAGTCAGTTGCCAGCGTTTTTACTGTTTCCAAGTCATTTACATCAATAAAAATCATATCAGGACTGTGCTGTTTTACTTGTAGCAGTACATCATTAGACGGTATAACATCAATAATATCAAATAGATATTTTAAAAAATACTGTTTAAGTATAACAATCATTTCTTTATTATCATTAACAATTAAAATAGTCGCGGGTTGAAACATGATTTCTTCTGCTGGATGTTCATTTAAAACCACATCTTTTGAAACAGCAATTTGGACATTAGGTAAAATAATATTAAATTCAGAACCACTATTTAATTGACTATACACAAGTAATTCACCTCCCATCGCTTCAGTTAAACGCTTAGAAATTGTTAAACCTAACCCTGTCCCTTCGATTTTATCGCTACAATACTGGAAAGGTTTAAACATATTATCTAATTGCTCTTGCTCAATACCTTTGCCACTGTCTTGAATTTTAATTTTAAAATCAATGAAATTTTCATTTTGAGTTATTTTTTGTACGGTAATTCTAACAAAACCATGATTAGTAAATTTAATCGCGTTACCAACTAAATTAAACAGTACTTGACGGATTAATCTTTCATCTAACATAATAATTTTAGGGAAATCAGACGGCAAATCTATAGACAATTCCAAATTCTTTTGCTGTGCTTTAAGAGAAAAAATTTGTTGGATTTCAGATAATAAATAATGAAAATTCATAGAGTGGATTTTGACATCCACATAACCTGCTTCAATCTTAGAAACGTCTAAAATATCATTAATTAAATTTAGCAATATTCTACCGCTTTTTAAAATACTATCGATGTAAGAACGATATTGAGGATAAGCTGATAATTTTTGTTGCAAAATTTCAGAAAAACCTAAAATTGCATTCATTGGTGTACGAAATTCATGTGACATATTTGCAATAAACTCTGATTTAATTTGACTTGCTTGTTCAGCATCGGCTTTTGCCTTTATAAGCTCTTGTTCTGTATTTATTTTTTCTGTCACATCAATTAAAGATAACAGTATACTATCCTGCTTATAATATTTAGCATGAAATTCAATAAAACGTTGTTGACTTACTTCTAACACAACAGTATTTATCATTGTTTTTTCAATAACATCCTCTATCAAATTGTAAAAATATGTCATTGAACGAGGTTGCAAAAACTTTACAAGTGGTTTATTTTTAACTCTTTGTAATGACTGATTAAATAATTGGCAAGCCATCGTGTTGACGTGCAATACAATCCCATGTATATCAATAACAACATAGCCTACGGGTGCATTATCAAATAATTCAAAATATTGATTATGTGTTTCAGCTAACTCTATATTAACTTTATTTAACTCTTCTGCCTGTAATTCTAATTCTATTTGATGTATACGCAATTCTTCTACTAATTTAGCCAACTCAATTTCATCTAATTTACTTAAATCATCTAAACTATTTTTTTGTGCGAGTAACTGTTTTGCTTTCTGTCTTAATTGAGACATGTCTATCCTTAACTTTTTATTTCAATCAGTTGAGAAATATTGATAAATGAAGCCATCATACCAATTTTGTTCTCCTGTTTATCTCTAATAACTGAAGATGAAACTAATACTTTTAATGTTAAACCATTTTTACAAAGTACTTCAAAATTACCAATTTTAGCTTCATCTTTATGAATAATCGTTGAAAGATCAGTAAATTTTTTCACTTTATTGCTTACAAATAAATTTTGCGCGTAGTGACCTTGAATATCTGAGGCATCTTCATAATCAAACATATCAATAAACGCCGGATTGCAGTAAGTAATTTTACCCTCAATATCAGTAATAATAACACCATTAATCGAGCTATTTAATGAATCATGCAAAATAATCAACTCTTTATCTTTCTCTTTTAATTTTTCGTTAGCTATTTTTAAATCTTTTTCGACCCGTTTTTGTTCGCTAATCTCTACGCTTGAACCAATAATGCGCGTAACAGTACCTTGTTCATTGCAAACAGGTGATAAAATTCTTAACCAACACGTTGTTGTTTCCTGTATGGTTAATGAATCTTCATAAGTGATATTGCACTTTTCCGTAATACATTGCTCTATTTTTTGTTCTAACAATGCTATTTCATGTTTAGAGTAATATGTTGATAATTCAGATAATTTTTTGCCATATACTTGTTTTGGTAAATAACCACGTTTTATATCATGCGTCTTATTGGTTAAGGTTAGCACGCAATCACCGTCATCATTAATATCCAATACAAATAAACTAACTGGTAGACCATTATATATATCTTCTAATGATTGACGCGCTTGAATTAAATTTTTCTCAATATAATAAGCATCAGTAATATCATTAAAATTGATAATTATCCCGTTCACCATATCACTTTTTAATAAATAAGGCACAACCCGCATTTGATACCATTTATTTAAATATGACTCCACACGCATCGTAATAGATGTTTGCTTATGTAGCACTTCAATAGCAATTTTCGTTAAATCAACACCTTTCAAATTAATGTTTAAATCTGATAAAGGTCTGCCTTCATCCGTATTTTTCAGATGAATAATTGTTGTAATATTTGGCGTAAATTTACGAATACATAAATCATAATCAAGAAAAATAATATTACTATCGGCATTCGCAAACAAATTTTCCAAATCACTATTAGCAATCGTTAATTCTTTATTCTTAACTTGAAATTCAGTATTAACAGTGTATAATTCTTCATTAACTGATTGTAATTCTTCATTAGTACTCTGGAGTTCCTCATTTGAAGAAATTAATTCTTCATTAGTAGTTTGTAATTCTTCATTAGTGGTTTCCAGCTCCTCAATCGTGGCTTGTAAATTTTCTTTGGTGTGACTCAACTCATTTTCCAAATCAATAATGCGCTGTGTACTTTGCTCTGAAATATTACCAGATATTACATTTTGCTGTTGAGCACGAGTATCTGTTTTCTCTGTTTTTTCAATAAAATAAACAAAAACAAACTGGCTATTAATGCTTGCAATGTGTAGACTGGAAAAAACTAAATCTAGGATTTTGCTACTACCGTCATAACACTGATATTTAACATCATTATACACAATTTTACCACTGCTTTTTAATGACTGACTGAGTGCAACATTAAATATCAAACGTTGTTCAGGTGGTACCATCTGTTTAATATTCATATTAAGTTGTTCACCAAGCACTTTAGTTACCGGTAAATGAATATATTGCCTAATTTCACCAAAACTGTTTACCAGTTCAAATTGACTATTAACAATCACCGTATCTGGAGTATTATCCTCCAATAATTTTAAGTTAAATTGTTCGTTGATTAAACTTGTTCTTTTATTTGCATAAGAGGGTACGTTTGAAACCGAACTGTGTAAATCTTTTAGCTGTGAGGTAGATAACATTGTATTGCTTAGAGCTCTTTTATCACCTTTGGCTCTAAATATTTTCCACTGCGCATTATCACGTTCAAATATATCCTCTAATGCGCCAACCGTTTCGCTACTGCCCAAAAATAAATATCCCCCCTTATTTAAGGCAAAATGGAAGAGAGATAAGGTTTTTTCTTGCAATATAGGTTTGAAATAAATCAATAAATTACGACATACTACTAAGTCAATTTTATTGAATGGAGGGTCTTTAAATACATTATGCGTAGCAAAAACGACCAATTCCCGAATAGAGCTAGCAATTTTAAAGCTATCTCCTACCTTTTCAAAATAACGGTTTAATAATTGTGGCGATATGTCGGCGGAAATGCTTGCATTAAAAGTACCGTAGCTGGCATACTCAATTGCTGATTTATCTATATCGGTCGCAAAAATTTTAATATCATTAATAATTTCGTTTCTCTTACAGTATTCTTTAAATAAAATTGCAATTGAATACACTTCTTCACCTGTTGAACAACCAGCAATCCACACCCTTACCGATTCGGTAGATTTTTTTTGCTCAAAAATTTGCGGAATAACCTCTTCTTCTATATGCTTGAAAGCATCAGGGTCACGAAAAAATTTTGTTACGCCAATTAATAATTCTTTATACAAAGTGCGTTGTTCTGAAACGGAATTTTTAAGTAATTCTAAATAATCTGATAAAGTTTCAATCTGATTGATATTTAGGCGGCGTTCTAAGCGGCGGACAATCGTTGCTGGCTTATAATCAGAAAAATCTAATTCAAATTTAACTTTTAACAGGTGTAAAATACGAGAAAAATAATCTTTTTCATCTAAAATAACAGATTGATGGATTTTTTTATCTACAAAGGGATGTTGAATATAAGCAATTAATTTTATAGCCATTTCTTTAGGGGGTAAGATAAAATCACATACACCTGTTAAAATTGCATTACGTGGCATACCATCAAATTTGGCTGTTTCAGGATTTTGCACAATAATCATTCCACCTGCTTCTTTTATTTCACGAATACCTCTACTGCCGTCTGAGCCGGTGCCTGATAAAATAATTGCAATTGATTTATCTTGTAAGTCTTTGGCTAGTGAACTAAAAAATATATCAATCGGTAAATTAAAAGTATGGCGGTCAGTACGTTGAGTCAGTTTTAGTTTACCTTCAATAATTTCCATGTTCATATTGCGAGGGATTAAATAAATATTATTAGGCTCCACTAACATCCCGTCCACTGCGGTATGGATTGGCACTTCATTTTTTTTAGCTAAAATTTCAGGCATTAAACTTTTGTAATCAGGCGATAAATGTTGAATAATAACATAGGCTAGACCGCTATAACGTGGCACTTGTGAGAAAAATTCTTCAATGGCTTCTAAGCCACCTGCCGAAGCACCAATAGCTACAATGTATAATTCATTTGGTGTTGTCATCACTCATCCTGCTAATACAAAATATTTTATGCTCAAATTTGTTATTATAGCATAGAAATGTCATTACAAAATAGTTAATTATAGTTGCATAATTTCTACTAATCAAAATCATAGCGAAAAGTGTATTTTTACATGCCTATTTAAAAATAAGATTAAAAAAATTAATAGCTTTATCAAAATATTTGATTTTGTATGCAAGATAAAATTATCTCGTTTCTGTGCTCTAGTTGTGACTTTTTTAAATCTATCCTGTTAAACTATTTAGGAAATTAGATAGAAATTTTTTTACAAGGTTAATGATAATAATGTTAAATATTAATGAAATTTGCCCTATTTGCAATCATGGACAACTACTTGATTCTAAAAAACAAACTGTGGATTATATTAGTAAACAAGTATTTTATTTGTTGTATTGTCCTTATTGTGGTTGTTATATTACTACAGGCAATATGCAGCAAGATTATTATGGACAAACTTATTATAATTCTAAACAAGGTAAATTTAGTCCACTTATTGAGCGAATTTTTAAATTTAATCATCAACATAATGCGTCATTGCTTTACCAACGCTTTGAACCTAAAAGTATTTTAGAGGTTGGTTGTGGACGTGCTTATCTATTAAAAGAGCTAAAAAAACTAGGTTGTATCGTGTATTGTTTGGAGTCTACTGAGGCGGCTGAGTGGATTTTAAGTAATCCTGATGTCGTAACAGAATATCAGTTTTCTATGCAAAAATTTGATTTAGTGATTTATTGGCATGTTTTTGAACATTTATCTGATCCGGTTGCTTCTCTACGTCGAGCGACGCAGATGTTGGCTGATAATCAGCGCATTTGCATTAGTGTGCCAAATGTAGCGAGTTATCAAGCGCAGTTTAATTTAACAACTTGGTTTCATTTGGATGCACCGCGCCATTTGTATCATTTTACGCCAAAAAGCTTACAAATATTGCTGGAAGCAGAAGGTTATGAAATTGAGGCAATTGAGGCGGGAGATATAATGCAAAATTTGTATGGTTGGTTACAAAGTCTCGCTAATTGGTTTACACCAGATGATATGAATGGTTTTTATCGTTTTTTGCAAGGAGGTGTCGCATTGCGCAGCGTGTCGAAATCAGCGTTAGCAATCCAGCTTATCACAAGTGTCATTTGGCTACCGGTCGGTGTGTTAGCCTATTTATTTGAAACATTATGTGGTAAGCATGGCACAATTACAATTTATGCAAAGAAAAAATTAATATAATTATTCTAAATTTTTAGATGAAAATAATTTCTTATAAGATTAAAATGCTATTTTCAATTTCAACCATGCACTGCGACCGGGCTCGTTTACTTTTACAGCTTCTGGGTTGAATGGATCGGCATTGGCACGATTGACGTGGTACGCATAAGTTTTGTCAAACACATTATTTAAACCTAATTGCAATTCTACTGCTTGAGTTGCTCGATAATGTGCATGTAAATCTAATATCGCAAAACCTGAAGTTTCACCCGCGTCTAAACCACTTTGTAAATCAATTCGATTTTGCTGTGCCGCCAAACGTAGCAAACTACCTGCTGCCCATTGCGCACGTTGATAATCTATCCCTAATGTCATTTCTAATGGCGGAATACGTGCTAATGCTCTGTCATCAGTTGTATTATCGGCATGAGTATAAGCGAGACCAACGGATTGAGTAATAAATTGATTTAGCTTAGATTTTACGTCAAATTCTACGCCATACAACCGAGCGTCTACATTACGATAAATTGTTGCTGCATCCTGTTGTAAAATACCCATTTGTCCCAACGCCTTATCACGTAAAATAAAATCACTGACACGATTGTAGAAAACACTATTTGCTAATTGATATTGATTATTTTGCAAAGTAAAACCTAAATCTAATTGATGATGTTTTTCTGGTTTAATTTGCGGATCGCCAATCCAACGCATCGCACCGCTAGCAGCATTAGCAGCCATAAAACGCTCTGTCGCATCAGCAGTGCGTACCGTGCGACTTAAACCAAAAAATACGGTGCCAAATTCAAAACCTTTTTCATAACGCATTAATGCACTGATATTATTTTCATTTTGCTCGTCAGCGGTATAACCGTAATATTTTTGGAATAAATTATTAGGCGTTACCCCACCTTGTGCCGCTTGATTGGCTTTGTCAGCATTAGCTGTCATACGATCATAACGTAAACCTAGCGTTAATGTGTCCATATCAGCGATTGGCAACATATATTCGGCAAATAAACCGAGTTGTTGTAATGAAGTATCCGCCCACATGAAAGATTGTTCAATCGTAGGTGTAATAACTGTAGGCATTCCAACGTACTGAGTTGCATCACGTTGATTTTGTTGATAATCTACACCAATTGTCATCAACGCTTGATCGATTGCAAGATCATAACTTAAACGTCCACCGTATGTTTTTGAAGTCGTTGGCGTACGCATTTTCATGGGTGCTGTTAGTGAACGTAAGGAAAAATTATCCATTACATGCTTAATATCAGAATAGTAAGCATTAGCTTTAACGGCTTGTTGTTGTAACGATAAACGAAAAATATCGTTATCACTTTTAGGTGCGTCCATACCCGCGCCAGCAAATAATACATCATTCTCACGGATTGCCTCAGCACTTAGTTCTAACTTGGTTTGCTGATTGGGTGTGTAGCCCGCGCCAAGATAAGCCGATTGCGCATTAAAAGCAGAACGCACTTCATGTCCTGCACCATCTTCATAATTATCAGCATCTGTATAATTAACCATGCCACGTATATAAGCTTGTTGCGAACCTGTTGCGGCATCGAGTCCAAAAGATTGTGTATTGCTGTTGCCTTGATAACCAAGATTAGCTTTTATCCGATTATTTTTATTGGTAAATTGTGGCGTTTGGCGTTCAAATTTTACCGTACCACCACTCCCACCATGTCCATCTAAAATTGATTGTACGCCTTTGATTATAGTAATTTTGTCATAATTATCTGTATTTGCGTAACCAGTTGGTGGGTCCATGCGATTCGGGCAGCCTCCGAACGTATAGGCATCATCTAAAATAATATTCAAACGGTTTTGATTTTGTCCGCGAATTATTGGATCAATACCATGACCTCCCATGCGTGTACCCGATACGCCAGTTGTATTACGCAAAAAATCACCACCATCCACAGCAAATTGCGTTTTTTGTTCAATAATTTGTTCGGTTTGATTAGGGGTAAGTAGGCTATCTTTAACTGAAATTTCAGGTAAATATACGTCCTGAGCAAAAACAAATGGAGTAATAAACATTAATGGCGGGTAGATTATTTTCATTTTTTCTCCGTATTTTCTCCACATAAAAATAGGCAGTCTTGCAAATTGTCGTAATACGAGGGCAAAACTTATTTTGTAATGCGCACTATTTTTTCAGAGGACTAACAAATAAAAATAAATCCAATGCGAGTTTGAGGCAAAACCTACATTGGATTACAAGGCAACATTCGTATGCGATACAGAGCAGTCAATATGCCAAGTATTTTTATTTTATGATTCAAGCTGTTATGTTTTTAAAAGGACTTGATATGTGTGATATGACACGGTTTTAAGTGATTTGGCTTGGAGAGAATTTGCCACGAATCAAGGCAAAAGTAAGGTATGAGGGTAGATATATCGTTGTGGGACGCGAGTGCGTCCAGTCGGGTGACGACGCGGTGCATCGTCACAAGGAAAAATTTTACTCACAACGCTGCAAAACTAATTGAGTTGTATTACTAGGTAGCCAATCATCGAGTAAATTAGCATAACTTTCTTGTCCAGTTATGACAAAACTATTTCCTTTGTTACGCTGTCTATCGCATAAATTGCGCAATAATTTTTCTGCTTGCAAAAAATTACCAGATAACACTAAAACACCTTCATCGGTATCACTATCTGGTGAGCGCACGGTAACAATACCGTCCACGCCCAACTGAGATGATGCACTGATAACTTGTTCGATTGGTTGCTCGGTTAAGTTGTAAATACTCGTTGTAACAATATCAATATTACCACCCGGTCCGCCGTAAGCCTGCGCGAGAATTTTTCCATTATCTAAAACTGTGAATTCAGCCTTTAAATCAATATTTCCACCGCCACCAACACCACTTTTAATGCTAGTCGTTATTTCACTATTTCCACCAATATAAACGTAATTAGGCATAGATAAATAAATATTTCCACCATCGGCAAATGTTGCTTCTGTTGTAATGTAACTCGTATCGTACATTTCTAAATTATCTTGGGTAATCTGAATTTGAATATCTCCCGTATTACCACTACTCGCACTCGCTGCACCAATATAAGCTTGATTACGCATGACAATATCGCCTGCAACAATATTCACATTACCACCTAAGCCTGTATTAAAATTAGAGGCATCAATAATCGCTAATTCATCTAAATACAATTGATTACCTACCGTAAGTGCGATATTACCCGCGTTGCCACCACGACTAGACGAACTCGCCGCCGATAAAATACCAGAGTCTGTACGTGCACTCGCACCTTTAATGATTGCATTGCGCGCAATGTTGACATTAATATCACCTGCATTGCCAGAACCTGCGGTATTTGTAGTTAAAAAGCTGCCATTTGTAAAAAATAATTCATTGGCTTGAATCACAATCCGACCGCCAGCACCTGCATCCTGATGTTTTGATGTTGTTGCAGCACTCATAAAATTCCCAATTCCGCTGGTGCTTTCCTGTTCAAGTGTCAGCTTTTCGTTAAGATGAATATTCATGTTTCCACCTTTGCCTAACGCATTGGCATTTGCAGTAATATTTGCACCATTATTCATCGTTAAATTTTTAGCCGTTATCAAAATATCTCCCCCATCACCGACTGATTGATCGGATAAGGTTGTTTGCCCTGATGATGAGCTTATTTTACTGGGCGAATCCGTAGCACTGCGCATCACAATATCATTTGATGCTGATAAATTAATCTTTCCACCACGACCAGAACCAAAAGCAGTAGATTGAATCGTTGAACCATCTAAAATCTGAATATCACGCGCTGAAAGATTGATATTACCACTATCGCCTGCGTGGACGATCTCCGTTGGTGTTATCGCTGTGTCTAAATTGGACGTGGAAATGAGTGTTTTATTTGTAGCTGTTTCCTTCTCGGAGGCTGCCAGTAATATTTGATTTTCCGCCGTAATATCAATATTACCCCCCGTTGTATTATGCCTATTAAGCGAAGTAATACTTGCATTTTTAGCAATAAAATCTTGTGCTTGAATAGTAATATTACCACCTGTGCTATATGTTTTCGCAGAAGATGCCAGACTTGAATCAGTTAATTCAAATAAACCCGCTTTAATCGTAATTTCACCTCTTTTTGATTCTACATCAGTTGTTTTTGCTTCCGTCGTAATAGATGTATTATCACTAAGTTGCATATAACCTAAAGTTGTAGTGGGTGCGCTATGAGTTTGTAGACTGACTTCGCCCGCTGATGCCACACTGGTAAGATGAATATTACCGTTTGCCGTTTCTAACGTACCAGATTGCATAGTAAAATGATGGCTGGTGAAATTTAAAGTTTGATTGGCAGGTAAACTGAGTTTTGCGCCTAGTACATCAATTTCTCCCGATTTTGCATCTAAAAAACCAAATGCACTCGGTTTGGCAGCAGATAACACACTATTTTGTTGCAAATCTGCATAAAAATCATTTTCATCACTAAAACGAATAACATCGGCTGTAGTCGCGTAAAAAGAGCCTTGAATGTCTAAACTGGCTTTATTGTTAAATACGACACCTGCGGGATTCATCAAGTATATGTTTGCATTGGGTATGTCGCTGCGGATCAGCCCGTCGATTGTGGAAACCTCTCCTCCTGTGACCCGATTAAAAATATTTTCAATAGTCGCATTGCCAAAAAAAGTAGCTGATTCATCCCTTGCAAGCGAGAATTGCTCAAAACTATGGAATAAATTCGCACCTTGAACCGTACCTAAATCTTGCGTAATGGCATACTCTCCACCAGATAAACGCAGTTTTGTACCTAAGCTGCCATCCGTAATAATTTCAGCAGATGTAGGCATACTGAGTAGTAATAACCAAAATAGCCATTTTTTCATAAAACAAACTCCCAAGCTCAAATTAAGTTACTTACTAGTTTAGATTAAAATACACGATAGTACAGTGTAAACCGACCATTGAATTTTTATCGGGTTTTTTCTGCATTCAGGTTTGATGCAAATTAAAATTCTTTTTCATCTCGTGACGCGGCGCGTTTGGAGTGCATTCCTACATGACATAATGAACGGGAAACTTCAACTGCGTCACTCCTGCATAATCAGCATGACTCCGCTAGTCACCATGAATTATCATTTTAAGATTAAATTTTTCCATTTAGCATAGATAAAATCTACTATTTTAGTAAATACTTATATAGCATAATTGTGCTGAATTATAAAAATAATAATGTCAACCGTATAGTCATCACCAGAAGGATAACACTATGTCAAATTTAGATATTTCGCAACCGACCAGAATGGAGTGCGGAGCAGCAATTGATTCTGGAAAAATGGAGGAATTTGTCTACAGTTTTCGGCAAAGTGCGAGACGTTGGGAAATTGTCGTTTATCCTGCAATGTTCGCTTTTACGCTACTCGCCACATACGGTTTTTTCCTCATTTACAGTCTAACCAGCGATATGACGCAAATGGCAACGAGTATGGACCCTAGAATGGCTCAAAATATGGAAATCATGGCAAAAAATGTTGAATTGATGTCGCGCAATATAACAGTATTAACTCAACACATCGGCGAAATGAATACTACCATGCACACACTATCTACTAAGTTAGATGTCATGCCAGAAATGTTGACGCATATGGGGAAATTGGAACAATCCGTAGATCAAATGAATCAATCGGTTGTGCTAATGACAGATAACACGCATAGGATGCAAGTAGATATGATGGTTTTGAGTCAAAATATTTCCCGCGCAATGCGTCCTATGTCTATGATGCCATTCATGGCGTGGTAATAAAGGTTAAATCTGATTCCACTTTCAACTTTAGATATGGTTAAATACTTCGTTTCATTCGTCTTTGACTAAAAAAACATTATGATGACAAAAATTCGCATCGCAACTCGTAAAAGTCCCCTCGCATTATGGCAGGCTTACCACGTTCGAGATACCTTATTGAATCTACATCAAAATTTACAAGTTGATATTGTTGAAATGACAACTAAAGGTGATAAAATTTTAGATGCACCTTTGGCTAAAATTGGTGGAAAAGGTTTATTTGTCAAGGAGTTAGAACAAGGTTTGCTTGAAGGTGAGGCGGATATTGCGGTGCATTCGATGAAAGATGTACCCGTTGAATTTCCGCAAAATTTGCATTTACCGATTATTATGCAGCGTGAAGACCCACAAGATGCGTTTATATCGAATCGATATGACAGTATTGATGCTTTGCCACAAGGTGCCATTGTGGGTACGTCTAGTTTACGTCGTCAATCGCAATTGCTTGCAGTTCGTCCTGATTTAGACATTCACACTTTACGCGGTAATGTTGGTACGCGGTTGAATAAATTAGATAATAATGAATATGCAGCGATTATTTTGGCGGCGGCGGGTTTGAAACGTTTAAATAAAGCTGATCGCATTACGGCACGGATTCCGATCGAAGTGATTTTGCCCGCAATTGGTCAAGGTGCAATTGGGATTGAATGCCGTAAAAACGATAGCGATACACATCAACTTATCGCACCATTAAATCATTTTGCAACGCAACAATGTGTATTAGCAGAACGCGCTGTAAACAATCGATTAGCAGGTGGCTGTCAAGTACCGATTGCAGGTTTTGCGCAGATTTATCAAGATAAATTAATGTTGCGTGCATTGGTTGCAGATGAAAGGGGACAAACTATTTTGCGCAGTCAAGCTGAAGGTTTAGTAACAAATGCAACGCAATTAGGTTTAACGGTTGCGGAAGATTTGCTTAAACAGGGCGCAGATAAAATTTTACAAGCTTTAGCGCATTTAGAGTGACGCAGTTCAAATAAAAATTTTAGGCTATTCAAAGCGTTATATTTTTGTGCTAATAGGGAAAATTCTTTTTACATGACGCTGGTGCGTCAGTGGCTCATTCTACGCGGCGCGTAGAACGAGATTTTTCCTTGTGACGACGCACTACTCCTTTTTATCCTACTTGAGTTAAAACCGCCATTCAATACCTAAAGAGTAAGTACGCCCACGATTTAACACGCCATCCTCTGCAATAAGATATTTCGTTGAGTTATAAAATGCCTCATCTAATAAATTATGTATCCGAGCTACAACGGTTAAATCTTGTGTCAGTGCGTAACGTACCGCAGTATTAAATAACCAATAATCATCTAACACATTTACACTTTGACCAAGAAACTGTTGCTCGGTTTCATCGTGATAATAACCGTTTACATTAAAATTCCATTTATTTACTTGATAATTCAATACCGTAGAAAAAGTTTGTTTGGGAAAATGTTGCGGACTTTCTCGCATGTTACTCATATAAGTGTAGGCAGTACGCAAAGATAAGTTATCCGTAAGCTGACTGGATAATTCAAACTCCCAACCGGCCGATGTTAAATTATCCGGTATATTCTGAAATTGACGGGTAAAACTCAAATCATTAGATGAAGTGAGTACCGTATCAATTTTATTTTTTGCCCGACTGTAGAAATAAGTTAATGTGGTTTGCGCCCGGTCAAATTTTTGCAGCCACGCCAATTCCATCGTTTTAATTGTTTCCGATTTCAAGTCTGGATTAGCAAGATTACCCAGTGAAATATAACCTTGACGGACTGCCGGCGCACGAAATGCCTCACCATACATCCATTTAAATTTAGTTTTTTCCAATGGTGCATAAGTTAAAGCTGCGCGAGGCGTGACTGTACCGCCAAAATCAGAAAAACGGTCATAACGTAAACCCAGTGTCATTGCCCATTGCTCATTAAATTCATATTTATCCTGCACATAAGCCCCAAAAATATCCCGATTAAATCCGGGAACAAGTAATGGCTGCATATCGTGCAATACACCAGTATAAGGTAAATAATCCGTAGCCCGTGGATTGTAATTATAAGAGTTATAATTAAAATTTATTCTAGGATGGCGATATTGCAAACCTGCGACCAATTTGTGTTGATCATTAAAAAGATAATGCGCTTCGATATTAAGAGAAAATTCACTTTCTTTGGAATTAAGCCCTTCAATTAAGTTATTTACAGTAGCGTTATCAGGTAAATTCGCTAGCGAGCTGTTTAAAACAAAACTCTTAGTCCGCATTTGTATATAATTCAAATCCATATCTAATTTAAAATTATCTGTTTCAAATAGCTGATAACCGAGTTTTAAAGATTGGTGTTCCGTAAAATTTTTATTAATACCGGCGAGAAGCTCAGTTGTAATAGCAAATTCATCACGGTCACGTTGCGAATGGCGAAATTGCAGCGAAAATTTATCATATTTTGTAGATAAATAAATATCATTACCCGATAATGGATCGTTAGTCATAACATCCTGATTAATTAAATTTTGATAAATAGATTGTCCATTATCTTCAAAATAACGCGCAAAACCAGCAAAATGTCCCTTTTCAAACGATTTAGAAAAATTAGTATACGCCTCACGGCTCGCCATGCTGCCAGCACTGATAAACATATCATTCACATTGGTAGCGGTGACGATATTGACCACACCAGAAAAAGCACTGGTACCGTATAAGGCTGAACCGGGTCCACGAATGACCTCAATTTGTTTGACATTGGCAATCGGAATATAAAAATTATGGGTTAATGCGCCACCACTCACATCATTATTTAAACGTTGCCCATCAATCATAAACAGCACATTGTACGAAGCTTGAGGCGTTGTCATGCCCCGTGCTGACACCATGTAACCAGAACCAAATATCAGTTCGCGTGTACCAATAAAACCGGGAATATAATTTAATGCTTCTTCGACTGAGGTAATCCCCATATTTAACAACTCTTGGCGGGTATAGACTGTGATCGATGAGGGTGCATCAAAAATGGTTTCACTACTTTTGGAAGCTACGTCCACTTCAATTTGTAGCAGTTCAACCAATGACATTCCAATTAACTCATTTAAAACAACTTTATCTTGTGCCGACAATGTAAAATGTGGACCGAAGTACAAAACGAAGCCGACAATCAACGCTTGTAAATTCACCGCGTATCTCCCCAAATATCCATAAAAAGTATAGTTGTTTTGATTCAAGTATTAGACTAAGCTAAAATAGCCACTCGATGCTTGCTAAAATTCAAAAAATTTCCATCCTTCCCACAAGCCTGCATCTTGTTTAATCATTAATTGTAAATAATCAATATACTGTTGCATAATGCCTTCTAAACCCTGACTGGCATCAAGTGAATATAATTCTAATTTAAATTTATCGCCACCAATCCAACGCACCCAACCCGCAACAAAATCAACATCATGTCGCAGTGCCATTTCAACCACACCAGTAGGACAAGTCAATTTATGTCCGTAAAATGCTATATCTAAACTACGCTTTTCTGCATAAGGATTAAATATATCATTTAGCGTAATGATAATTTGTTTATTTTTAAGTGTTTTAGCGACGGATCGCGTTGCAGCTAAAGGCGTATTTGCATCTACGAGTACAAAATTTCCACCGTGATAATGTGCCTCACAATCAATAAAATATTGATCATAAATTTCTGCCAAATAGGGATAAACCGCGCTGTCTTTTGGATTCATCGCTAAAGTGCGAATTAGTCGTCCTAACATGCTAATACTGACTGTAAATAAAAAAGGATGGTGATTATGATAAGTCATAAAAACAGTTGCTTTCTCAGTCGGTTGGTAAAAATCCCAATTACCAGCGATGATAATATGTTGTTTTAACCATTGTTGCGAAATATGGCGTATTTGAAAAATGTTGCAATTCGATACACCCGTATGACGTATGAACTGTTGCCAGCCTGTCTTAGCAAACGATTCGCCTAAACAATTTGTAATGTTTTGTTTTACTTGTTGTTCGTTGCCAAGATGCGGGCTTTGATAATGTGCCGCCAACACAGCTAATTGATAAGTCAAACTAAGTGGTCTGAGCTTTGCGATCCAGCTCAAACGATGTAAAAATTGAGCATATTGTTGTCCGTAACGAATAGTATCCATAAATAAATATCAATATCATCAGTCTGTTAAAAAACAATTAGCGCGGCACAAAACCAATAAACTTTATATTTTCTGAAACAAAGAGGTTATTTTGTTTCTACAGTGGAAAATCTACAATTGGGCTAATTTTTCGCGCATCGCAGTTTCACCGTAAGTACGCTCGATATAATCATAACCTTCTTTGGCTAATCGCTCCCATAATGCTTTATCTTGGTATAAACGACAAATTTGCTCTGCAAAACTTTTTGTATCATCGGCTAATAGTGCTGTTTCAGCATCTCGCAAACCCATCCCTTCTGCACTAATAGGTGTACACACGACGGGTAAACCCAACGATAACGCTTGCCCAATTTTGCCTTTCATGCCCGCGCCGTAACGTAAATACGACACAAAAACGCGCCGCTTTTCAAATTCTGGTGCAACATCGTCCACCCAGCCCACAATTTTAACATGCTCATTTGCTAATGCTTTCATGCTGTTTTTCATATTGCTACCAACGACATAGAATTTCACATCCGGTAATTTTTCATGCACCTTAGGTAAGACATTCTGCACAAAATAAAATACTGCATCTTCATTTGGCTGATGATTATAATTACCAATAAATACTAAACCTTCACGCTCCTCAAAACTAACACTAGATAAAGTTTGATGCGTGTGGACATTCGGCAATACGAGATAATCTAAATTGGCTATTTCTTGCTGTAAATGTTTACCATCAGCATCCGTTACCACTAACACCCGATCCGCTAATATACAATTTGCCAATTCTTTTTGCTTGGTTTTTAATGATTTTTGAGCGAGTTGTTGACAATTTTCAATTTCTGCCTGTCGCGCCTCACGAATGTAATGAATATCAACCGTATCGTATAAAATTTTCGTATTTGGCGACACGGTGCGAATGTGCGGAATATAGCGTTGTCCGACTTCTACCCGACATATCATAGCGTAATCGAAATGGCGGAATGACAAAACATCTTGAATACCATAACCACCATAAGCCACCTCAATCCCTAATGCCTCCAAAGCATGACGATATTTAAAACAACCGTCCATATTATCGGGATAAAAAGTTATTCTAAAACCTATTTCAGTCCAAATTTTCAGCATCGTATACATGCGTAACGAACCGGAATCTTGGTCAAATGTGGGCAAAGTCGCATCAATGACCAATACCATTGGTTTTGCTGTCGGATTCAACATCACGTTTAAATGTGAATTTAACGATAATATAATATTAAATAAATCATCGCGCCACCGATTATAAAAATAACGGCAATCCCGCTCATACAATGCTTGCTCTGCACTCGGTTTAGCTGCGTGATGGACTAAACGCAATGC
Organism: uncultured Thiotrichaceae bacterium; assembly: GCA_964388965.1. Taxonomy (GTDB): domain Bacteria; phylum Pseudomonadota; class Gammaproteobacteria; order Beggiatoales; family Beggiatoaceae; genus Albibeggiatoa. The sequence continues at coordinate 52,009 of CAYMCP010000001.1, read as the reverse complement.
AGATTCATAAATGGTATGAAATCCTTTTTCTTTTAATTGCCACAATAAATCAGTCAATTGATAAATCGGCAAATGGTAAGCTGGCAATACACCTAATTCCACTTTTGCTAACGTTGTTTGTTTAAAAATCAATAATTCTGTTGCTGTTGCATCAACTGTGCGGCGATAACCATGATAAAAATGATTAGCTGGAGCATTATCCGCCGAAGGATACAAAATACCATCACGTAAAATGGTTGCATAAGCAGCACGAATATGATCGCCATATACCTCCATTGGTATAATTACAGCTAATTTTTCTGCATCCTGATCGTTAAAAACGGCTGACATTTGTGCAATCGCGTCTACTTGAGGCTGTGCCTCTATATCGCATAACCATACATAGCCTGCTTGCGTGCACTGCTGCCCATATACGAGCATTGAATGTAAATCTGTTTGCGGAATATAAACGAGTGGAACAGGGGTATAATATTGTTTTATATCCCAATGCACATCGCCACATAGCACAATCAAACCATCAGTATCAACATGTTGTAACATTTCGCTTAGACGTAATAGATAACTATGTAATTTTACTAGCGGTGTATCCCACTGTACGCCTTTAACGATAAATAAATGTGTTGGATCAGTCGGATTTAGATGAGTCAGCGGTAAACTCAAAATACTTTGTTGTACCCAAGCAGGTAAAGTTTGCGGAGAACGCTGTGCAATGTGATCCGGGACTTGCTGTGCGGACGTGACGATGGTTTTATGTAAACACCAAATTGCAATACCTGCCTCTGGACGCGCATTCGGTGAATCGATTTCAATCTGATAAGTTTTGCCAGCAGAGTTAGGAATAGGCGCGAAACGGATAGGATAAAAACGATTGTCAAACATATTCATTGCACTCGACGTTACCACGCGCACCACCACCTTAGTGTCCAATTCACGAATAATAACCCGAATATGGCAAGCATTAGCGCGTAATCGTGTCCCACACATCACGTCTATACGATAAAAATCATCTAAAGTTGCATGAGTTGTAAAAACAAGTACATCATCGGCTGTATCTAATAAAAATGGTGTATCACCTGTATTCGGTACAGTTTCCATTATTTCGGATTGCTCATCATTACCGGAAATTGTAGTGTAAATCGGATATAACGTCGAAATTGGGCGAGCTGGCGGTAAAGCTTGCTCTGGTAACGCTGGCTCTAAGTAGGCAAAACCGAGTTGCTCGACAAAATATTGTGGCTCATCAAACTGTCTATGCGTTTGTGCAAGTATTTGATCTAAATTCTGCTCAATTTGATCTAACGAGCCAATATAACGCCGCACCTGCCACCAACGAGAACGTCCCATCAATTCAGCCAATTCCCGTAATTGATGTTTTAAAACTTGAAAACTGTCCAAAATCGAATGTTGTTTACAACGTGTATGATTTTCTAAATCCGTAGCCTGTTGTATTTTGCGGCGCGTCCAATCTAATACCCGATTTACATCAGCTAATATGCCGCTGGTATCGTTTGCTAATTGATAAGCCGTCGGTAAATAAGTAATTGTTTTGCCCATACCAACACGCAATTGTCTACTCAATTCAGCTAAAGCCTGTTCTGCTTCTGTGGCGCGTTGTTGATATTGTCGCGCCTGATTTAACAGTTCATCATAAGCTTGTTGTTGTCCGTCTTGGTAGATTTCAAAATCTTTTTCTAACTCATCATAATGAAGATTTAATTTTTCATATTTTTGTTTCAACTCAGTGTATTGTTTTTCGCGCTGTTCTAGCTGGCTTTCGTATTTATCCAATTGACTTTGCTGCTGTTTTTGCAATTCAATGTAACGTTGTTCTGCACTTTTCGCCTGTTCGGTCGCGGTCTGCTGTGCTTGCTGAAGTGCACGTTGTAATTCATTGTACTGCGTTTGCTTTTCAGCTAATTGTTTTTTCTCCTGCTCGGTATCGTGACACAATTGATCATATTGTTGCTGTTTACGCAGTAAATCAGCTTGTAATGCAGTAATTTCTGTATCCCGCTCTTGATTTATGCCGCGTTGCTGTTGACTCACCATCCAATAACGGGTTAATAAATCTAGTTTTTTATCTTCAGAAAGTTGAATTAGATGCTTTTGTAAAAATCGGCGATAAGCACGTTCCCAGCGTGTACTGTCACTAGCACGAGTAACCTGCTCACTTCCCCATACCGCATATTCAGTAGTAATCTTATTGACATGATAAAAACGAGTTAGTTGGGATAAACGCAATAACATATCCCAATCTTCAAATATTTCAAAATTCTCATCAAAACCTTGTAATTTATCCCATAAATCTCGCTTAATTAATATATTAATCAAAGGAATATAATTTTCATATTGTAAACGTTGTGGATCAAAACTATCGTTATATTGCCCAATTGGTTGTTCTCGTAAAGTGACAGTATCGCCTAGCATATCTCGTTGTAATAAAAGACATCCGGAATAAACGACTTTGGCATCAAAATGGATAATAGTCTTTTCCAAACGTTGCAAATGGTCTGGTAAATAACGATCATCATCATCTAAAAAACCAATAAAATCACAACGACAAGCATCAACACCTAAATTACCAGAACGCGCACGACCTTGATTCACTTCACTATCTATTAAGCGAATATTTAAATGAGTAAATTCGCTAAGACCTGCTTCGATATTTTCACCACCATCGTTAATAATAATTACTTCATCAGGTAGGCGTTTTTGTTCAGCAAGACTTGCAAGACTACGTTTTAATAAATGCGGTCGATCCTTAGTGCGAATAATAATGCCAATGCGCGGCGTTGGGATAGGTTGGCGATGGCGATAGATTTGAGCTTTTTGCATAATGTGTCCTTTTAATCCACTATTGTCGTATTATAGGAATTTAGGCGAAAATTTGCGATTTTTATTCGCTGTTCAAAATAGCGTGGATTCCGCATGAAATTTTATAAGTCTGTGGACTGCCAGTCCTGAAAAATCAAAAATAGCAAAGTGATCTCATGTTACCACTTTCAAGCGTATTTTTTTACAATTGCATGTAACAGTTTTCAAAATCAGTATGATAATATGGTCCACCCTTAAATAAACCTTATATCATCGATGGACACACTGACAAAATTACAAGCGACAGCTCAACAGCAGATTGAACAAGCCACAGATTTAGCAGAATTAGATAATGTGCGAGTACAATTTTTAGGTAAAAAAGGCATATTAACTGAACAATTAAAACAATTAGGAAAATTGCCCGTCGAGCAACGCCCACAAGCTGGACAAGCGATTAATGTTGCTAAACAAGTCGTTCAACAATCAATCGAAGCACGTAAACAAGCCTTACAAGTCATACAATTACAAGCGCAACTTGATTCAGAAAAAATAGATGTCAGCTTGCCCGGACGTGGTCAAAATCAAGGCGGTTTGCACCCTGTTACCCAAACCTTGCAGCGCATGACCGACTTATTCGCACAAATAGGCTTTAGCATCGCGCAAGGACCTGAAATAGAAGATGATTATCATAATTTTGGCGCATTAAATATCCCTGATCATCATCCTGCGCGTGCCATGCACGATACTTTTTATTTTGATGCCCATACTTTGTTGCGTACACACACCTCACCGGTACAAATTCGCACGATGGAACAACAAAAACCACCATTAAAAATTATCGCACCCGGCCGTGTATATCGTTGTGATTCAGACATGACGCATACACCTATGTTTCATCAAGTTGAGGGTTTAATGATTGATAGCAATGTATGTTTTGCTGATTTAAAGGGGATTTTAGACGAATTTTTAAAACATTTTTTTGAACGAGATTTAGCGGTACGTTTCAGACCTTCCTATTTTCCATTTACCGAACCGTCGGCTGAGGTAGATGTAGAATGGATTGATCATCGTGGCAATCGGGCATGGTTAGAAGTATTAGGTTGTGGCATGGTGCATCCAAATGTATTTGACCAAGTGGGTATTGACAACGAGCAGTACACAGGTTTTGCGTTTGGTATGGGCGTTGAACGTTTTGCAATGTTACGTTATGGCATTCCTGATTTACGCATGATGTTTGAAAATGATTTGCGTTTTTTAAAACAATTTAATTAAAAAAATTGGATATAATCGAAAATCATGACTGAACAAAAATTAAAAAATATCATTGAAGCTGCGTTATTCGCTGCAAATCGTCCGCTGACCATTGATCATTTTTTAGGTTTATTTCCAGAGACCGAGCAGCCAGCACGTAGCGAAATCCGTGCTTGTTTAAAAGCATTAGCCGAAGAGGCACAAAATCGTGGTATTGAATTAGTTCAAGTCGCAAGTGGTTATCGATTTCAGGTTAAACCGGCACTCACTCAATGGGTAAAACAACTTTATCCAAAACGCCAAACTCGTCAATCACGGGCATTAATGGAAACATTAGCGATTATTGCTTATCGTCAACCGATTACCCGTACTGAAATTGAATCTATTCGCGGCGTAAGCGTTAGTACGCAAATCATGAAAACATTATTAGATTACCAATGGGTTCGTGTACTAGCGCATAAAGATACGCCCGGACGACCTGCATTATACGGTACGACTCGACATTTTTTAGATCATTTTAATTTAAAAACCTTAAATGCTTTACCATCATTAAATAAATTGAAAGATATGGAAGAATTAGATGAGTTAGATTTAGCGCAGATACCGCTTGATGAAAATGATGAAAATGAGGTAATGATAGATGAGATTGAGACCGCAGGAACATTCACCGATATTGACATGACAATTGATACAACATTAGACGATAAGCCGATAACATGATAAATTATTTATTTTTAACGAAATAAGTTTGTTCTCGTTATTCTTATTCGTACATGCCATGCAGCAATTCTCATTTTAAATTTCATGAATGTCGTAGGACGCTGGTGCGTCCTGTGGCATGACGACGCGGTGCGTCGTCACTAGTCAATATAGAGTAAAATTTTCGTATGAACTGCGTAACGCCTACAATTTTTACGCGCTCATAGATCAGCCTCTTGCAACGAATACCGCACAAGGTGCATGACCAATTACACGATCTGACACACTACCCATTAAGACTTTTTCTAAACCAGTGCGTCCGTGACTGCCCATAACAATAAGTTCTATACCTTTATCTTTTGCAGCATCTACAATGCTTGAAGCCGGTGCACCAAGCAAAACTTCACCTGTTGCTTTCACGCCTTCTTTTCTCATCAATTCAACAACACGATCAACAATTTCTTTCGTTTCATTACGATGTCTATCACTGTAATCGCCCTCAATAGCAGAAACAACAGTTACTTTTGCATTCAAGTATTTGGCTAAATTTGTCGCAGTCGTCGCCGCAATATCTCCGTAACGAGAACCATCAACTGCCAGCATCATATTTTGACCAACAACATTAGCCGCGCGCGGTGTGACTAAGACATTGCAGCTCGTATGACCAATGACGCGAGCAGTTGTACTACCCATCATTAAACGCATTAAACCACTCTTGCCACGCCGACCCATAATGATAAGATCAATACGTTTTTGTTCCGCAACTTCAACGATTTCTTCATATACTTCCGCGCCTTGACGTAACACAGTTTCACAGTTTACACCTGCTGTATCCGCAATTTGTTTAATTTTATCCAGAACCGATTGAGCTTGTGCCGTTTGTTTTTCTAGTAATTGAGGCGCGAGTAATTCATAATCTGAATCAACTGCGATCACAGAAGTAATAAATAACTGACTATTTGCTTTCTTAGCTAATTCAACTGCTTCACGTTCAGCACCGCTACTAAATTCAGAGCCATCGGTAACTAACATGATGCGTTCAAAACGACCCGTTGGTGATAATTGCATTGCAACAGGTTCTGCAATTGTTTCGTCTTCTGCCTCACGCCGTTTGGCTTCAATACGGAAACCATGAAATAGTGCGTAAAGAATAATAAATCCACCGCTGGCTAAAGCGAATACCAATAAGGCAAAACTGATGGTAGATAAAATATTGCTTGTGCCGTCGGTAATAGGATTAATGTAGCCCATATTGCTCAGGTAAACAGGAATCATAAAGCCGCGACTAAGTAATACTAAAATCATAATCACGCCCATGACAACTTTAACCATATAATCTTTTACATAGGTTGTACCAATCGCACCTAATTGCACACCAAATAGTGAACCTGCCAGAATAATCATCGCTAAACGAATATCCACATAACCATCTAGGGCATATTTAATCGTGCCACCAAAGCCCATGATAAAAGCAATAACCAATTCAGTCGCTGATGCAACCAGTCCCGGTGCACCTAAAATGTACATCATCGCAGGTACGCCAATAAAACCACCAACTGCAATTGTCGCTGCAAGCAAGCCAGTAGCAAAACCCAGTGGGATGGTAAATAAAATTGAAATACGTGCGTTTAATGCGCTGAAATACATCATGGTACCGGGAATATTAACGGATTGTACCCATTGAGCAATTTTTGTTTTTTTCTCTTCTTGTGCGCTTGAATTGTACAATTTCCACGCATCAACTAAAACGTAGGTGCCAACAATCGCTAATACGACCACGAATACAAATGAAACGTATAAATTAGAGCCATCTTGTCCAAATTGATGTTGAATATATTTTTGTAAATGCGCTCCATACAGTACGCCCGCTTCGGCGGAAATTCCCATGATAATACCAAGTTTGACATCTACTTGACCGTAACGAGCACGTTTGATAGAGCCAACTAGGGCTTTAGGAAATTTGTGACACATATTACTGGCAACCGCCATAATAGCTGGTACGCCCATACTCATCATTGAAGGTGTTAAGACGAATGCACCGCCAGAGCCTATAAAACCACTCACTAAGCCACCAATAAAACCAACGATAAATAAGAAAGCAACGTTATTGAGGGTGAGTTCTAAAAATGATATTTCCATGCTGCTTCCTCCTATTTTTTCTTAGCTCTAACACCCAAAGATTCCCAGAAGTAACCAGTAAAATTACCATGCACGCCTGAGAAAATGAACGCAATGACAACAGGTACGATAAAATACCAACCACCTTTAGCTGAGGCTTCTAGGATTGGCTGTTCAAAATAATATAGTGCTGCGTATAGGACGACACTCATAATACCCCAAAGAATAGCAGGTACCAGTGCGTGATTAATATGTTTACTCATGTGTGACCTCCTCGAATTTGATATTTTTTTAAGCATTTTTGCAGTTGGACGAGGCTGACCTAAATCAAATCCGTTTGGTTATGATGGTAGCTATTTATCCACTAGAACAGAGCATTCTCTTTGGTATTGCTATGAGTAGCAAAGAAATTCCTTTTATAACCAAATAAAATAAATTTATTATGATTTTTAATTTAAAAAATAAGTAGTTAAATTAGATAGGATTGGTGATGCAACAGTTATTAGAGACAATTAGATGTGTTGACGGAAAGCCACAAAATTTAGTGTGGCATCAACAGCGTTTTAATCAAGCTCGTTTGCAATTATTTGATGCAGAACAACAACTAGATTTATCAACGTTGTTCAGACGCGCTCCACCAAAAGGCATTTATCGCTGTCGAGTATTATATCGGCAACAGATTGAACAAGTTGAATTTATCCCACATCAAATCCCGCGATTTAAAAGTTTTAGATTAATTACGGCTGATGATATAGATTATTCATTTAAATATGCCGACCGTACAGAAATTAATCTTTTAAGCGCACAAAAACAGCAAGCAGATGATATTATTATCTTAAAAAATCAATTAGTTACTGATTCTAGTATGGCTAATTTAGCTTGTTGGGATGGGCAGCATTGGCTGACACCAGAAAAGCCTTTATTGCAAGGTACGACGCGAGCACGTTTGTTAGCAGTACGTGAAATTATACCCGCCCATATTTATGCCACCGATATTAAAAAGTTTAAAAAAATGGCTTTATTGAATGCTTTGCTTGGATTTTACATTATTGAATATCCAGAATTTGTATAGAATCGATTTGAAATCACTGGTTGAAAAAATGTGGGGGAACCCTTAGGCGCGCAAAATTCATTCTGTACAGGCAAAACAAGTTTTACACACCATTTCTAACGAAGATTGACGGTAGCTATGATTATTTTCTAATGTTTTCTAAGTTGCGCATGAATTACTGTAATGTTCATAGATAAGTGAATCACGTTCAATACCATACTTTTTGGCAACATTTGCAACGGCTTCAATCAAACCCGTCGATCCACAAATATAAATATCAGGAAGTGTCGTAGCATGTTGCAATGTATTGTCTAAGGCATCAACGACTGAACCACGGTATCCTTGCCAAGTTTCGCTCGGTCTAGTCACGCAAAGTTGATAATTAAAATGATTATAATCAGCAGCTAAAGCAGCTAATTCCTGTTGATAAAATAATTCTTCTTCTTTCCATACTCCAAAAAATAATTTCGTTTCATGTGGTTCTTGTAATTCAGCCATGTAACGCAGCATAGACAGAACGGATGCCAAACCGCACCCTCCCGCAACAAAATAACGTGGACGCAAACCGTGTTCAACTAGCGTAAAACGACCCTGAGCCTCGTTTAATTTTAAAACCGTGCCAATATTGGCATTTTCTCGTAAAAAAGTGCTAAATCTGCCGTCTGAATGTAATTTGATTAAAAATTCAAGTAAACCATCCCAATTGGGTGCGTTAGCTAGTGAATATGGGCGTTTAATCTCAGTCTCAGGAATAAATAACTCAACAAATTGTCCGGGTTGAAAATTTAAAGTTGTATTACCTTCTGCATCTTCGATTAACTGTAATTCTAACTTAATTGTGTCAGGAGTGAGATATGTTTTATTGATAATTGTTGCACTACGCTGCACAGGATATGAAAAATTAATTAAATTATAGTTATATGTTAAATTTAACACCATATCACTGCGCGGATAAGTCCGACATAGTAAAACGTGTTTTTGCTGACGTGATAATTCAGATAAAACATCCTCGCTGTAACTTGCGAGTTCAAAATCACCTTGCTCGCAGTGCGCAACACACGCACCACAACTGCCAGAACGACATTGAGCAACGAGATATATATTTGCTTCAATAGCGGCTGTTATCAAATCCTGATCGGGTTCGCATGTAAATGAAATGGTTTGGGCATCGCTAGTATTCAATTTAATTCGATATTCAGGCATGTATTAATCCTTTTATAATTTTCGTAGGGGGTATAAATGCAGCATCATACACCGATTTTTATAATTCTTACACCCAGTGTTGCATGGACGCTATCGCCTTTATGTCCCCTACGATTTTTGCTTAATTTACCCGTTTATAGTCGTTTTTATCCCTACGCCGCCTTTTTTAAAGCGCATTGTAAATCTGCTTCTGGCGTATTATTGACGCGCAAATCAAATTGCTCTTGTAAAATATTTAGCAAATTAGGCGTGAGATAAGCAGGTAAGCTCGGACCTAAGTGGATGCCTTTAACACCGCTGGCTAATAGAGATAGTAAAACCGCCGTCGCTTTTTGTTCAAACCAAGAGATCATCAAAGATAAAGGTAAATCATTAATATCGCATTCAAAGGTTTCAGCGAGCGTCGCCGCAATTTTAATTGCAGAATAAGCATCATTACACTGTCCCAAATCCAATAAACGCGGAATGCCACCAATATCACCAAATGTTTGTTTATTAAAGCGATATTTAGCACAACCTAGCGTTAATATCACCGTATTATCAGGTGTTTGGCTCGCCAATTCAGTGTAATAATTTCGTCCAGGTTTTGCACCATCGCAACCACCGATAACAAAGAAATGTTGAATTGCACCACTTTTTACACCGTTAATGACTTGATCTGCAACACTCATGATGGTGTTATGACCAAAACCAATAGTAATGGTTTGTTCTGGCACACTTTCCTTAAAGCCGGGCAATGCTTTGGCTGCTTGAATAACCGTTTTGTAGTCATTATCGTCGATATGCCTTACACCAGACCAACCTACTGGTCCTGTGGTAAAAATGCGTTGCCGATAACTTTTGTCAGGTTCAATCAAACAATTAGAAGTCAACACAATCGGACCCGGAAAAGTCGCAAATTCCTGTTGCTGATTTTGCCATGCGCCACCGTAATTACCGATTAAATGAGAATAATGCTTTAATTTAGGGTAGGCGTGCGCTGGTAGCATTTCGCCGTGAGTATAAACATTAATACCACTTCCCTCTGTTTGTTTCAGTAGCTGCTCTAAATCATGCAAGTCATGACCGCTCACCAAAATCGCTTTGCCTGCTATTGGTGTTATTCGCACTGGTGTAATTTCCTGTTGACCAAAGGTCTCATTATTAGCGCGATCAAGTAATTCCATAACTTTTAAGTTTAAATGCCCTACTTCTAATGACGTTTTCAGCAATTCATTAATATCTGTTGGATCATTGGCTAAATAGCTAAGTAGCCGTTCTGTTTTTGCGTCAATTTCATCAGTATGATAACCTAACGCGCGTGCATGATGTGAATAGGCAGATGTACCCTTCATACCGTACAAAATTAATACCCGTAAACCAATCACATCCGCACCGACCGTTGCTTGATCGTGGTCGAGTGCCGCGACTGCTTTTTGGCGTAAAATATCATCCATACTTTCTGCGGGTTGAAATTGCGCAGCAGCACTAAGCTGTTCTTTTGTATGAGCAACCGCTTCGTAATGCGTTTTAATTTGGTCGCGGATGGTTGCTGCTTGATGAATCATCTTAACAAAACGAGTAGCATTAAAATTAACATTAGTTAAAGTAGTAAATAAGCCATATTGGATAAAATCATCCACTTCTTTGTCAATTACACCAAAATTGCGCGCATACGATGCGTATTGTGCAATACCTTTGATTTGATAAATTAAAATATCTTGTAAATCGGATGTTGCGGCATCCTTACCGCAAGCTCCACGCTCATTGATACAACCAACCTGTTCTAAAGTGCGTTGTGTTTGTTCGCATTGATAACAAAACATAAAAATACCTTTTTTAAAATAAAAATTGATTTATACTAACACCTCGCCAAATCAAATTTTTACAATTATTTATAACTATTTTTTAAGTTACATCATTTTTTAGCTATGTAAAATTAATGAGTTAGTATACGGAGGCTGTCGTATTGTTATACAACAGGTTGTCATTATCGCAAATTGTGTAAATAACTTTCTTGATATAAATCAAGTCGATTAATAATGTTACGCACAAAAAATTTTTAGTCATAAAAACGGAAGATAATCCGATGGAACAATTGTTACAACAAATAACGCTATTCAACACTCTGTCAACGAGTGATTTAGCCCCATTTGTAAAAGCTGCTCATCATCATGTTCTTGCTCATGGTCAATTATTATTTAGTCAGGGGATGCCCGCGACTGCTTTTTTTTTGGTCGTAAGCGGTAGTATGCGGTTATATCGACTGAGTCCGGAAGGTAAAGAAAAAGTGATTGAAATTGTACATCGTGGAGAAACTTTTGCCGAAGCCGTGGCTATCCTAGATGCACCAATGCCAGTATACGCAAGTGCAATCGAGAAAACGGAATTAATTGCGATTCCCAGTGAGGTATTGCGTCAACAATTAAAACAAAATCCTGAATTAGCCATTAAAATGTTAGCTAATCTTAGTCGGCGCATCCACCAATTTTTAAATGATATTCATCACTTGAGTCTAAGCAATGCTCAACAAAGAGTGGCGAGTTATTTACTAAGTTTTTCGGCTGGAGAAGTGGAAAATTACCAAATTTACTTACCTGCAACAAAGGCAATGATTGCTTCTCGTTTAGGATTGCAGCCTGAAACTTTTTCCAGAGTATTGAGTAAGATGAAAAAAATGGGAATCATTATTGAGCATGAATCGTATATTGTAGTTTGCTCGTCACAGGCTTTGCGCCGTTTGCAAGATGATACAAATTGGTAGAATTTTTACAACATTAGTCCAAAGCAATTTTTTAAAATATATAATAAAATCAATGAATCATAGCAGAAGGTGCATGACGAGATTTTGTTTATGCACCTTTGCCTAAATTGATAATTTTGTTTGTACGATGTAAATTAAAAATTCATAGCGTGTTGCAACCGCTGTCTTGCCCGTTCAATACCCATTAAATCCAATAAATTTGCCATTTCAGGTCCATGCGTTTCACCCGTCAAAGCTGCACGCAGCGGCATAAATAATTTTTTACCCTTGACACCTGCTACTTGCTTTAACTGCTCAATTAATGATTTATAATCCGCTTGTGTATCTTCCAAAGCCTGTATTGCATGTTGGAAAAAATTTCTATCCGCTTCAATAATGACATCAATCGCTTCCATTTTGTATTGTAAATTATCATTAAATAAAATAGCAGCCCACTGTTGTGCATCTTGTGGAAAGAGGATATTAGGACGAACTGTCACAATAAAATCTTGTTGTTTTGCAGTGGGCACAATATTTTTTACACTGACAGGCATTTGTTGCCATAAAATATCAATGTCGCTTTCAGCAATTGCCGCCTGTTGCCAATGCAGTAATTGCTGTTTATCAAATCGAGAAGCCGCTTTACCCAAACGCGATAATTTAAATCCTGCTGCGAGTTCTTTAATGGATAAATAACCTTTTTCTTCCTCGAACGCATGACCTAAACGTGATAAATAATTCACCACGGCATTAGGCTGCCAACCTGTGTGTTTTAACTCTTGAATACTTAAACTACCATTTCGTTTCGACAATGGTGCACCATCATCGCCTAAAATTAATGAAATATGTCCATATTGTGGTACTGTTAAACCTAAACTTTGTAAAATCATTTGCTGGCGTGGCGTATTGGTCAAATGATCATCACCACGAAAAACGTGTGTGACACCCATTAGTGCATCATCTATCGCGTTGCAGAAGAAAAATGCAGGTGTACCGTCAGCGCGACGAATAATAAAATCACCAATATCATGACTAGCAAAACGTTGTTGCCCTTTAACTATATCGTTAAATTCAATTAATTCATCACGCGGCATCCTAAAACGTAATGTAGGTTGTAAACCTTCTGCAAGTTTACGCCCGATTTCTTGTTGATTTAAATGCGCACAAGTGCCCGCATAACGTGGTGCTTGACCTGACGCACGTTGTAATTTACGTGACAATTCCAATTCACGCGGCGAACAAAAACAAGGATAAGCTCTGCCACTGTCAATTAATTGTTGGTAATATTGTGCATAAATTTCAGTACGTTGCGACTGAAAATAAGGTGTATGTTCACCGCCGACATCAGGTCCCTCTTGCCAATCCATACCTAGCCACTGTAAATCAGCTTTGAGTTGGGTCACATATTGTGTTTCACTACGCTCTTGGTCTGTATCTTCGATGCGCAGCAAAAATATACCTTGATGATGAATAGCAAATAATGCGTTAAATAAAGCAGTTCTAGCATTACCTAAGTGCATATAGCCAGTTGGACTAGGCGCGAAACGGGTTTTTATCATTGTCATATTTAAATTTGTTGTCAAAGCAAAACAACATTATACTTGTCGCAATCTATAAATCTATCACTTATCTAACTATGCGTAATAATGGCTTTACTTTACTAGAATTATTAATTGCTTTAGCGTTATCCGCTTCTATCATGTTGCTGTTGGCTTCGGGAATGCAGGTGGTATTAAAGGATTGGGAGCGTAACGGCTCACGTTTGGAGCAAAGTTTGGATCAGGTGCTGGTATTGTTGCAGCTAGAACGTGCTTTAGATGCTGCTTTTCCACATACCTATTTGGACGAGGACAGGAGGCAACCTGTTGTATTTTTTATCGGTGAGCAGGATAAATTAGCGTGGGTTTCGACGTTGTCTCCTGGACGTAAACCGGGGCTGACCGCGTGGCAATTAACATCGAGTGAAAAAGAGGGTATCGAAATCCGTACTATTTCAGCTTTTGCAGGTGATCCGACTGAATCGTTAGAAGAAATTGAACAGCCTATTGTGGTATTTGAGGGTTTTGATGTGAATTTTGAATATTTATATTATGATGATCAATTTAATGATAAAGATACAAAATGGTTGGAAAAATGGGATGGGGAAGATCGTCGCTCATTGCCAAATGCAGTGCGAATTGTGTTAGAAAATCAACAGGAAAGAGAGCATTCATTAGAAATTATTGCACATATCAAGGCTTTTGAGCACGCGAGTTTGCCACGCATTAGACCAAACTGAGTCATTACCTAAGATCATTATTTAGAAAATTAGCGTTTTTTATTATTTAATAAATAGCACAATATACTGATTTATTCTTATGATTTAGGCAATTCCAATGCAAAATTTACTGATTCAAGCACAAGAGGCGGTACAAAATCATCGATATGCACAAGCAATTGAATTTTATTTACAGGCTTTGAAACAACCGCGATTGTACGCAACAATTACAGGATTTTACCGATACCGCATCGCTCATTTTAGCCTTAGATTTAATTATTTCTGTAGATACTGCTGTAGCACATTTATCCATTGGGACAAAAAACGTGGGTATTATTGCCTTATGTACCTGATTGGAGATGGTTATTAGAGCGCGAAGATAGTCCTTGGTACCCAAGCGTTACCTTGTTTAGACAGTCTCAAATTAAAGATTGGTCAAGTGTTTTTACGAAATTGGAATTTAAATTAATGCAGCTATTAACTGATAGATAGGATGGTTTTTTACAATTTAATAGTTTTAAGCCCTTGAGTTTAAACAAATTTAATCATTATCTTTAGTTGTATAAATTTCCTGACGAGTTTGGTGTTTTAAATTACGGGAAATATTCCATGCCTGCCAACGCCCAATAGCAGCTTCTAATTCCTCTAATTTAACTGGTTTTGCAATGTAATCGTCCATACCGGCTGCAAGACATTTTTCTCGATCACCTTGTAGTGCATGTGCGGTCATGGCGATAATATAAGGACGTTGCCCAATTGGCCAATTATCTAAAATTTTACGAGTTGCTTCTAAACCGTCTAATTCTGGCATTTGTATATCCATTAATACAATATCGTATAAATGTTGATTGACTGATTCAACCGCTTTCAGTCCGTTGCTGACAATATCAATTTCGTAACCCAATTTACGCAATACTAATTGTGCAACTTTTTGATTTGTTTGATTATCTTCGACTAGTAAAATGCGTAAATTAGTCACAGGTGTCGTAAATTTAAATTCCGTATTGGTTTGGTGTTTGTCCGTGAGTAAGTCCAAAGTAATCGTTAAATGAAATGTTGTACCATAATTTACCTCACTTTCGACCCATAATGTCCCACCCATTAATTGACATAGTTGTTTACATAGTGCCAAGCCAATACCTGAACCACTATGGCGGCGAGTAGTAGAGGTATCTACTTGTGTGAACGGCTGAAATAGACGATCTCGACGCTCGAATGGAATCCCTATGCCTGTGTCTTTAACTGTGATGTAAAGCTCTATTTTATCTTGGCATGTTGAAATATTACGCGCTGTTAATGATAATAATACTTCACCATGATCAGTAAATTTAATTGCATTATCAAGTAAATGTATTAAAATTTGTCGCAAACGTTCTACATCGCCAATCACTTGTTTTGGAGCTTGATCATCATACAATAAAGTTAAATTTAAATGTTTCGCTTTTGCTTTAGATCGAGCTATTTCCATTAAATTATCAATTAAAACTCTTAATGTAAACATTTTTGGTTGTAGAGTCAATTTGCCTGCTTCAATTTTGGAAAAATCTAAAATACTGTCGATTAAGCGTAAAAATTCATCACCACTTTGTCTGACAGTAGTCACTAATTCTTTTTGTTCAGCAGTTAATTTTGTATCCATTAATAAATGGCTCATATTAACCACTGCATTTAGTGGCGTGCGTAATTCATGACTCATGTTTGCTAGAAAATCAGTCTTGGCTTTATTTGCAATTTCAGCAAGATTTTTTGCATCTAGTAGTAAGTTTTCAGTACGATTAATGTGGCGGAAGACAATAAACGCAATACTTAATCCCAACAAAATAGCCAATATGCCTGCGGTCCAGATTAAAAAATACCCTTCATGATAAGTTTGCATCGTTTCGCGAAATGCGTCATCTGAAGACTGTTTTTGTAATTTCACTAATTTGAATAAAGACTCTCGCACCGCTTGTTGTACTGGGATAATATATTGATTCATTAAGGCTTGAATATCAACAGCTTGCTCATCTAATAGTAGTTCTGCAAATTCACGTTGTTTGGTCGATGCTTGGCGGGTCAGGGGGGATATGTAATCAATTAAGGCTTGTTCATTATTCGATAGCGACATCCGTAGCAGCTCAGAGCGCGCCTGCATGAATTCACTTGCCAAATTGTTAAACTGTGTATAAGCGTCTTCTCTGGTAAATGGGTCATCAGTAAGATACATCGTTTGTAGTGCAATAACACGTTCACGCGCCGCATTGAGCATGGTGTGCGCTAACTCTGTTTTTATATTATTATTTTGCACAATCTGGTTGACATGCATTTTTAATATGTACATTCGCGCCAAGCCGGTAAAGGTAATGAGCAGTAGTAGAAGTAACACCACGCTAAAACCGACCGTAATAACATATTTATTAGAGGTAAAATGGGTCATAATTTACTCGGAAACAACACGATATACTTGTTGTAGTTGAGATTTTCCTTTTAAATTGACAGGTTCTAGTGCTTCGATATTATAATTTTTTGAATGCGCACTTTGAATGTTTTTTAACATTGAATCAGAAATAATGATTTCGCCGCGTCCAGCCATACTGACTAGACGTGATGCAACATTCACTGTATCACCAATTACTGTATAATTCATATAGTTAGGTGAACCAACATTGCCTACAATCAATTCACCTTTATTAATACCAATCCCTAAACCGACATCCACATCATAGGTTTTACGCCACGAGTGGTCTAAGGCAATAAATTCCTTTTGCATATCTATAGCAGCATTTAAAGCACGTACTGGCGCGTCTTCTTGATGGAATGGCACACCAAAGCCAATTAATAAGCAATCACCTGCCATATTAAAAATTGTCCCATCATAGCGATAGCCGACTTCGGTTAGCATAGTGAAAAATTCATTTAGTAGGCTGACTACGTCGGTTGGTTTGAGCATTTCTGACATTGCTGTAAAACCGCGTAAGTCTGCAAATAAAATTACTGCGTCTAAACGATTCTTTTGGTCAGCGAGGGTGATTTCTGCTTTATCTGGATGGGTTAAAATTTCGTCTACTAGTTTGGGTGACACGTAACGCTTAAACATGCCTTTTAAATGTTCTTTTTGGGCTTCTTCTAATTCAGAACGCGCCAATTGGTAACGTAATAGAGACCGCACGCGCGCTATCAATTCTTCACGATTGATCGGTTTAGAGAGAAATTCATCCGCACCCGCCTGAATACCTTTAATTCGATCATTTTGTCCATCTAAAGCAGTGATTAATACAACTGGTGTCAGTACACTTTCTGAACGTGCTTTAATTCTAATACATACTTCAAAACCATCCATGCCCGGCATCATTACGTCAGATAATACAATATCTGGGTCTTTTTCAATGACTAAATCTAAAGCATCTTGACCAGAATTAGCCGTCAATACTTGGTATCCCTCTTCACGTAAATAGGTGCTTAACAATAAGGTATCATAGGGCTGATCGTCTACGACAAGCAAAGTTACGTCGCCCGGATCACGACCTGCACTAAATGTTGAAGTTTCAGTGCGTTGTGTGACTTCAGCATCAAGCATTAAATTAACAGGCTCTGCGGATTTTTTAATGGGTTTAACAGGCTCAATATTCGTAGTGGTTTCAGTTGTTTCAGGTGCTTCGGAGGTTTTAGGTATTTCTGCTTTTTCACCAAGCAACCGATCTAAGGCTTGACGTAAAATATGATATTCTTGTTCTAATTTGAGTGATAAATCTTCAATACTATCTAACGCATTATTTTTACACGCCGTTTCAAGTTGTAGACTCAATTCAGCGATGCTATTCGCGCCTAAATTGCCACTGCTCGATTTTAACGTATGGGCTGCAATGGACAAATCGCCTATATCTTGTTTTTGAACTGCTTGACGAATTTGTTGCATCAAAGGCTCTGCGTCTTCGGTGTAGGTCTGTACTAATTCAGTGATAATTTCTGGCTCATCTTCACCGACTAGCGTTACTAACACTTCCTGAATGTCTTGCGCTAGACTTTCTACTGTGCTGGTAGATGAGGGGGCTGGAGACGCTGAATGTAAAATATATTGTATTGCTTGCGTTGCGTGTTGATAATGTTGCAAAACTTGTTTATACGTGCCGTCAATATCTGCCAAATTGTCAATTTTAGCTTGTACTTCTAATTCAGCACATAAATCTCCAAGCGTAATTAAACCTAGATTACCACTACTAGATTTAAGGCTATGTGTTGCTTGTAATATTGCCTCAGCGTCGGCTGTTTGTACAGCAGTTTTTAATGCTGCAATTAAATTATCAGCTTCTTCCTGATATGAAGTTAATAAATCTTCAAATAATTCTAAATCATCACCACCTACCAAGTTGGCTAAATTTTCTTTAATTTCATCAGCAAGCTGTTCTAATGTTTTTTCCGTTTCTACAGCAGTAGAATTTTCCACTTCCACAAATTCTGGCGAATCACCCAAGAGAAGCTTTAAAGCTTGTTTTACTGCCTGATATTCTGCTAACAATGCACTGACTTTTGCTTCAACATCAGTCATATCACCTTCTCGCCCTTGCTTTTCTAGTTGCCTACTCATCTCAGATAACAAGGTTGCACCCAAACTGGCACTACTGGATTTTAAGCTATGTGCAGCATGTTCCATTAATTTTGGGTCTTGCTGTGCCACGGCAGTCGATAAATTTCCAGTTAATGTTTTACTACTATCTAAATAAGTTGTGAGCAATTCAATGACAATTTCACCTTCTGCCTCACCAACCAAATTAATGAGGGTTTGTTGAATTTCTTCCTTTAATTTTGCTACCCGGCTATCATTTTCGATTTTTTCTACTTGCGGCTCAACGGTTTTTTGTTCGACTTGTACTTGCGTTGGTTTCGTTTGTGGCTCAACTACTTCTAATGCAACAGATTTATAGTCTTCGTATACACGCGGACAACGTTTTAATGCGGCTGCTAAATCTTCAGGACGTATAGGTTTAGTGACATAATCATCCATACCTGCTTCTAAACATTTTTCTCGATAACCACGTAAAGCATGAGCAGTCATAGCAACAATATAAGGACGCACTTCTGGTTTATTGCAATATTCCCGAATCTGTTTTGTCGCTTCAAACCCGTCCATGACTGGCATTTGCACGTCCATTAATATCACATCATATTGACGTTGTTTAACCGCCTCTACCGCCTCAGCACCATTATTAGCAATACTAATCGCCAGTCCCGTTTTTTCACTAAAACCCATTCTATCTAAAAGTAAACGTGCAACTTTTTGATTAGTCAAATTATCTTCGGTTAATAAAATGCGCAATGGTTTTTCTTCAACAAGTAGACCTGATGTCACTACTTTGCTTAGATGATGAGATTTCGGAATAAATGGCTTGGGATGTATCATTTTATGCGCAAAAATATCAATTAAGCAGTCAAATAATTGTGAGGATTTAACGGGTTTATTCAAATAAGCTGCAAATAAATTCATATCTATATCAGCTTGTTGTCTGCCCAAAGAGGTCAACATTACAAGCGGTAATTCAGAGGCACTGTATTGTTTACGAATTTGTCGTGCCAACGTCATACCGTCCATAACGGGCATCTG
Source organism: uncultured Thiotrichaceae bacterium (assembly GCA_964388965.1). GTDB lineage: Bacteria > Pseudomonadota > Gammaproteobacteria > Beggiatoales > Beggiatoaceae > Albibeggiatoa. Next base: position 32,316 of record CAYMCP010000001.1, on the reverse strand, counting down.
CATATCCAAAATTGCTAGACTAAATTTGTGTTTATCTTGCAATTTTTTTAATGCTTCTTCACCTGACATCGCTTCAATTGCCTCCATGCCCCAGTGATGTAGCTGTAAATTTAAAATTCGGCGATTAGTATGGTTATCATCCACGACTAATACGCGCTGTCCTTTCAATTCGGCGCGTGAATCTTGCAATTGATTTTTCTCATCTTCGTCTTCGATTGGGTCGGCAACGATTGTAAAGTAAAACGTAGAACCTTTTTCTATTTCGCTTGTAACCCACATTCGACCGCCCATTAATTCACATAAATGTTTACTAATCGCCAAGCCCAACCCTGTCCCACCATATTTGCGCGTCATCGAAGCATCAACTTGGCTAAATGAACGAAATAATCTATCCATTCTCTCAATAGGGATGCCGATACCAGTATCTTTTACCGCAAAAAATAGCTCAATTCTTCCATTAAAATGCAAAGAGCCAGATACTTCAACAATGACTTCTCCATGTTCAGTAAACTTTACTGCATTGCTTAATAGATTGACTAAAATTTGTCGTAACCGCGTGACATCACCAGATAAATTATTTGGTAAATGTTTATCGAATGAGGCGACTAATTCTAAACCGTTTTCGCAAGCGCGAGAGGTGACCAAATCTAATGCTGCCTCTACACATTCTCGAATATTGAAAGGATGTTGCTCTAATTCTAATTTACCTGCATCGATTTTGGAAAAATCTAAAATATCGTTGATTAATGCTAATAACGCATCACTGCTAGTGCGCACAGTTTCGACGAAATCACGTTGTTCTAAGTTTAATTCTGTTTGCGCCAACAAACCCGTCATACCAATGACTGCATTCATTGGGGTGCGAATTTCATGGCTCATATTTGCTAAAAATTCACTTTTTGCCTTACTAGCGACTTCTGCGGCTTCTTTGGCTTCTTGCAAGTCCTCAATAGTTTGCTCTAAATCTAAATTCATTTTTGATAATTCAGCGGTTCGCAATTTTACTTGATCTTCTAGGTGGTCTCGGTGTCGCGCTAACATTTCATCACGGCGTTGAATTTGTGCTAACATCTCGTTAAAACCGTCTACCAATTGCCCTAATTCATCTCGACCGTAACGTTGAGCACGTACTGCATAATCATTACCTTTGCTCACTGCATTTGTGGTTTCAACTAAGTGCAAAATTGGACGAGAAATTAAACTTTGTAGGCGAGTTGTGAGAAAAAAGGCAAGTAGTGATGTAATTGACAAAATAGCAAATATAATAACCACATATTCCAATATGAGTTGATTAATTCTTTCCAAATCTGACTCAATGAATACTTTACCTACCGTTTGACCATTAAAATTAATATCTTGAAAAATAAGTAAGCGATATGTTTCAAAATGGTGTCCATTCTCTTGAACGGTTGGAGCATTAAAACCTTTTGCATTTTTTCGTTCGTAAAGGGCGAAGACTTCGCCTAATTGATCGTAAATAACCGCTCCCGTTACATGTTTTTCAGCCGACAAAGCACTTAAAGTTTTGCTAGCTGATTCAGACTCATAAAACATTAGTGAGGCGACGCTGTTTGCACCAATTACTTCCGCTAATACTTTGTAATCTCTAACCATTGCACTGCGGAGTGAGGCGACTTCATTTGCAGCGAAAAAACCAGACGCAGCAAGTAAAGCAACAACATTGACCAGCATGGTAATGAGAATAAGCTTACGCTTGATGGATAAATCAGCAAAATTTTTCATAATAAATTCATTCAATTGCGTGGTTCAATGCGTGTTATGGTCGGATAATTTGAGAGAGATTTAGCAAATTTGCATTAGCTATCAGCCTTGCTGCTTTAATAGCATCGGGATTAATTCCGAGACGGATTTTATTGCTACGATTAAAAAATTTTACCATACCACCTTTTTTAACAAAATTATCAATATCACTAACTGTTAAAATTGCTGAATTTCGTGTTTTCTCAAAAATGGCATTCAAATTATTTTGCTCTGAATCACTAACAAACAAGATATGGCAACTTTGAATTTCTTGTAAATTATCTTTAATGCGTTTAATTTTTAATCCACGTCCATCTCTTGTTGTTTGTCCTTCTGTGGTGAAGTCTAAATAAATACCAAAGGGGTCTTTTCCTACAACGCAGATTATAAAAAGCTCGGTTTTATCTGTAAAAGCATCGTCGGGCCAAGATATAAAATTGACAAAATTGAATAAGAAAACAGCTTTAATTTGGTATTCTTTGGCGGCAGGAGGTGCAGCATAACCGAGAAAAGAAGTCATGAGCGTAGACAAGACCAGTATCATGCAGCTTATGTATTTTAAATTAAATCGGTTTATTTTCATGGCATTGAGGCCTATTCCATCATACTCATCATTTAAGCTAAATAGTGTTTGCTAAAATTACACCAACCCGCCTATTGGTCGGTAAGTATCGTTAAATTTAAACCAATGGCTAGTTATTTATATAGAGCCTTTTCATCAACAAAGCTAGAATGTTACGAGCAAAGTGTAAAACTTGCAAGATAAGTTGCTTTTCCTAAATATACATGAAGTTTTATTATTATACTAGTGATTGAGAAAATGCCGATTATAAAGCTTAAATATTAAGTTATAAGCCTTTTTTCCTTTCTTGTTAATGTAATCAAGTTGAGCTTGTTCTAGTACAGTTAGGTCTTTTTCACTGAGTGAATGACGTTTAGTCTGTAGCTTTTCTAAGATGTGTCCTGCCTGCTCTAAGTAGAGACGATTTAAAGTTTTTTCGCCTTCTTTATGTACTTGTGATGCAAAATATAAAGTTTGGCTGACATCCCCCTGTTGGGCAAATTCTTTGGCTTTTTTAAATAATAAATTAATATCCTTATCATAAGTTAAAAAAGCAATTTCTTGCCAAATCATTTTTGCTTGATCAACTGCAACCGACATTTCGTAAGCCTTTACCGCTTGCTCCTTGGCTAATAGGGCGTTATGACGCGCTTCATTAAATTGTCCTTCTGATAGTGCTTGCTCTGCTTGGCTTAAAGTATCTTGTGCTTGGGCAATATTTTCAGGAACATAATACTCTGCATGGGCTTTTTGTGCTGCTTTCAATGCAAGCCGCGCATCACTCATTTCTTGGGTAGGTACTGCTGTGCAACCTATTAAAAAATAAGCTAAAATAAGTATCCTCGATAGCGACATACATATCTCCTCTCCATTCCCCGATTAATTAAAGGCGTTTTTGATGCACGAACAAGCTAGCGTATTATGTTTTGACTGTTAAAATCGGATATCAGAACGGTAGTCCTTGAGGTAATTTACCCTTAAAACCCCTCATTAAACGTTCCATACCACCTTTTTTAGTCATTTGTTTCATCATTTTCTGCATTTGATTGAATTGTTTAAGTAAGCGATTGACATCTTGTACTTGCGTACCAGAACCCATTGCAATACGTTTTTTGCGTGAACCTTTAATGATAGCCGGCGAGCGTCTTTCAACTAACGTCATAGAATTAATAATTGCTTCCATACGCTTAAATTCTTTGTCAGAAACCTGTTCTTTGGCTTGCTGCGGCACTTCTCCCATACCGGGTAGCTTATCCATTAAATTTCCCACGCCGCCCATATTGCGCATTTGTACGAGCTGATTACGGAAATCTTCCAAATCAAAACTTTTGCCTTTTCTCAGTTTATTAACTAATTTTCTAGCTTGTTTTTGATCAACGTTGCGTTCTGCGTCCTCAATCAGGCTTAAAATATCGCCCTGACCAATGATACGCGATGCTAAACGTTCGGGATAAAATGGCTCTAAGGCATCCGTTTTCTCACCCGTACCGATAAATTTAATGGGTTTACCAGTAATATGACGCACAGATAATGCTGCTCCACCGCGTGCATCACCATCTGCTTTAGTTAAAATAACCCCTGAAAGTGGTAACGCATCATTAAAAGCTTTAGCCGTATTAGCAGCATCTTGCCCTGTCATACTATCTACGACAAATAAGGTTTCATGAGGTTGTATCGCTGCATGTAATTGCTTGATTTCATTCATCATCTCATCGTCAATATGCAAACGACCAGCCGTATCTACCAAGAGCACATCATAGAATTTTTGTTTAGCATGGTTTAATGCGGCATGAGCAATATCTATCGGTTTTTGCTTAATATCGCTGGGGAAAAAATCGGCTTTTACTTGATCGGCGAGGGTTTCTAATTGTTTGATTGCGGCGGGGCGATAGACATCACAGCTTACAACTAAAACTTTCTTTTTTTCACGCTCTATAAGCCAACGTGATAATTTAGCAACAGATGTCGTTTTACCCGAACCTTGCAAGCCTGCCATCAATACAACAACGGGTGGGCGACTATTTAAATCTAGTGCATTATTTTTTTCGCCCATTAATGAAGTTAATTCATCCCGCACCACGCGGATTAATTCTTGTCCTGGCGTGAGACTTTGTAATACTTCTTTACCAATGGCTTGTTTGCGGACTTTTTCAATAAAGGCTTTGGCGACCGGCAAAGCAACGTCCGCTTCTAGTAGAGCCATACGCAGTTCGCGTAAAGCTTCTTTAATATTTTTTTCGGTTAAACGACCTTGACCACGTAAGTTTTTAAATGTTGCAGTTAAGCGTTCGGTTAAATTATCAAACATCTGTATTACCTATCATTTCGAGAAAATTATCTGTCAATTCTCTATGAAAATATTTTTAGTAGAATGTATATATTATAGCAATGTCATTCAGAAAATTAAAATAAGCTAAATCAAGTTATTTTCGATTGTTTAACAACGGGATTTAAAAGCTATAATCTAACGATAATTTAATAATTATGCAGTTTTAGCCAAACCACCTAATACACTGAATAAAGTTTGAATCAATCGGGTAAATTCCAGTGTCATCATAGTTATATCGGTGAATTCATCTTCTTGTGTAATATCGTTAAATTTCAAACGTTTAATACTAAAATTTTCATCTAAAATTAATTCTAAATGGTTATCCCAATTTAAAGCCAAGTATTCCACCATTTTACCCGTATTCAGGTGTTCTTGCACCTCAGATGAGCGTAAATCCATTTGCTTGCAAGTGACAGACTCCCCTTCGCTGGCGACCAGTTTACAATCTTCGCCTAAGATAAAACCGTCAGGTGTGTGCTGATTTTTTAGCCATTGGGTCATAAACAATGATGGTGAAATTTGAAATTGTGGCGAAATAGCGGGAAAACTGCCTAAAGTTGCACGTAAAAAACTACAAATGTCTTCTGCTTTCTGACGGCTTGATATATCTATGACTAACCATTGATTCGCCATATCTAAATATAGTAACACATCCGTATTTTTTGGTAAGGCGCGTGGCAGTAAACTTTGCGTAACTTGTTCTTTGATTTCATTACGCTCTTTGCGCCGTACAATGCGTGACTCTGCGGTTTCAATTTCAGCAATTTTTTCGTTTACAAAATCTTGAATAACTGAGGCAGGCAAGATTTTTTCTTGAATTCGCAAACGTAAAAAAATACAACCATTTGCTTCAAAAGTGAACATATCACCCTCAAATGGCATCCAACCTAAAGTTTTAAATTCATAATCACCACAAGCTCGGAATTGTTTTTGACTTAAAGCGTGTTGCAAACTATCTACACTTTGGTCAAATTGTTGTAGGATAAAGAGTTGTATATTTTTAAACCATTGGATATTCATAGTTATTTTTCAAGTTTTGCAGGTAAAGTAAAATAAAATACACAGCCAGAGCCTTTTTTACTATCCACTCCAACTTTACCGTCACAACGTTCAACAATGCGTTGCACAATGGATAAGCCTAAACCGTGTCCTTCAACACGTACTTGACTAATACGAGTAAACGGTACAAATAGATGACTTTGTTCTTCTTCATCTAATCCGTCTCCATTGTCTTTAACCCAAAATTTGATATATCCATCATCCAAATCAGTTGAGCCTAACTCGACTAACGGCGGACGACCACCATATTTTAACGCATTGCTAATATAATTCGTCCACACCTCCTCAATCCAAGGCGCGTAGCCGACGGCTTGATGCCACGATTCGGGAAAATGGATTGTTGCACCAAATTCTTCACACATGTGGGCTAGACGTTGTTGTACTTGATACGCGACATCACTCATACTAATAACTTGCATATCAACAGTTTGTTTACGAGAGCTTGCTAATAATAACAATGAGCCAATAATATCAGTCATTTTATGCCCTGCTTGCTCTATTTTTTCAAGTAATTCAAATACTTCACTATCTAACTCAAAATCTTCTTTTAACATTTCCGTGTAGTTAATAATGGCATTAATAGGATTTTTTAAATCATGTGCAACCGTATGAGCAAAAGATTCTAGTTCTTGATTTTGTTGTTTGAAGTCATCATTTTTTTGTTGTAATGTTTTTTGCAATTCGCGCAACATTAAATGGCTATTAATTCGTGCGAGCACTTCTTCCTGTTGAATGGGTTTTGTTACATAATCTACCGCACCTGCATCAAAACCTTTTACTTTGTCTACCGTTTCAGTAAGCGCAGTCATAAAAATTACAGGAATATCCTTTGTCGCCTCATTTGCTTTTAGACGACGACATGTTTCAAAACCGTCCATCTTAGGCATCATGACATCTAGTAAAATTAAATCGGGTTTAGCTAGCGCAACTTGATTTAGAGCGTCTTCACCGTCGCGGGCGATGCGTACTTTAAAATTGCAACTTTTGAGATAGCCAAATAAGACTTTGAGATTAGTAGGCACGTCATCTACCAGTAATAAGGTATTAATATGCTCCTGTTCTATTATCATTTTTTGCCTCGCACATGATTTTTTGATTATCGACTGCATTTTACTTGAAAATAACGCTAGTGTCGTTATCCATTTAAAATGTAAATTTTATAAGTATGATTGAGATTTCCGTAAAATTTGAGCAGTAGTACATACAGTCGGCAATTTTGAATTTAATTTCTACACACTCACCGTAAAGACAAGGTGTGCCTTGTTTCTACTTGCATAAAAATTGGCCATGAATAAATAAAATTAACGTCGAATAAAAAGCATTGTTCAAAAGGCAATTTTCAGGTTTCGCGTTGAATTTTTTCTCGTACAAGGCGCGTACCGGAAGCCAAATCTTGCCACATTCGATGCTTCACATCAAACCAAGCATATACGGTATTCAATATAAAAATTACCCATAGAATTGAAGCTAACCATATAATTGAATTAGATGAAAATGACCAGTAACATGCTAAAATGAAAATTAAATAAATCATACTTGCTACTAAAAAACGTCGGATTGCTTGCCACCAAGTTATTTTTTGATGTAAATCAGTATCTTGTATAATTCGTGCTCGCCATGTAGCCATAGCTAAAGTTTTGCCAAAACGTCGCCATTGTAGTGCAAAATAAATAAAACTAACTAATCCAAGATATAAGGCGTATAAAGGGCTATTTTCTACATGGGTTTCTGCATGAGAAAGAGGTAATGCAATCACTCCTGCAAAAAATAATACACCAAACAATAAACAACTTTCATACAAAATCATCATGTAATAACGCCATAAACCTAAAGGTAAAAAAATTTTTTCTTGTGGTTTATTCTCCACACTTGAAATATCAGACATTTTCCACCATGCTCTTAAAAAAATGTGATGTGTTCTAAAATAACGCTTTAAATTTAAATCAAAAATTGAAAATATCCAACTAGGGATTGTCAAAAACGCATAGACATTATAACCTTAGCAATAATTGCTTCCGAATAGTAAAAGCATAAAAATTTTAAGGTACGGCTGTAACAATGGCAGATAATAACACACCCGATTATGAAGATAACTTTGTAGTGCAAGAGGCGCGTCCTAAGCTAAAAAAACCGCCTCTTTACAAAGTGGTACTATTAAACGATGACTATACGCCAATGGAATTCGTTGTACATATACTAGTGACGTTTTTTGGAATGCCTCATGAAGTCGCAAACCGTGTCATGTGGCAAATCCATACTCAGGGCAAAGGTATTTGCGGTACTTATTCGCGTGAGGTCGCAGAGACCAAAGTCGCACAAGTCAATACTTATGCACGGGAAAATCAGCATCCACTGTTATGTACGATGGAACAAGTGTGAACAGATAGCGGATGAAAGCGGTGAATGCTATCTCAAAAAGTGAGGTTAGTTTATGAGTATGTTAAGTAAGGAATTAGAGCTGACACTCAGTGATGCTTTTAATTCAGCAAGGCAAAAACGCCACGAGTTTATGACCGTTGAGCATTTACTTTTGGCTTTAACAGAGAATCCGTCCGCAACCAGTGTGCTGCGTGCCTGTGGTGCAAATTTAGATGTATTGCGTAAAGATTTAATTGATTTCTTAGATGCAACGACACCCAAATTATCACGTCGTGACGAGCGTGAAACTCAACCGACATTGGGTTTTCAACGTGTATTGCAACGTGCTGTTTTTCATGTACAATCCTCTGGCAAAAAGGAAGTAACGGGGGCAAATGTATTAGTTTCTATTTTTGGTGAGCGCGAATCACAAGCCGTTTACTTTTTAGACAAGCAAGATATTGCACGTTTAGACGTTGTAAATTTTATTTCGCATGGCATCTCGAAAATAGATAATGAAAATATGGAAGTGCCTGAAACACAAGATGAAGAGGCTAATAGTGAGGCGGCGGCGGCAAAAAATCCATTAGAAGTTTATACCCTTAATCTTAATGAACAAGCGATTATGGGTAAAATTGATCCCTTAATCGGTCGTCAGCACGAAATTGAACGCACCTTACAAATTTTATGCCGTCGCCGTAAAAATAATCCGCTATATGTGGGTGAGGCTGGTGTCGGTAAAACAGCGATTGCGGAAGGTTTAGCAAGAATGATCGTTGAAGAAAAAGTGCCAGACATACTCAAAGATAGCGTAATTTACGCACTAGATATGGGGGCATTATTGGCCGGTACGAAATATCGCGGCGATTTTGAAAAACGTTTAAAATCCGTGATTGCTCAATTGCGTAAACAGCCTGATTCAATTTTATTTATTGATGAAATTCATACCATTATTGGTGCAGGTGCAGCCTCTGGTGGGGCAATGGATGCGTCAAATTTAATTAAACCCGTATTAGCAACAGGTGAATTAAAATGTATTGGTTCAACAACTTATCAAGAATATCGTGGTATTTTTGAAAAAGATCGCGCTTTATCCCGTCGTTTTCAAAAAATTGATGTGGTAGAACCCAGCGTTGAAGAAACCGTACAAATCTTAAAAGGATTAAAATCACGTTTTGAAGAACATCATGATATTAAATTTGCACAACCGGCGTTACGTGCGGCAGCCGAGTTGTCAAATAGATATATTCATGATCGGCATCTACCTGATAAAGCGATTGATGTTATTGATGAGGCAGGTGCAACACAACGTTTAATTACACCTTCTAAACGTAAAAAAACAATCAATGTTATTGATATTGAAACGATAGTTGCCAAAATCGCCCGCATTCCACCCAAAACCGTATCACTCTCAGATAAAGATATATTGCGTAATTTAGAACGTGATTTAAAAATGGTAGTATTCGGTCAAGACAGCGCGATTTCAACTTTAGCTACTGCGATTAAGATGACTCGTTCCGGTTTAGGTGATCAGGAAAAACCAATAGGTTCATTTTTATTTGCAGGTCCGACAGGAGTCGGTAAAACTGAAGTGACACGCCAATTGGCAAAAATTCTTGGTATTGAGCTTATTCGATTTGATATGTCAGAATACATGGAACGGCATACCGTATCGCGTTTAATTGGCGCACCGCCGGGCTATGTTGGATTTGATCAAGGTGGCCTGCTGACTGAGGCGATTAATAAAACCCCTCATGCTGTATTGTTGCTTGATGAGGTAGAAAAAGCTCATCCTGATGTGTTTAATTTGTTACTGCAAGTGATGGATCATGGAAAATTGACTGATACGAATGGACGTAAAACAGATTTTCGTAATGTTATTTTGGTCATGACTACTAACGCGGGTGCTGAGGATTTAAATCGTGCTTCTATTGGTTTTAATTTTCAAGATCATTCCAGCGATGCGATGGAAAACATTAAACGTATTTTTACCCCAGAGTTCCGCAATCGTTTAGACGCAATTGTACAATTTAATTCATTACCATTAGACATTGTAGCCAATGTAGTCGATAAATTCATTATAGAACTTGAAGCGCAATTAGATGCGAAAAATGTTACCTTGCAAGTAGACGATAGTGCACGGCGTTGGTTGGCAAAAGAAGGTTATGATCCGAAAATGGGAGCACGTCCAATGGCGCGTTTAATTCAAGACAAAGTAAAACGTGCATTAGCAGAGGAGTTGTTATTTGGTCGTTTAGAAAAAGGTGGGCATGTAACGGTTAAAGTGAAAGATGGTGATTTACTTGTCGAATCCAAAGAAGGGCAAAATACTAAAATAGAATTTACAGATAATGTTTAAATTGGCTAGGATAACATTGCGTAGTCAATTGTATCTAATAGATAAATTCTGCACGTTGTCATGTCTAAGCATTCCAACCAAATTCAGTAAGGCGTATGATGCTGCGTTTTGTCTACCCTTGCTGAATCATTCTAATCCCCTCTTAACACAATAAAAACATGACAAAATATGAAACAACTACAATTAAGTTTTTTTGCAGGCTCGCTCGCACTCACGACCTTGCTCATGTATTGGCAAGGCGTTTACTATGATTATGTACAATGGGACGAAGGCGCGTATATTGTTCAAAATCCACGTATTTACTCACTCAATTTAGATAATGTATATTGGATGTTTACAGCAATTCATGCGGCGGTATGGGCACCGGTGCTGTGGTTATCTTATGCGATAGATTATCAAATTTCATCATTAAATCCATTTGCTTATCACTTAAATAACATTATTTTACATACATTAAACAGCATTTGGATTTTTTTTATTACATTATTTTTATTAAAAATCAAACCTATTGCTACATTTTCTACTAAACATATCCACTTAGCAGCCGCCATTGCTGCACTTCTATTTGCAATTCATCCACAACACGTTGAACCTGTCATGTGGATTGCGTCACGTAAAGACGTATTAAGTTTATTTTTTATTTTAGCGACAATTTGGTTTTATCTACATTATAGCCAATCTAGTGCAAAAATTCATTATAGCCTAGCAGTTATCAGTTTTGCTCTGGCGGCAATGACAAAACCCATTGCGATGACTATTCCAGTTATTTTGTTGATTTTAGACCTATTTTTATTACAACGTATCATAACGCGAAAGCATTTTGTTCGTTATGTCGTGTTAGAAAAATTACCATTTTGGGGATTAGCAATATTAACTGCTAGCATGGCTTTTTATGCACATTTAGTCAAAGATCGCATTGTGGATATGACAACGTTAAGTTTAATAGAGCGTTTATTTAATGCGGCTGAAATAACTATGTTTTATCTAACTAAATTTATTATTCCCATCAACTTATCACCATATTATCCATTTCCTGATAAAATTAATATTTATCCCATGATAGCATTTATCATATTGAATAGCGTTTTAATTTATCTTTATATCAAATATAAACAATCTATCCTCTTGATGGTATGGTTAATTTTTCTAATTAGCCTATTTCCAACGCTGAATATGATTACATTTAATCCAGAAATTGCTGGTGCAGATAAATTTGTTTATTTACCGATGGTTGGGTTTTATATTTTATTAGGTATTGGCATGGTTAAATTATGTCAGCATTGTCATCAATATTTACAATTAACAGCAATTATTATCGTTTTCATGACGATGCTAAGTTTTATTAATTTATCTCAACAGCAACGTAATATTTGGAAAGATAATTTACATTTATGGCACGCAGCTAACCAAATTTATCCAAATCAGATTTATATTCAAGATTCATTGGCAAACGCTTATTTTGAGCATGAAAACTATCAAGCAGCGATTTATTATTATCGCCAAATTGCAGCGAAAAATGAGATATGTATTCGTTGCGATTATGGTCTTGCGAATAGTTATTTACAACTTGGTCAATTGCAGATTGCATTACATTTTTTTAAAAAAATTATCGGACAAGCGGAAACGCAAGCAGGTTTAGATGATGTTTATTTTAAAATAGCTTTGATTCAGGGGAGATTAGGTCAATTTGAACAAGCATTAAAATCTGCCGAAAAAGGTATATCATTAAATCCAAATAATGAGCTTGGACAAAGTCTTAAACAACAATTACAATATTATTATAAATTTAACGAATCTAAACGGTAAAATTACTACGGATACAGGATTTTAAATTGAGAACTGCCATACATCATTTTTATTACTTGCGTCTAAACGATATATCTATTATAAAAGCCAGCTTCATTTGTTTTTTGTTGAGCAAGAAATGATTGCCAAGCGTATTTTTGATTTATTTTTTGTCATCGTAGGATTAATTGTACTCAGTCCATTATTAATCTTGATCGCAATTTGGATAAAGTTGGATAGTCGAGGTACAATTTTTTTTCTGCAAACCCGGGTCGGACAGCATGGAAAATTATTTAAAATTATAAAATTTCGCACCATGATAGTGAATAATAGCGGTTTAAAACTTACCGTCGGTCAAGATCGACGCATTACACGTTCAGGATACTTTCTGCGTAAATACAAACTTGATGAATTACCACAATTATTTAATGTGTTGAAAGGTGATATGAGTTTAGTAGGACCGCGCCCAGAAGTACCTGAATATGTTGCTTATTATCCTGATGAAATTAAAAATATTGTTCTATCTGTGCCAGTTGGGATTACCGATAATGCTTCTATTGAATTTAAGGATGAAAGTGAATTATTAGCCACCTCGCACCAACCCGAAGTAGATTATATTCAAAAAATTTTACCTATCAAATTAGCCTATCATCAGCAATATGTAAACGAACGTAGCTTATTGTTAGATATACAACTTATTTTAAAAACGCTGCAACGGGTATTTATTCGCTAATGTCTCGTCTCCACCATTTATCCATCTTATTCCACGATGCTGTTATGGCAGGGTTGGCATGGATACTAGCAATTTTAATTCGTTATAATTTTCAACCTAATAACGAAGATTTTGCAGTCGTGTATATGTTTCCTATTGTTATGGCAGTACAAGTGTGGCTTGCTTGGCGTAATGGTTTGCAGCGTGGAATTTGGCGTTATGTCAGTATGCACGATGTGCGTTTAATGATAAATATAGCTTTTCTGGGCACATTGATTATCGCATTAATTTTATTTATTTTAATACGTTTAGAAAATATCCCGCGTTCTTCATTACTGCTCTACCCTTTTATTCTTGTCATGCTTTGGGGTATTCCACGTCTTGCTTATCGCTTGTGGTATGAGCATTCATTTAATCTTTTTTATATACCAAAAGATCAACAAAAAGTATTAATTTTAGGCGCGGGTACTTCAGGTGATATGTTGGTACGTGATATGGTGCGTACACCGAAATATGGCTATTTACCAGTTGGATTTTTAGACGATCAAAAGCAATTATTAGGGGGGAAATTACACGGTATTCCAGTATTAGGCGTAATTGATGACTTACCAAACATTGTGAAAGAATTAGATATTGACGTGATTTTAATTGCTATTCCCTCTGCCACTGATGAACAAATGCAACGCATCGTCGAGTTATGCGAGCAAAGCCAAATCACATTTAGAACATTACCTAAATTGGATAATGTGATGAATGGACAAGTAGACTTGACTGCATTACGAGATGTTGCAATTGATGATTTGTTAGGAAGAGCTAAAATTGAACTTGACTGGCAGGTGATTCAAACCAATTTGCAGCAAAAAACAGTGATGGTAACTGGTGGCGGTGGTTCGATTGGCTCGGAATTGTGTCGGCAAGTCGCCAAATTAAACCCGCAACAATTAATTATTTTTGAACGCTCTGAATTTAATTTGTATCAAATTGAGTTGCAATTACGCCAAACGTTTCCCAATTTGATATTACAAGCCTGTTTGGGGGATATTACCGATAAAGCGACGGTTACACACGTTTTGCAATATTATCGCCCACAAATCATTTTTCATGCTGCGGCTTATAAGCATGTGCCGATGTTGCAACATCAAGTACGTCAAGCAGTTTATAACAATATAATAGGCACACAACGTTTAGCAGATTTAGCGAGCGCACATCATTGTGAAACTTTTGTGATGATTTCCACTGATAAGGCTGTCAATCCAAGCAATATAATGGGTGCGACGAAAAGAGTAGCAGAAATGTATTGTCAAGGTCTGAATGAGCGTACTGATACACAATTTATTACCGTACGTTTTGGTAATGTACTTGGTTCTGCGGGGAGTGTTGTCCCTTTATTTAAGCAGCAAATTCGACGAGGTGGACCCGTTACGGTAACACATTCCGACATTTCACGTTATTTTATGACTATTCCTGAAGCGTGTCAGTTAATTTTGCAGGCGGCTGCAATGGGTCAAGGCGGCGAAATTTTTGTATTAGATATGGGTAAACCAGTAAAAATCCGTTATTTAGCAGAGCAAATGATTCGTTTATCAGGCAAAATCCCCGATCAAGATATTAAAATTGAATATACTGGATTACGTGCTGGTGAAAAATTACATGAGGAGTTATTTCATCACGAAGAGGAATTTGCTAAAACACAACATCAAAAAATTTTTCTCGCCTTACACCGTAGTAATCATTGGCAACGCACGCAAGATTTATTAGCACAAATGCAACAAGCTTGTGAAATATATGATGAAGCGTCTATTTTACAGATTTTAAAAACTTTAGTACCAGAAATGACATGAATGACTCAGCCATTCTCATTTTAAACTTCACGAATGTTGTAGGACGCTGGCATGTCCAATTGGGTGACGACGCAGTGCACTGTCACAAGGAAAAATCTCGTTCTACACAGTGCGAGAATTAACCACTAACGCACCAGCGTCATACAAGCAGTACAAATTTTCACTAGTAATGATTTAAAAATCGACCAATGGGCTTATCATGCTTAATGCTTGCTGTATAATAAAAAAGCACAATTCATGCGAGGAATAAAGCGATTCAGAGTTTTTTGACATTGGGAGAAATGTTATGAGTTATAGTGAACTATTAAAACGTTTAGATTCTTTGGAAAAAGAGCAAGAAACACAGGAAAAAGAAGTGTATTCTCTTTCAGAAGAAATGAAACCATTAGGCATTGACATCCACTATGTGGAAGATATTGAATTGCCAAAACAAGCAACTGAAGGCTATGTTATTTTGCTCGATTTTGGTGGAGGCTCGCCGGTGAGCGAGTGGTCAGACGAAACCAATGGTTGGCGTACCAAAGGATTGGGTAGCCGTTACGCTGAAGTTGCCCAAGCAAAACAGCGTTTTCATGAGTTAAAATCCAAATGGCCAGAATATCCATTGCGTTTAAGCCATTAGGTGAAGATGGTATGTCCAGTGCCATTTTTAATCCTAAGCGGTCAATTATGATATGAATTCAAAATCTGAAGGTAGGAGAAATTTGACCGATTTGCGCCCCAATGACACCAAATTTCTAAAGCTAAAAAGTAAGCTTATTTTGCGTTCTGTTGAAATAAAAAAATGGCAGCCCTCGCATAAAAGAACTGCCGATTTCTTAGTTACGCAGGTTTCAAGGTTTTTCTTTCGCGGCGGTAAAAGGCTAAACCAATACCACCTATGGCGATAAATAGTGGAACAAGACCAATATTAACAAATTTCATTTGACTTTCTAAGATTTCAATGTGTTTGCGTAATTGATGTTGTACGTCGCGCAATTCTTTGCGAATTTGGACTTTTTGTTGACGGAAACGCTCGATTTCCTCACGTTGCTCCGCGCTTAATAATAATGCACTATTACCCTGTTTTTGATTTTGGAGCGCGATTAATTTTTGTTCAGTTTGCTCTAAACGCGCTTGTAATTCTTTCTCTTTTTCACGAAAACGTTGCTCTGCCATTTTTTGAATTTCTTCAACTTTGGTAAATGGTCGCGTGAAACTACCACGACTGCGTACACTAATCAAATCATTATTACCCATTAAACTCTCAATCGAATTGGTTACAAAATCACCATTAGAAGCCAAAGGTATCGCAATCCGTTGACCTAAGAAATTCTGCACCTGTACCCAAAATTGATCTTGTAATAAATCAGTATCCGCAACCACAATCACATTGATACTACCTTTTGATTCAGCTAAATGCGGGAGAGTAGACTCTTCTGGAGAGGATGCCTCTTCCTTATTAGATTCTGTAGATTTTACAGGTTTACCGTCGGGAAATGCCGTTTTAACTTTACCCGTAATACGCGCCGCTAAAGTGTACTGTTGCTCAGGTTTAAAATCTTGCACAATTGCCTCAGGGTCAGCAAACATGCCAAGTTTACTACTATCAATTGCCATTGCTTGGCTTGAAGTCATCATTAACGCTATCATTT
Organism: uncultured Thiotrichaceae bacterium; assembly: GCA_964388965.1. GTDB lineage: Bacteria > Pseudomonadota > Gammaproteobacteria > Beggiatoales > Beggiatoaceae > Albibeggiatoa. Next base: position 15,916 of record CAYMCP010000001.1, on the reverse strand, counting down.
CACTACTTGCACCCTCTTTATGGGTCAAACTACCTGCTGTCGCTACGTTGACATTACCTAAATCGCCTGTAACCATGTCATTCGAGCTAAATAATTCTGCTGCATTCAAATCCATATACACCGGATAATCAATTACTATTGCGCGTGAATCTTTACGAATTTGTACCCGTTGCGCAAGATTCATATCTCCAATCACTTTATCTTGTAATAATTCAATTCCCCACTGGTCGAATAACTTTGCCAAATTAGAGTGACGTGGCGCATTCACATTAGCAAATGGATTTTGTGGGTCTTGCGGCGGTGTATCCGTTTCTGCGTAAGGGTCAACAAAAATCATCGCACGTCCACCAGCCAATACAAATTGGTCAATCGCATACAATGTGTTATCGGATAAATCTTTAGGATGCACTACCATCAACACATCAATATCGGCATCAATACGAGAAACCGTTGTTTCCAATGTGCGCACCTCAAACAGTTGTCGTAGTTGCTCTACAATCATAATCGGCTGCTTGGTATTTTGCATGAAAGGATTTGAACTACCCTGAATGGGTAAACTACTCATTATGCCCATAACAGGCTGTTTAGGATTTGCTAAGTTGTACACCAATTTGCTGACATCGTACTCTAAAAATGCTTCACGATCTGGCTGAAAAAAAGTAATCGTCTCTTCGGTATCAACAGCATTGCTGCCGACTAAACCAAAATAAAAGCTTGTGTTACTAGTGTCCAATGGCACGCCTTGCAAACCATAGCCGACCGCCCGATCTTCTTGTTCAGAAAAAGGTTCGGGATCAATGATTTCCAAACGCAATTTATTGCCAGCATAACGTTGATATTCTTCTAACAATTCTTTAACACGATTTGCGTAAGTATTGATACCCGGTAATCGTGTCGCTAATTTTTCAGAGAGATAAAAACGGAGTGTAATCGGTTCATCAAGATTAGCTAAAATATTTTTCGTGCCTTCTGACAAGGTATACAGGCTATTTTCTGTCAAATCCAAACGAAATGATTTTAAAGTTGTATTGCTCAAGATATTGATTGCTACAAATAACGCCAACCCGATCATCAACCCTGAAGTGGTCAGAAACTTTTTCATACATTACGACTCCATTTAATAAAATTATGAGATTTTTGAGCATGTAAGTGGGCATTTAGAATATTTTTTCAAGGCTAGAATCTGCGTTTTTACAGGATCGTCTGCCATTTTCACCGATTTTAAAATACACTACAGGACCGCCATTATTTAAATTAATGATATTTTTAATCTAAAAATAAGATTTGCTCAAATTAAATTTTTCATAATAATTCAATTTAGAGCAATCTTAATATTTTTAAGTATTTTATCCAGCAAAATTTTGGGCGGCAAATTCCCAATTCACTAAATTCCAGAATGCTTCTAAATAAGCAGGACGGGCATTGCGATAATCAATATAATAAGCATGTTCCCAAACATCACAGGTTAATAATGCGATTTTACCTTCTGTCATAGGCGTGCCTGCGTTGCTAGTGCTCATTAATTCCAAGCTACCATCAGCATTTTTCACAAGCCAGCCCCAACCAGAACCAAATGTTGTGACAGATGTTTTAGTAAAAGCCTCTTTAAATTGCTCAAAAGAACCGAAAGCACTATTAATTGCGTTAGCTAGCGCACCTTTTGGCTCACCGCCGCCATTTGGGCTTAAACAATTCCAATAAAAAGTATGATTCCATACTTGAGCTGCATTGTTGAATACGCCGCCAGCAGGTGCTTTTTTTATAATTTCTTCCAAAGACAAACTTTCATACTCGGTACCGGGTATCAAATTATTCAAGTTTGTCACATAGGTTTGATGGTGCTTACCGTGATGAAATTCTAACGTTTCTTGAGAAATATGCGGTGCTAAAGCATCAATTGCATAAGGTAAAGCAGGTAGTTCAAAAGCCATGAAATACATCCTTTTTAAATGAGTGGGAATTTAGAACACAACTTTGTATACCTCACAAAGCCACTAGTGGATTTTGGTATAGTATGCTTATTTTTCAACAATAAGATTGCACAAATACATCATTTTTTTTGACAAGATTTGTTCTTAAAACAAAAACTAGAAAATTTATCCTTTCATACCAAAAAAGCTAAAATAATTCGATTTTTTACGCTTTTTAAGTGCGCCTATTGCATCAGGGTCGTAGTGATTACGAAACGCATCCGCCATCGCATTAATCGCATAACCATCTAATAAATAAGGATTAAATTGTTCTAATCCAGTTTCTCGCAAAATTTTTTCAATCACGTAAGGAAAATGAATATATTTCATTGACCATTCGTCAAAATATCGCTCTGCAACTTTTTTACATTCTAATACTTGCAAATTGGTATGGCGATCATCACGCAGTAATCTATCGTATAGAAAATTAATGTTATGCCGTTCGCCTTCTAAAAATTGCAAAAAATAACCATTACCAAAAAATAATGCACCAGTAAGACCCAATTGTACATTCCGTTCAGAAGCAGATTGCAAAATATTCCCTATCTGTAGCGAAGGACACTTTTCAGTTGCTGTACTAGCATAGCAAAGACGGTAAATCATAGTAAAATTGTCTCCTGAAATATCGAAAGACAAAGTACGTTAAGCTTTTACTGCAAAGAAATCAAAGAAAGTAGATTTTTTATGTAATTTTTGTGGTTGCGGTACCTCTGGATCGTAGTGATTACGAAACGCATCCGCCATCGCATTGACAGCATAACCATCCAATAAATAAGGATTAAATTCTTCTAATCCAGTTTCCCGCAAGATTTTTTCGATTATGTACGGAAAATGGATATATTTCATTGACCATTCTTCAAAATAACGTCCATCGACTTCTTTAAATTCCAACACTTGCAAATTGGTGTGACGATCATCACGCAGCAATTTGCTATATAGGGTATTAATATTTCCCCGTCCACCTTCTAAAAATTGCAAAAAATAACCATTACCAAAAAATAATGCACCAGTAATATTTAATTCTACATTTCTACGACAAGCAGATTGTAAAATGCTACCAACTTGCAAAGAAGTACATTTTTCTGTTGCGGTACTGGCATAACAAAAACGGTGAATATGGTTGCTGATCATGATTGTTATCTCCTCTCATTGGTGTTTGTACTACTCATTTGATCAATATGATTTTTAAGCCTTTAGAATCATTGTGTTACATCATGCTGTTTTTTGACTCAAAAAGGACAACTATTAGTTTTATAAACACACCTTTTCTTAGTCAAATTTACATTAGCACTATCTAATATAAGTGTAGAACACACTGCTTACTTTACAACTCTAAATAGTGATATTTAGCATTATCAAAAACATTATTTTTGCAGTTATCTACGATTTAGCATAATCACTATAAACATCAAATATTTTGCAAATGCTTCAAAACATTAGCTGCAATTAAACCACTAACCATCCCAAAAAATAAGGCAGCCGTCATTAATGGTGGCAATAAATTAAGTAATCCATTATGCTGAATAAATAACAAATAAGCAACCCAAAATTGTGCTAAAACGTGTAGCATTGCAGCCACAACACTGTAACCAATGGAACTACATTGCCATTTTTTTGGTAATTGTGCCAATAAAATCAATGAAATAGTGCTTGCCAATGCGCCACTGAGACTTAAAATAAAAGTTGGTGTTAAAAATGTTCCAATAATTAAACTACCAGCAACAACGCGCAATAAATTTACCCACACAGCCATTTGCCAACCAAATTTCATTAAAACCACAACTGTTACTACATTTGCCAAACCGGGTTTAACACCGGGTAATGGGCTGGGAAGCGCGCTTTCTGCAATATGAATCGTAATCGCTAACGCTGCAAACCAAGCAATTCGATGATCCTCTCTAGTAGTTTGGATTAACATTGTGTTTTCTCAATTTTTTATTCTCGATACCACTCAAGTACCGCCAAATTTTGCTGTTTATCATGTACGACAACCCGATAATATTTTAACAATGCTACTTGTTGTGCTGTCGTAATTTTTGGGTTGTTTGGCTCGAACCATCGCATTAAATCAGCCCAATCCGCTATGTAAGCTAATTTTTTTTCAATAATGTATTCGGGTAATTGTTTACGTTTTCGTGCAATTAACGCCTCTGGATTCACTTTACCGTCTAAATTGATAGTTTTATCATGAAAATAGCCTACTGTACCAGACTGTACAGCTCCAATCCATTGTTGCTGCTGCACATTATTTTTTACCCATGTTACGACTTGAAAGTGTAAATTTTCTCTTTTTTTCAAAATATCATTTTTAATAACAAAACCGAGTACGATCACACAAAATGATAAAACCATTGCATGACGTAATATTTTCCAATTTAACCAAAAATATAAATTTATAACCGTACTTGCCCATAAAATAACTAAAAAAACCGTGCTCGGAAATAGATAACGACTGATAAAATGTGGTGCGCCAAAAAATAATCCATAAAAGAGGCTTAATCCTAAAATATAAATCGTAGCAAAAATCAATAAACGTTGTTCTGTCACGGAAAATTGCTTATAGAAACTTATCAATGCAATGATTAAGCTACTGATAAATAAGGTACAAAATGCTATAAATAGGGGTGAATCATATAAAAAATTAGGGAAGCGAATAAAAGTAAAACTATATTTTGTTAGTACAAATAGAACATATTGCCAATTTTGTCCAAATTCAGCAACCAGTGATTGTGCAGTAGAGCTAATTGGAATAATTGAGCCAAAATAAGTATAATTGTAAATAAGCCAAGGAATACTACAACTAAAGGCGATAATTCCCATAATATGCGCTTTCCAAATCCGTTGTTTTATCGTTTCTTGTCCGAATAGCAAATAACTTGCATATAGTGCAAAACCAACAAAAATAGCATCATTTCGTACTAAAAAGCTTATACCGACTAAAAATCCTAATAATATTGTATCCAGCTTTGACCAAGTCAATTTTTTAATAAAATATAATGCGATTGACAATACCATAAGCACATATAATCCGGTTTCTAAACCGCTTGAGGTATAACCCGCATAAACTGGGCTAACATACCAAGTAAGTGCTGCGATACTCGCAACGATGGATGTATATTTTTGTACAGTAGCTTTGACTAGTAACCAGATTAGGATAGTTGAAACCAGTGCTATTACGGCTTGAATTAATGTAATATATACAATACTTTTAATTTTTTCACCATTACTTAAAAAATAAACTCCAGCCCATAAAAAAGTAACTAAAGGTTGAATACCATTAGTCATTATTTCACCGTCAGCCGTGCTTAAACCATGACCTAAAGCAAAGTTACGTGCTACCGTCAGCATTAAATAGCCATCTTCAGAAAGCGAGTTAAGCAGGCGGTCGGTGGAGCGAAAAGATTCAAAATTAGTGAATAAACCAATAGTTACCAAAAAAATAATCAGTGAGAAATTGCAACGTGTTTGCATAATTAAGCCTAGTTATTTTAATTTTAGTTCTGTCCCTGAATGAGAGACCTTTGTGTGAGTAAGCACAACTTGCTATATTACAACCATTTAACAAAATTTAGTAAAATTGTTCATCAATCAAGAGATGTTATAAAAAGTAGATTTATGTTAAAAATCCCACTAGAATTAGCCCAAGAACATTCAGTTTTTGGCATATATTTCAAATTATGGGCTTCAAGGATACATAATGAATAAACCTGTTTTTCTTACTAGTGTTTTGGTTGGCTTGATTATCATTTTTATCATCAAGTTACTCTCTATTGGTCTTGCTGTCATTTTAGGCGGTACAATTATGGCTATTGTTTTGTCCAATGTATCAAATAGTACGTTTGGCATTTATGACGACGATGATGATGAATTTGATAAGGTTGCCCCTAAGAAAGACAGTTTTCATGAGGATTGACCCTTACGCTCCTACTCATTTGTTGCTGCAATGGCATATTACTGAGCGTTGTAATTTGCGTTGTTCTCATTGTTATCAGGATAGTTATGCTCGTAATGAACTTAATTTTGAACAATTGCTTAATATTTTAGAACAGTATCGATCTACATTAGCGGTGTTCAGTCAACGTTTATCTCGTCCTGTTGGTGGTCATATTAATGTGACCGGCGGTGAACCGTTTGCGCGACAAGATTTTTTTGAATTGCTGGAAATATTAGCTCAATATCGTCAATTGTTCGGTTTTGCAATTTTAACTAATGCAACGTTTATTAATGAAAAAATAGCTAAAAGATTACAAAAACTTAAACCAAATTACGTGCAAATTAGTATAGAAGGCACTGAGCAAACACATGATGCTATTCGCGGCAAAGGTAGTTTTAAACAAACATTAATGGGATTAGCACAATTACGCAAAGCTGATATTTATACGGTTGTTTCTTTTACTGCGCATGGGCGTAATTACAAAGAATTTCCCGCAGTAGTTAAAATCGCTCGCCGATACAAAGTTAATCGTGTTTGGTCAGATCGTTTAATTCCACAAGGTAGTGGTGTAAATGAGTACGTCTTAACAAAAGAGCAAACTCAAGATTTTTTCCAACTTATGCACAAGGCAAAACAATTTGCTGAGAAATCATGGTTTAATCGCATTACTGAGGTGTCAACTCATCGTGCATTGCAATTTTTAATGTCTGGAGGTAAACCTTACCGTTGTACGGCTGGCGATTCTTTTTTTACGATTCAATCTAATGGTGATTTATTGCCGTGTCGGCGAATGCCTATTGTGGTCGGAAATGTTTTGCAAACCCCATTATTGCAATTATACGATGAAATTCCCTTATTCCAACAATTACGTGATCCATCACAAGTTAGCGTGGGTTGTGAAGCGTGTTTTTATGCAAAATTATGTCGCGGTGGGTTAAAATGTTTGTCCTACGCGCTAACAGGCGACCCATTCCAAGCAGACCCAAATTGTTGGAAAGCACAAATCTAAGTAATTTGAGTCGTAATTGTGGATCGTAGGGGTTGTAGAATACTTGCTTTTTTAAATTTAATTCTTTAAAATCAATTAGTTAAAATCATTATTTTTACAATTCTCTTACAGTTTCATAATAAATAAACAAAATTTGGATCAAGTATGACAGCAAGTGATGAATTTAAAACAATATATAATGGTCGTTTCACCAGTGCCTTACGTTGGCCTCAATTGGATGCGTTGTGGGAGCAAATCAAAATTAATCCTGAAAATTGGTATATCTATTGTGTTGGTGAAACGCTACCATCTGAACCCGCTGCCGTAAGTAGTTTGCTTGCATTTATCACAGAAGTGGATACGCTACTACGTCGAGATCATGATTATGATTACTGTGGAATTGTTTATGCCGATAATATGACACAGCCTAAATTAATTAAAATTTATGATCCCAATAACTTAGGCGCGTCTTGTGGCTCAAGTGGACAAAAAATAGAACCACGTTGGGTGTTGTCGAAAGTAATACCTCAACAAATTCAAGATGATAGCCCTATTCCAATGAATAGAAAACGCTGGTGGTCTCGTTTGTTTACGAAATAGTTTAGCCTCGTATACTTTGTTTTAGCTAAAATAACTGTGTAGCAATAGTCATCTGATTGTGTGTGAAGTTTGCATTGCCTGCGATGTGACCAGTTATCATAGGTAATTGACTTTATTAATATATTAAGAGGGTTTAAACTATGGAAAGTGATGCTACGTCTACCCGACGCAGACACAAACTTCCTTTTGTTCAACATACCAAAAATGGATTATGTTATTGGAAAGTTGAGCCAACAGGTGATTATGAAACCGATAATCGCTTGGGTAGTAATTACGCAATTTTAGCGGTTAATTATATGCGTGAAAGAGATTTTTCCTCTTTATTGGGGTGGATTATCCAAGACATGGCAATTTACGGTAATGATGAGGATAGGGAAATGCGTATGGCATTTTGTCAAACATTGGCTGAACTGATTATTCATTAAATCTATCCCGTTAAATCGAGTGCAGTGGATATGATTAATTTAACATGTTGTTTACTGTGGGCTTGAATAAAATACTTCATCGCGGATAAGAAAGCTAACAGCATATTATCAGGTAATTTAGATAAGCGGATATCAGCCGTTTGATTAATCCGTAATTTCCAAGCAGTTAAGGATAAGCCATATTCATAGATCAACTCTAATTTTTTAATATCAGAAAATTCAATACGTTGTGCTGCACCTAGTAAATTTTTCCAAATAATAGCTTGTTTTGTTAAAGCAATACCTCGTGTGTGCCTTTGCAATCGTCCCGTATCGTAATAAAAATAATATTGTTCGTCCTCTGATTTTAATGCTGCAAATGGATAGTAATAATTTAAATCTTTCGCCCAATCGACAGTAGTATTTTTAAGTGGATGTACTTGAAATAGGGTTTGGAAATTTTGATAAATTTGCTTATCAGCAATATCATATTGATTAAGTAGGGTATTGCGTAATTGATTGAATAATTGACTTTCAGGTCTAATAGGTTGCGCTGACAAGCATTGATCTAAAACTTGAATTGCTTGACGGTAATTTTGTTTTTGGATAAGGCTTTGTAAATATGAAGAATCTTCACAAGTTAATGCCATCACTGATTGACTAAATAAAAATAAAAACCATACCCAGCGCATCATTAAAATCTCCTGTCAATTAACAATGCACCAATCAAATAACCAATCGACCGGTACATTTGTGATTTTTTGCGAGCAAAAACGAATTAAAACGAGATGTACCGGCATATTCTACCAACTGCAAAACAACTAAAAAAGATTTTATTCTTTCACACCTGTCAACATTTTTTGCATGGTATTGTCTTTGTCAATAAAATGGTGTTTATAAGCCATAATGATATGCCCAATAATAATTGCTAATGCGGTAAATGCAATAATTTCATGTGCTTCACCTGCAATTTTATGCAACTGCTCATTTTTTTCAATTAGCAACGGAATATCAAATAGACCAAAGAAGGTAATCCCATATCCACCCGACGCTGAATAAATGTAACCAGAAATTGGCATTAATAACAATAAGATATATAATACTGTATGTCCAAAATAAGCCGCTATTTTTTCGATACCCGTCATCGTGTCAGGGAATGCAGGATGTGTATTAGTCAACGCCCACAAAATACGCAATACTGCCAAAAATAATACCAACATACCAATGGCTTTATGATATGGATATAAATCATAAATTTCATTTTCAGCCATATACCAGCCTACAGCAATCAAGGCAAAAACCAGCAACGCGATTACCCAATGTAATAAGCGCGCAATCAAGCCATAAGATTTTTTAGTATTGGTCAACATCTTCGTCATACTCCTCTTGGATAATAAAATCGTTCTCAGGTTTAAATGTATTTAAAAATAAATCCGTCGAAACGTTGTCTGTTGCGTGACTGACCGCGTCCAAAATATCCGCCTCTTCCCAACCTGCGTCACGTACTTTTTGTAAATCTTGACTGTTGATTTTCAATGGCTGACTGGCAGCTTGCAACACAAAAGATAATAGGACTTTTTCTTTATCAGTCAAGGGGGCGTGGTCTGGATTGTGACGTGTGGCAATAATATCGTCGTGCGACCAGTTGAACATATTAATCAATAAGCTGGTATTAAAACCAATACAATAATCGCAAAAATTTTCTACTGAAACTAACATTCTAGTCACTGCTAAAAACTCAATACTAAGTCTAGGATGCTCCATAAAATAAGCGACTTTACGCCAAGTCAGTTCAAGCAAAAACGGACTAGCACTATAGGTTTGGAATGCCTGTGGTACATAACCTAGATTTTTCTCGATCTCGGCATAAATTTCAGCAATTTTCCCGCTTGCCTGCTCACGAGAAACAGTTGTTACAATCGTCATAGGCTCCGACTCCGTAATTTAGTGATAGTTTAGATATTTAAAGAGCATATTGTTACTAACGACATCTTAGAATGCAATTGTTATTCTCTGTTCAAGCTAAGGTTTACATGGTATGTTATACCTAATTTAAGCACAATGGTACTGTCATGACTGATGAGATTTTGATTAAAATTCGCGGTTTAAAGTTTGCGCGTGGAGAACGCTGGATTTTTGATGATATAGATTTAGATATTCCGCGTGGCAAAATTACTGCCGTTATGGGACCAAGCGGCACCGGGAAAACAACTTTATTGCGCTTGATTGGAGGACAAATTAAACCTTTTGCCGGCACAATCGACATGCAGGGTTTAAATATTCCAAAATTGCACACAGCCGAGCTATACAAATTACGCAGACAAATGGGTATGTTATTCCAAAGTGGTGCGTTATTAACTGATTTAAATGTATATGAAAATGTCGCCTTCCCGTTACGCGAGCACACTAAACTGCCTGAATCACTGATTCATCATCTAGTGTTAATGAAATTACAAACAGTTGGTTTGCGTGGCGCACGCAATTTAATGCCCAGTGAATTATCTGGCGGTATGTTGCGACGTGTTGCCCTAGCGCGCTCCCTCATCACCGACCCCACAATGATGATGTATGACGAGCCTTTTACAGGACAAGACCCAATTTCAATGGGCGTACTTGTACGTTTGATTCGCTCAATTAACGATGCACTCGGATTAACTAGCATTTTAGTCTCGCATGACGTGCATGAAACTTTGTCTATCGCTGATAAAGTTTATGTTATTTCAAATGGTAAAATAGTGGGTAGTGGCTCGCCGCAAGAATTACAACAAATTAATTCTGCATGGGTTAAACAATTTATCAACGCCGAGTCTGACGGACCTGTACCATTTCATTATCCAGCACCGTCGTATGCAGAGGAATTACTAGGAGAAGTGGCATGATCGAACAATTACAGCAATTAGGTCGCTCTACACTAGATACATTTGCTAAATTAGGTCGAGCATATCTATTTCTCACTTATATATTGAGTGCGTCGTTTATTTTATTAACTCGATTTCGCCTAGTTGTAGCACAAATATATGCAGTTGGCGTATTATCACTCAGCATTATCTTAGTATCTGGTTTGTTTGTTGGTATGGTACTAGGCTTACAACTCTACAATACCTTAATTAATTTTGGTTCGACAGAAATCTTAGGCGCAGTAGTCGCACTATCGCTGGTACGCGAATTAGGTCCTGTGATTACCGCTTTATTATTTGCAGGTCGCGCAGGTTCAGCATTAACCGCAGAAATAGGCTTAATGAAAGCAACTGAACAATTATCAGCAATGGAAATGATGGCTGTTAATCCACACAAAAGAGTCATTGCCCCGCGTTTTTTAGCTGGTTTTTTCTCTATGCCCTTGTTAGCCGCGATTTTTAGTGCAGTAGGCGTAATGGGTGGTTATTTTATTGTTGTAATGGTATTACGTGTTGACGACGGTGCATTTTGGTCATTTATGCAAGCATCGGTAGAATGGCGTGCAGATATTTTAAATGGCGTGATTAAAAGTTTTGTATTTGGTTTTGTAGTGACATGGATTGCTGTTTTTGAAGGTTATGATTGCGTGCCTACGTCAGAGGGCGTGAGTCGCGCAACAACTCGCACTGTTGTATATTCCTCTCTATCTATTTTGGGTTTAGATTTTCTACTAACTGCTGTCATGTTCAGTGATATTTAAAGATTTCACGTTATCCCCTGCGCAGAGATCGCAAAATAACTGTAAAAATAACACACTCCTCATTCTACGCACTGCATAGAATGAGCCTTTAACGCACTGCGTCAAATTTGGATACATGATAATTAATTAAAAAATCGTTCTTCATCACGCAAGGTCAGCACTTCAACCCCCGTTTCTGTCACTAAAACCGTGTGTTCCCACTGTGAAGATAAACTACGATCTTTAGTAACGACTGTCCATTCATCACTAAGGCGTTTAACTTGATGTTTACCAGCATTAATCATAGGTTCAATAGTGAATGTCATACCGGGTTTTAATTCAACAGGATCAGCTTTTTTAGAATAATAATGTAAAACTTGAGGTTGCTCATGGAATTCTCGTCCGATACCATGTCCACAATAATCTTGTACCACACTAAAGTTTTGTATTTTAGCAAGTTTTTGAATCGCTTTACCAATATCGCTCAACATTGCCCCCGGTTTTACTTGCTCGACTCCAGCCCATAAACATTCATAACTGCCTTGTACCAAACGTTTTGCCAACGCAGAGGCTTCACCTATGATGAACATTTTACTTGTATCACCATGAAAACCATCCTTAATTACAGTAATATCAATATTGATAATATCACCATTTTTCAAAGGTTTATTATTAGGAATGCCATGACAAACTTGCTGATTAACAGAAGTACAAATTGATTTTGGAAAGCCACGATAATTTAAAGGGGCTGGCGTAACACGTTGATTTCTTACCATATATTCATGACACAATTTATTTAACTCATTAGTGGTCACGCCTTCTTTGACAAAAGGTTCTATCATCATCAGTACCTCAGCCGCTAAACGTCCTGCAATCCGCATTTTATCTATTTCTTCTGGTGTTTTAATTTTTATTTTATCTTGTTTTTTTCTAACGGGTGGTTGTCCAAAGCTAAAACGTCCCATACGCATCCCTAATAAGCTAAAATAGACCGGACATTGTAACAAGTTGTGTTAATGAAAAGTAGCTCTTAATCACAACTTATCGACGATGCACTGTCATAAAGTTTAAAATGAGAATTGCCTACCCATGTGAAGTCCTATTGACTTATTTAAGTTTATCTTTCATGCTTAAATTAATATTTTATGTCGATATTGTGAGGAATAATGATGCAAGTCAATCTACAACAACGCGCTACTCTATCCCGTATCGTGATGCAGATTTTAGACGATTGGGAAATTGAAGATAATGATAAAATTAAGGTTTTGAGTTTGCCAGCAGACACCAAACCTAGAGCAATGAATCGCTATCGTAACAGTGCCGCTTTTCCAGATACGTTAGAAGTTAATCAGCGTATTGAGCAATTAATTGCAATTTCTGAAGCATTGCGCACCACTTATCCACATAATTACCGTATGAGTATGCACTGGCTGAATACGCCACATCGTCGTTTTAATCAACGTACACCATTAAATATTATTTTAGATAATGGTTTAAATGGCATGATGGCGGTGCGGGCAGACCTAGATTGTTCTTATGCGTGGTCATTAACTGAAAATCTCAATAATCAATAAAATATAAATTTAATGAATAAGTGGCTCATATTACGCTTTGATATTGATACACATCTTTGCATGGCACGGGGCGTACCCGCATTACTTGATTTAGCGCAACAATTAGAAGTGAAATTAAATTTTTTCGTTAATATGGGGCGTGCCGTTTCGCGTTGGCAGACTTTAAAACAATTTTGGCAATCGACTCATACACCCACAGCAGCGAAATTATCCAATCTAAAAAGGCTTGGTAAATATGGCTATCTGCAAGCCGCGCTATTAAATCCATTAGTAGGTAAAGCCTATCCACATATTTTACAACGCATTATCGACGAAGGGCATCATTTAGGCTTGCACGGTGGACAAAATCACGCTCTATGGCAACGTAACGCTCACAACTGGACTCAAAGTAAAATTAATGATGAAATTCATTGGGGAATCAAACAATTACACCAAGCGGGTATTGAGCAGATTAATAGTTTTGCCTCGCCGGGTTGGAATAATTCCGCATATTTGCCACAAATACTAATTGAAAATGGCTTTACAATCGTTGCTGATTTACACGGAGAGCAGTATCAACATATCGAAATATTGCAAGATAAGCTTATCAGTATTCCAACTAATTTATTAGGTGAGCCCGGTGGTGTAGGTTATGTAGAGCATTTACGGGTTTATTATCAAACAGATACAGCAATGATCAATAGATTTATCACTGATTTACAAAAACATTCGCAGCTTGCCGTATTGTATGATCATCCAGTGTATGCTGGGATACAGGAAATTAATTTTATGTATTTTTTAATTAATACAGCAAAAGAGCAAGGATTTAAAATTATTAATTTTGATCTAGCTTGTCGGGAAATACGAGATGTTTAATAAACCTGTCATTATTATTGGTGCGCCGCGCTCTGGTACCTCCCTGTTACATCAAATTATTCGTGAACACCCTGCTTTTATTTCCGTACCGCGAGAATCGGATGTCATTTGGAATCCTTATTGTCATCCTGCAAAAAATAATTGGGATAGTGAGGGAATAAGTGATGCTGCAATTGATGATAAAATGTTGCTACAAATTCGGGAAATCTTTGCACGTTCGGCGTTACCTGCGAGTACCTGGCAACGTTGGTCTAAATTGGGTTTAATGCAACATCCTGTATTAGCTAAAGTAATTCGCAAAATTTACCGTCCTGCATTTGCTTTATTGACAGGTTTGCGTAAACCACATCAGCATACTAATAAGCGTTTAGTTGACAAGTCGGTACATTGTCCATTGTGGTTAAATTTGGTGGAGGCGGTATTTCCTGATGCGTTGTACATTCACATCACGCGCAATGGATTTAATACGGTAGATTCAATGCTGGACGGTTGGTTGTTAGAATCGAAACGTTTTAATACTTATCATTTACCAGAATTGGTGATTAAAGGTTATTCTAGTCAAAATTGGAATTTTGCATTGCCTTATGGTTGGCGTGAATATGCAGATAAACCGCTGGAAAATGTTGTTGTATTTCAATGGATTGCGATACAACAGGCGATTTTGACGCATTTACAGAATAAGCCACAACGTTGTTTGCAAATTAAATTAGAGGATTTGACAAGTCAGCCTGCAATGATTTTAGAGCAACTTGCTGATTTTATGGAGGTAAGTAATGATTTTAGTCAGTATGCGCAAGCTGTTCCTGTGGTCAACGCTAGTGAGAAAAAAGTAAAAGGTTTGCGTTATCCACAGCAAATTGCTCGAATTGCGCCATTATTAGAATCATTGCAAATTCGTTTAGGCTATAGTGTTGATAATTAACGGTTATAAGAAATAGTGCGAATAAATTAAACTGGAATAGTTGGATTTATCAAACGCCAAGTTTTTCTAATAGTTCGAGTATGTAGTTGTGATTAGGATCACTTTTGGAGATGAAATCTTGCCGCATCAAGCGTGCTTCTCCTTTAAAACCTGCGTCTGCAATTTCTTCGAGACTGTGACCAGAAAGCACGAGTACTTTAGTTCTTAGGTAAGATTCTGATTCTTGAATTTGTTGCAGTCTTTCTCTAAGCAAGTTAAAAATTTCTATTCCACCCCATTTGCCATATTCGCTGTTTTCTGTCTTCATTCCTAAATCAACTGTCACGTAATCAAAATTTTCTTTATAAATCAATATTTTTGCTTCTTCTACTGTCGATACAGCACGTACATCAAAATTTTTCTCTATCAGAAATTCCCTTAAATGATCAATTATTTCTGGTTCATCATCAATTATTAGAACAGAAGCGCGTTTAGTTTTAAAAATTGCGTAAATTACCACCACAATGGCAATCAATAACAAACCAATAAGGATAACAATAATAGGTGTTATCAATGCGTTCAATATAGTCATATTATTTTTCAACTTTAAACATTAGTGTTTTGGAAATCAAAGCATGAAGAATAGCAGCAAATGTGATGGTGTATTGATATAAATTTGCTCGATCAATTTCTATACTTTCGAGTGAAACATTAAAAGAAGCAGAATATACTCCAACTGACGCTGCTATTAACATCATTGGAACAAAGGTAAACAGTAGCACTACAGCATGTCTGCTCATCCTATTCAAACGATGCTGAATATTGGGCTTAGAAAAGTGGTAATCAATAGTTATCGAAGAAATTAAGGCGGTGGCAAAGAAAATGAGGATACCGTCGGCAAATACTTTGCCACTTTCGATGGAATAATCACTGCGCACGTAATCCCAGCTCAGCACAAACCACAATTGAAGTAATCCAAAAATCAATACCAGTGAAACCCAGCTAAAACCTTTAAGAAACGATTGCATCCAGTGTGGCAATTCATATTGTTCC